>JAIHAN010000051.1 GCA_020054815.1 Peptococcaceae bacterium | reverse complement strand
AAGCAAGTCAAGAGGCAGCTGAATCACAGCAGAAAGCAGCAAATTTAATCCTGTCCAGGGGAGAACGTCCATAAATATTTCTTAAAAGCTCTCATCGTACTTTGAGGGCTTTTTATTGTTTAACAACAAAAGCTACGTGGTCAATTCTCAGCAGCATATTTCTTCCTCCAGGAACCCATCTCAATTCGGTTCCCCGTATTTGTTTTTCGGGTCTACAACTCTTTCCCTGCAATCTCCAGCGATTGAGCGAGCTTCCCATCTAAATCTGGATTAAGCAGGTTTCACTCCTGTCTTTTAGTGCAGCAATTTTTAGGCTTAGATTACGAACTGGGGATATTATATTTTTACCATATTTGTTATAATAGCATCAAATTAATCAGTAAATAAAATAAAATTAAATAAGAGTATATATTTGACACTTGTCTAAGGCCTATAACTGCGAGGTTTACACAAAATGGAACAATTAAGAAAGAACTTACGTCAAACAACTATGATCGCTTTTAGTATTACATATCTTTTAGCACCCCTTACTTCCTCTTCCATATTATTTTCCATTAGCGCATTCCTTCTCGTGATTGTAGTTTGTCAATCATTACTCCTGGCAACACCCGTTAACCGGTATATATCGATAACTCTTTTTTTAACAGGTTCTTTCCTGCTTTTTTATAAGAATGCTGCTTTAAATGAGTGGATAGTTAGCATAGGAGCAAACAGTGGTTTGGTTACACTTTTTATTGCCCTGCCTTTCCTAGGATTTCCCCTATCTTATGAGGACTACCATACTACTTTAAAAGTTCTTTCCGCTAAGTATATGAAAAATGATATCTACTTTGGTAATCTCTCTCATCTTATTACATACTGTCTCTCTGCCTTATTAAATCTCGGCTCCTTCCCCATTATTTATAACCTTTTTGGAAATGACACAACCTCGTCCCAGAAAGAAAAAACCTTACGTATCGCCATGACAAGGGGAAATACGGCCGCTATTTTTTGGTCGCCCAACTATGTGGCCGTAGCCGTTATCCTTTATTATCTAAATATTCCTTGGATCAGTATTGTACCCATGGGACTTGCTTTATCTTTAGCCATAGTCTTGAGTACTTGGTTTAGCACAATGCTGCGGGTTAAATTCGCTGGGCCTCAGCCGGTACAGAAAACTGTAAGCTTAGCCGGAACAGACATGAATTTTAGACTAGTGGCTAAATTAGCTGTAATTTTTATTACATTACTTAGTCTTGTAGCATTCTTAACTATTTTCACCACCTGGAATATCCTGGTTATCGTGCCTATTGTGGCCATTATTTTTCCTCTTATTTTGGCACTTATCCAAAATAAGTTGCTTATATATAGGCAACAACTCCATAACTATTACTCTACCACGCTTTCTAATCTTAAGAATGAGGTTATTATTTTTGCCGCCGCAGGCTTTTTTGGTAAATCTTTGGAAATTACAGGTGTTGGCAAAATTGTACCCTCCCTCTTACAACTGGACAATATCCATCAGCCCTTTTTAGCCATACTTGCTATCATGTTAGTTATGGGAGTATTGGCTATAGTTGGGGTACATCCTGTCGTTACATCTTCCGCCATTGCGGCTTCTATTGGAGCTGATACCCTGGGCCTATCCCTTTCGGCTTATGCTTTCGCCTTACTGGCAGCATATGGTTTGGCCGTTTTAGTATCACCTTTTTCCGGCATGTCTTTAGTTATGTCCGGTTTAACTAAACGTAGTGCCTGGGAAGTGTCCCTTCTTGATAATATGCTGTATTCCGTGGGTATGGCTCTTTTCTTCGCTGCAGTTATACCCTTCATAAAATAGTACTAAACTTCTACTAAGTTGAAATAGGTCACATCTTCGTTACGTAAAATAATAGTCACCACAGCAAAATGTGGTGACTTTCTTCTTTTCACTATATTTCTAGCCTTAGGCTATCAAGACTAGATTTCCTTTTATCCTGGTGGCCGCCAGGTCGATAACCCGCTGGTTGCTGGAACCCCGGTAAGCCAGGCCGATGTCCCTGTACTGGATGAGAAAAGGTCCGTCTACCAGGATATCGGTAACCTCCAAAAGCTCTTTAAACCCAGGACCGTCTATAGCCAGGAGTTCTTCGTAGGTGTAGCCCGTATAGGTAACCACATCCAGGCCAAGCTTTTTGGCTTCCCGGGCTAAGGCCGCCATCTCGGCGGCTTGAAGAAAAGGGTCTCCGCCCGAAAGAGTGATTCCCCTGATATTTTTTAATTTCTTTTTGATGAGTTTTAATATTTCTTTCAAAGTCATTTCCTTACCGCCTGAGGGATCCCAGGTTTCGGGATTGTGGCAGCCCGGGCAGTGATGAGGACAGCCCTGGGTAAAAACCACAAAGCGAACTCCGGGCCCGTCCACCACACTTTCAGGAATTATTCCAGACAGCCGCATGCTGGTCACCTCGTTTTAGTTACTAGTTACTAGTGATTTTCAGTCGGACTTCGGAAGTCGGATGACGGAAGTCGTTAGAAACTGTTCGCAGTTGGCAGTTCCCAGCAAAAATACGATCTCCGTGACCCGATCACCGATTACCAATCACCGTACTATAAAAACTTTGTACAGAAACGGTGACGAGAACTGTTGACAGTTGTCATTTATATTACTGCCAACTGCTTGCTGCGAACTGCGAACTAACTGAGTTTCATATGCACTTTCCGGCTCTTCTCTTCTGCTATTTTGCTTTGATTGAAGAATTCAAGACTGGAAAGATATCCTGTAATCCGGCGGATGCGGGAGATATTGCCTTGAGACCCGCATTTCGGGCAGGTATCTGTCTCAATAACTCCGTTAAAGCCGCATTCCTTACAAATGTCCACAGGAAAGTTAACGGCGGCATAACCCATGTCAGCCTCATACATAGCCCTGATAAGAGCTTCAAAGGCTTCCAGGTTGTGCTTGGGGGCAGAAGGCAGTTCCACGTAAGAGATGTGACCCGCATTACAATACTTGTGGTAAGGTCCTTCCAGGGCAATCTTCTCCATGGCCGTGATTTCAAAGTCTACAGGAATATGGAAGGAATTCGTGTACCATTCTTTATCGGTGATGCGAGGAATGATGCCAAAACGCTCCCTGTCTTTTTTCGTAAATTTGCCGCTTAAGCCTTCGGCAGGCGTGGCAAGCAAGGTGAAGTTAAGTTTGTATTTTTTGCTGGCTTCATCACAGCGGCGGCGCAGGTAACTGACGATAGAGAGACCCAAGGCCTGGGCTTCCTGGCTTTCCCCGTGGTGTTTTCCTGTCAGGGCAATGAGACACTCAGCCAGTCCTATAAACCCTAAACTCAACGTACCATGACGAATGGCTTTTTCAATGGGGTCATCAGGTTTTAAATCCTCGCTGTCGAGATACAGCTTCTGGCCCATGAGGAAAGGAAAATCCTTGACTCTTAACTTCTTCTGTATATCGTACCTCGTCATCAGCTGCTTGAAAGCCAGGTTTAGAATTTCATCCAGGGACTGCCAGAAGATGGTGATATCACCGCCCGATTTTATACCCAGGCGGGGCAGGTTGATGGTGGTAAAGGACAGATTACCCCGGCCGTTGGTTACTTCGGGCCCGTTGACATTGCCGATCACCCGGGTACGGCAGCCCATATAGGCCACTTCCTCGTCCCGGTAGGGTGCATTAAAGCTGGAATCCTGGAAGGAGAAGTTGGGGAAAAGGCGGGTACAGGCCACTTGCATGCTTAATTTGAAGAGATCATAGTTGGGATCATCTTCCTCATAATTGACCCCTTCTTTAATCTTAAAACAGACGTTGGGGAAAATGGGGGCTTCTCCTTTACCCAGTCCTTTTTCGTAGGCCAGCAGGAAGTTTTTGGTGATCATACGTCCGGCCCAACTGGTATCAGTGCCTAAATTAATACTGGAGAAGGGGACCTGGGCGCCTGCCCGGGAGTGCATGGTATTCAGGTTATAAATAAAGCCTTCCATGGCCTGGTACACTTCATTCTCCGTGCGTTCCATGGCCAGTTCTTTAATTTTGTCTTCGTCAGCAGGCGTGCCCATCTTCTCTAAGGCTTCTCTCAGGCTTTTTTCCTGACGCTGGTATTCCAATTCCACGTAAGGCGCCATGTCCCGGTCGAAATAAGCAAAGGACTGCCCGCCGTGCATATCGTTCTGGTTACTCTGCAGGATGATGGCAGCCAGGGCTGCTGCCGTCTTGATGCCTTTGGGAGACCGGATATAACCGTGACCGTTGTTAAAGCCCTCCCGCAAGAGACGATCCAGGGGAATCTGCAAACAGGTCAGCGTTTTACCATACCAGGAAAGGTCATGTATGTAAATATCCCCTTCAATATGGGCTTTCGCTTCATCCTCGGGGATAACACGTTTCAGGTAGTAATTGACGGAGGCAATTTCGGAAATCTGTAAGACCTTAGCCGAAGGAGAGTTCCCCACATTGGCGTTTTCCCTGTTGGTTTCCCGGAGGATTTCCGCTACCGCGTCCATCATTTCCGAACGGGCCTCCCGGATGCGGGAACGTTTCTCCCTGTAAAGAATATAAGCTTTGGCCGTTTTGGCATGCCCTTTTTCAATTAAAACCTTTTCAACGGCGTCCTGCACATCCTCTACAGAAAAAATATTGCCGTTAAACTGCTGCTTCAAGTATTTCAGTACATCCAAAGTCAGTTCCATGGCTGTTTGCCGGTCTTCACCACCTACCGCCTTGGCGGCGGCAAAGATAGCATCTGTGATTTTGGCCTCGTTAAAGGGGACGATCCTGTCATCACGTTTTTTAATCTGGGTAAACATATGTACTATCCCTCCTATCCCTTTCGCAACAGTCTTTCAATTTCTGTGAAAAAGGTTGATATATCTTTAAATTCCCGGTATACACTGGCAAAACGCACATAAGCAACTTCATCCAGTTCTTTCAAGCGTTCCATCACCATCTCCCCTATTTCGGAACTGGCAACCTCCCGTTTTAAAGAACTGTCTTTTAGGCTGCGCTCGATGCCTGCCGCCAGTTTTTCCAGCTTATCCAGGGATACCGGTCGTTTTTCACAGGCTTTAATTAAGCCGTTTAAGATTTTACGCTGGTCAAAAACTTCTCTCCTGCCGTCTTTTTTTATGACCAAAAGGGGCAGGTCATCAATCTTTTCATAGGTGGTAAAGCGGTTTAAACAATCAAGACACTCCCGCCTGCGGCGTACAGAATAGCCGTCATCTGCCAACCGGGTTTCCAGGACCCGTGAATCACTTTGCCCACAATAAGGACAGCGCATCTGGTATCACTCGCTTTCTTATTTAATCAGCGAATAATATATCAAAAAAATAATCCTTTTTTACAAAGGATTTTTCCAGGGAAGGAAGAAATAAGTATATGTCTTGTCCAACTGAACCCTTAACCCAGGAAACATTTTTCTATATCTAGTGTGTATGTTTATTCTAACAACTATATATAGGGTTGTCAATGGTAAGGGAAGAAATATTTACTAGTAAATTGGTCCTGACAGGCATTATTTAAAAAGGTCTTAATGTATTGTACCAATACATTAAGACCTTTTTGGTTTGACAATTTACTGTTTACGGTTAACGGTTAACGTTCTATTCGTATTCTTTCCTGGGCGGAAGTTCCACATGCTGTCCTGATACTTCCACTAAGATAACGTCAACCCCGATACGTACAATTTTTTCCCAGGGCACAACAATATCATCACTACGGCCAAAGAGCCCCAATATTCTCCCCCCGCTGAGACTTGGTAAGACAATGGCTTTAATCCTTCCCTTTTCCAAGTCCAGTTCAATGTCTTTAATAGGGCCCAAACGCCGGCCATCTACAACATTAATAATCTCACGGTCGCGCAAATCAGATATTTTAATCAGCATACTCACACCCCCACACCTTGACAATACATGTATATGAGTTTGAGCCAATAAAATTACTTTTACAGTAAAAAAATTGGCCAACCCTACTGGGCCAGCCAAATTTTTTTTATTTCCTGCCGGTAACCGTTCTTAAATTTTTGCCAGATACTGAAGGGCTCACTCTTTTTTCCCTGGTTTCCGCTACTGACAGGGATAGCCTCAGCTGAGTTAATATCGAGGAAACAAAGGGGCGGGTATAAGACGCACCACCAGTTATGACCGTTGCCCTCTCCGACAGTTACTTTTAAAGACCAGTATTCTCCCTCGGGGATAAACTTGTCTCTGTACTGCATGGCCGGGTACTTTTCCACCACCATCTGGACCCGCACCGGCTTTTGATAACCGGCGCGGGCTAACAGGACCTGGGCTTTAACCCTTAAATCATCTAGATGCTCATAAACATATTGGAGGGCTGCCTGGTGGCTGTTCGCTTTTTGCAGAGGCTCAGCCAATTCTTCTAGTATAAAATCCCTGACAACAAGCTTCTTTTCCTGGTCCCTTGTCTCATCACTGTGAGCGAGGACATGGAGACGTAAATAAGGGGGTTCCTGACGGTCTGTATCCCTAACGGCAAAACCAAAAGCTAATACAGCTGCTAAACATGCAAGAATAAATAATTTTTTCCTCACACTACCACCCTTCTCACATGTATTTCTTCATATGATTAAGGGCGGCTTTTTCCAAGCGGGAAACCTGGGCCTGGGAAATACCTATTTCATCGGCTACTTCCATTTGTGTTTTGCCTTCAAAAAAACGTAGCGTCAGAATAAGTCTTTCCCTGTCGTTTAATTTTCTCAAGGCTTCCTTGACGGAGATACTCTCCAGCCAGTTGCCGTCGGCGTTTTTCTCATCGCCAATCTGATCCATGACAAAAATGGGGTCTCCGCCATCATGGTAAATGGGTTCAAAAAGCGAAATAGGTTCCTGGATAGCGTCAAGGGCGAAGACTATTTCTTCCCGGGGAATGTTCAACTCAGAAGCGATCTCATTAATGGTTGGTTCCCGGGAGTTTTTAAAGACCAGGCTATCCCTGATCTGCAGAGCTTTATAGGCAATATCGCGCAAAGAACGGCTTACCCTGATGGGGTTATTGTCCCGCAGGTACCTTCGGATTTCTCCAATAATCATGGGGACAGCGTATGTGGAAAACTTAACGTTTTGGTTTAGATCAAAATTATCAATGGCTTTCATCAGTCCAATACAGCCAACCTGAAAAAGATCGTCCACGTATTCCCCCCGGTTGGTAAAGCGTTGAATTACGCTGAGGACCAGCCGTAAATTTCCGTTAATCAGTTTCTCCCGGGCAGCAGTATCACCTTCCTGCATCTTCATAAACAGTTCACGCATCACTGAGTTTCTAAGAACAGGGAGTTTAGAAGTATTAACACCGCAAATCTCTACTTTGTTTACGATCATTTGAACCAACCTCCCCGGCATGGTAGTTTAAGCTAACTTCATTATTACCGTGAAAACTAGCAAATATACCGTTTAAAACAGCGGGGAGATGGAGACTAAGACCACCTTTATGAAATTTAAACAAAAAAACTTTTCGACACCTTTTCGACAATGGCAAAAAAAAAAGCGGCCTTGAGCCGCTACACTGTAAGATCAATGTTGATTTCCATACAAATCTCGTCACAGTTAGGAAATTTCGGACAGTTAATACACTCCTTCCATACTTTCTGGGGCATACTTTCTTTATTGACGATGACAAAGCCGCATTTGGCAAAAAAATCAGGCTGATAAGTAAGAGCGAACACTTTAGGGATACCTAATTCTTTGGCTTCCCGGAGAAAATACTCTACCATTTGCTTGCCAATCCCCTGTTTCGTAAATCCCGGCGCTACAGCCAGCGCCCGGATTTCCGCTAGATCACCCCAGACGATATGGAGCGCTCCCGTCCCTACAATTTGTTCATCCCTTTCCACCACCACAAAATCCCGGATATGTTCATACAGGGTATTGCGGGAGCGGGGCAGCATTAAACCCGATTCTGCATATTTATTCACTAAATTTAACATCTCTTCCACATCGGCAAGATTAGCCTTACGAAGTTTCATTTTTGCCACCTCTTAAACCATGTTATACACCATGATAACAGATTGATGTATACATTACAATACACACTTTTGAATATTTATGCATAACTTATGCAATAAAAAATCGGCTTATCAATAGCCGACTATTCCATACGCTGTATTTCCTTGCGCAAGCGTTTGATGATCCTCTTCTCCAAGCGTGAGATATAAGATTGGGAAATACCCAGCATATCCGCTACTTCTTTCTGGGTCTTTTCCACGCCGTCCCGCAGTCCAAAACGTAAATCCATGATTTTTCTTTCCCGGTTGGAGAGCTTATTCATGGCCATACTTAATAATCTTTTATCCACCTCTTCCTCTAAAGATTTATAGATAATATCATTCTCGGTGCCCATTACATCAGACAACAGCAATTCATTTCCATCCCAGTCAATGTTAAGAGGCTCGTCAAAAGAAACCTCAGTCCGGGTTTTATTGTTGCGACGGAGGTGCATGAGGATTTCATTTTCTATGCATCGGGAAGCATAGGTGGCCAGTTTGATTTTCTTTACCGGGTCAAAAGTATTCACGGCTTTAATCAGGCCAATGGTCCCTATGGAAACCAGGTCCTCAATTCCTACGCCGGTATTTTCAAATTTCCTGGCAATATATACGACCAGGCGGAGGTTACGTTCAATGAGCGTGCTTTTTACACTCTGCTCACCTTTCTCCAGGCGTTCCAAAAGATAATTTTCTTCATCCACACTTAAAGGCGGCGGCAGGGCTTCACTACTGCCCACATAAAAGACATCTTCGCTCACGCCTAAAAGCTGAAGTAAGCGAACAACAAAGAGCTTCATCCCCAGATGAAGATTGGCATGCAAAGTTTTTCCCGGTACGAGCATATCATCCCACCCTTCCGTAAGAATGCTATTCTAGTAGTTCAGGGTGTAACAAAGCCTGATACCTTCCCTGATTGCTAAGTTTTTTATTCACAAGGCCAACAATAACGTCACCCGTTTTGCGCATCTTACCATGATACCGGATTTCCACAGCATCGGGACGAAATCCCAGCATTAAACCGTTGGACCTGCCTACCGAGTTGAAAGGAATGATGCGCAGCCGGGATGACCACTGGGGATCTATTAACGAGGTTAATTCGGGGAGGCGAATTTCTTCACCGGAATTAACAATGTTAACAACTTCCCTGGGTATTAACTCATGCAGGGCTTTCACTTCAGCCACAATCACCGGTTTTTGTGTTAAGGGATCTACCAGCTGGTTGCCGGTATCGAGGAGAGCCTGCAAAATCACTTTGTCGCTGCCAAAAGTAAGAATAATCTGGCTCATCAGGTTTTCCTGAAGCCAGTTCTTACGCACATAGGACAGGCCTCCCACCCCTAAGAGGATGGCCATGCCTATGGCCACCGAAAGCCAGCCATAATGAATGTTGCCGATGATAACTGCTGCTCCGTTCCAGGCCTGGACGTAACCGGGAGAGTTGTTGGTGAGATAGATGGCCCCCATGACGGCTCCTCCCATAGCAAAGGAAACTAAATAAAGATACCCTAAGGAACGGATAAATGAGCCTAAAGGGAGCGGGGCAAAGGCGATGAGAACCATCACCAGGGAGCAAAGGACTTTTACTAGAAGAGAGGTAAGGGCCGGCCATTCCGGAAAAAAAATTACCAGGGAATAAAAAGCGCCAAACAACGCTCCCAGGAAGACCCTCACCATTTTCATCCTAATTTTCCCTATTTTGCCAGTAGCCCATAAAATAAAAAAATCCATAATCAAATTGACGAGGAAAACAACATCCACATAAACATGAGCTGTGAGCCCGGTTTCTTCCAAAAGATATCACCTCGGGCATGTGTAACTCCTTTATCATTATACACTGGCCTTTTCCCAGAAAATTGTCAAATTCTGCGAGTCCAACTGGTATATTTTTACACACTGTGTCCAGTGACCCGTGACCAGTGACCCGACTTTCTGTCATTTCATTAAGGCTTTGATTTCATTGAGAAAAATAAATCTCCAGGCTGTTCCTGGAGATTCTATCCATATAAATATATACTGGCAACTGGACACTGATCACAGGTCACAGGTCACAGGCGCAACGCGCCTCTATTTTCTTCTCAAGAAAGGCGGAATGTAGAGTTCATCGGGGAATGGTTTTACATCCATACCCATGAGAGGCTCCTGCTGTTTATGCTTTTGGTCAAAGCCCGTGGCAATAACGGTGACCCTTACTTCTTCCTTCATATTCTCATCAATAACGGCTCCAAAGATGATGTTAGCCTCAGGGTCAGCCGCCTGGGCAATAATTTCCGCGGCTTCATTGACTTCAAATAAACCTAAGCCGGGTCCACCCGTGATATTTAAGAGCACGCCCCGGGCCCCCTCAATGGAAGTTTCCAAAAGGGGACTGGATATGGCGGCCCTGGCCGCAACAGCAGCACGGTTCTCACCGGAAGAACTCCCGATACCCATAAGCGCGGTACCTGTCTCCTGCATGATGGTTTTCACATCGGCAAAGTCCAAGTTGATCAATCCCGGAACGGCAATAAGGTCAGAGATACCCTGTACACCCTGCCGCAAAACGTCATCGGCAATACGGAAGGCATCATTAATCGAGGTGTTCTTGTCCACCACCTGAAGCAGCTTTTCGTTGGGGATGACAATTAAGGTATCCACTTTGGCCTTGAGATTAGCAGTGCCTGTCTCTGCCTGGCTGGAGCGTTTACGTCCCTCAAAGGCAAAGGGCTTTGTTACTACGCCTACCGTTAATGCTCCCAACTCTTTGGCGATTTGGGCCACAATGGGAGCCGCCCCCGTACCGGTTCCCCCTCCCATTCCAGCCGTAACAAAAACCATATCGGCACCTTTTAAGGCTGCCACTATCTCATCACGGCTTTCCTCGGCCGCTTTTTGTCCAATTTCCGGGTTGGCACCAGCCCCCAGCCCTCTGGTAAGCTTGGTACCGATTTGGATTTTATGTTCTGCTTTAGACAGATACAAGGCCTGGGCATCAGTGTTGACAGCAATAAATTCTACACCTTTTAGGCCGCTTTCAATCATGCGGTTAACGGCATTGCTTCCTCCTCCACCCACACCGATTACTTTTATTTGCGCAAACTGGTGAATATCCATCTCGAACTCCAGCATCAGACCTTTTCCCCTTTCTTATATCTGCAACTCTCGTTAGTTTAACACATAATCATGAGTATCTTAATGTTTATTCCACAAGTAAAGGAATTTTCCCTTTTTTTAGTACACGATTTTTTATTTTTTTCTTTTGATCACGGGCGCAGTGTTATAACGTAAATCAATGTATTCCACTGTCTGGTTGTTAATAATGGCTCCGTTCTGTAAGAGCAGTTCCTCAATGATTTTTACCTTTCTTTCCATCTCTTCAGGTTCGCCAAAACGAATTTCCACACCCTGCAAGGTTTTAAGGGTAATGGTCTGGGGGGATGGAGCGATAATTTCCGTAACGTTTTCCTTTAATACTTTGTCCATCATTTGGATGAGACGGAGGGCTGCACTTAATCCTGGCTTCGAAAGCCGCGATCCGGGTCCTAAGTTATTTTCCAAAGGAACACCGCTCACCACTGGCAGGTGCAGGTCCTTAAAATCCTGTACCTTTTTTATGTAAACACCTTCATCATCTATCTGGAGAAAGCCATCGGGACTAACCACAAGGGCAATAGGTGTCCTTTCTGTTATCTGAAGCAGCAAAGTACTGGGAAACCGTCGCTTGACCTCAACTTTCTTAACACTGGGAAGCATCTGAATCTTATTGCTAACTGCCTTGGTATCTATCTTAAAAAGGTTGACACCTGGGGCCAACCCACTTTGCTCTACGATTGTCTCTTTAGAAACAGCATTGTTCCCTCTTACCTCTATTTGCTGCAAAGCAAAAAAAGCTGAATTCAAAAAGTAATAGCCAGATAAAATGGCCAAAAATAATAAAAAAAGCCACAAACCTAAAACGGGCGCGGCGTTTCTTTTTTTTCTACGCGGATGACCCTGGTTGTGAGGATGTACAACTTGTCTCACTTTGTCCTCTCCTACCTCTGGATGATTCGACATTATTATAGCAAAAAGTCCCTACTTGTCCAAGGTATGGTTAAAAGAGAAAAGGCAAAGCCTTTATCCCTCTTCTTCACTTTTCTTTCCGGTTGTGGGGTCCCTTGCTGTCCCCGTTTACTCTCAGGATTTGGGCCCCTAGCCCCCTTAATTTGAATTCAAACCTTTCATATCCCCTGTCTATATGGTAAACATTTTCCAAAATTGTGGCACCATCGGCAGCCAGACCGGCAATCACCAGGGCAGCCCCCGCACGCAGGTCTGATGCTTCCACATGGGCTCCTGTCAACCGCTGCACGCCTTTGACAATGGCAATCCTGCTTTCCACGTGGATGTCAGCACCCATACGACGCAACTCATCAACATGTTTAAAACGGTTTTCGAAAATGGTTTCGGAAACGATACTGGTGCCTTCCGAAATGGCCATCAAAGCCATGATCTGCGCCTGCATATCAGTGGGAAAACCGGGATAGGGCATTGTTTTATAATCCACACCCCTGGTAGGACCTTGATAAAAGACCCGGACACAATCGCCCTTTTCTTCTATCCCCACACCTGCTTCTTTCAGCTTGGCAATGACAGCTTCAATATGCTCGGGAATTACGTTTTCAAGGTAAACATCTCCGCGGCTGATGGCTGCGGCTACCATAAAAGTTCCCGCTTCGATACGGTCCGGTATAATGGTATGTTCGGTAGAACCTAATTCTTGAACTCCTTGAATCTTGATGATGTCTGTGCCGGCACCTCTGATTTCAGCTCCCATACCGTTTAGAAAGTTTTGCAGGTCCACAATTTCCGGTTCCCTGGCAGCGTTTCTTATGATCGTGACACCATCGGCTAAAACTGCAGCCATCATGAGATTCTCCGTAGCCCCTACGCTGGGAAAATCCAGGCAGATCTCGCTTCCCGTGAGCTTAGTGGCCTGGGCCTCGATATAGCCATACTTTTCGGTTACTTTAGCGCCCATGATTTTCATTCCCCGCAAATGCTGGTCCATGGGCCGGGAACCTATGGAGCAGCCGCCCGGATAAGCTAACTTCACCTGCTTAAAACGGGAAAGCAGAGGCCCCATAACCAGATTAGATGCCCGCATCATCCGCGTTAATTTTTCGGGAACTTCCAGGGTGCTTATCCGCGAAGCATTCACCACCATAGTATTACCCGTAAATTCTACGTGGGCGCCCAGGCACTCCAGAACCTCTTTCATGACAAAGACATCACTCAGCCTGGGAACTTCATGAATGGTACAAACCCCCTTAGACAGGAGACAGGCGGGTAAGATGGTCAAGACTGCATTTTTGGCACCGCTTACACGCACAGTTCCTGACAACCTGTTCCCGCCGACAATTACATACTTTTCCATTATCTTTCACCCCCAGATGCCTAAATTCCTAAGAAAATCACTTCAGTTTCCAGGGTTATCGAAAATTTTTCTTGAACTGTTCTTTGCACCTCCTCAATTAACTGGATAATATCCGCGGCTTTGGCTTTGCCTAAATTCACAATAAAATTAGCATGCTTTTCCGAGATTTGGGCATCCCCTACACGCCAGCCCTTAGCCCCCGCAGCCTCAATCAAGCGCCCTGCCGAGTCCCCCGGTGGATTTTTAAACACGCTTCCCGCATTGGGAAGGTGGAGAGGCTGTTTGGCCTTACGTTCCCGCAAATATTTCTCCATAGCGTTTTTCATCTGCCCAGGATCACCGGTCTGTAAAATTAGGTCAACTTCTACCACAAGCTCTTTTTTATTTTTTAAAATACTGCTCCGGTAATTAAACTGCAGTGCTTCTTTAGCATATATTTTGAACCTTCCCTCTTCTGTGAGCGTGGTTACCCGGGAAACCACCTGACTCAAGGAGGAGCCGTGGGCCCCTGCATTCATAATGACCGCTCCTCCTAAAGTTCCCGGGATACCTGCGGCAAACTCCAATCCAGCCAGGCTTTTTTTATAAGCCTCCTGAGACAAAAAAGGCAAGGATACACCTGCCCCTGCGGTGACCCGCACCCCATCCCAGACTATTGTTTTAAGCTTTTTTGTTTTGATAACTACACCCTTGAGTCCCCGGTCGGACACCAGCACATTGGAACCGGAACCGAGAAGCGTAACAGGAATCTGGTATGTAGAACTTATTCTCAAAATTACAGCACAGTCCTCCGGTGATTCCGGCAGGCACATGATTTCCGCCGGACCGCCTACACGCCAGGTCGTATGTTTACTTAAGGGTTCATTCATGCGAATCTCAAAATGGCCTGCTTCTTTTAGCTTTTGGTAAAGCTCTCCTGTGTCCATCGTTATCTCCTCAAGCTTTTGCTGTTTCTTTTTCCTTCAAGGCCCACACCAGTTCCTGACCCACGGTCCAGATGTTCCCCGCTCCCAGGGTTAGGACCAGGTCACCGGGCTGTATAATCTCTAATAGTCTTTTCGTAATATCATTTTTATCCGCTATGTATTCCAAGGTCTGATGGGTCTGCGCCCTGATCTGCTCGGCGATAAGCTGAGCGCTGACGCCCGGAATAGGCTTTTCCCCAGCGGGATAGATTTCGTTAAGAATCAGTATATCGCAATCCGTGAAAGCCGTACCGAACTCATGGGCCAAAAGCTGGGTCCGGGTAAAACGATGGGGCTGGAAGACGGCCACCACACGCTTATGTCTGGTGGTCCTGGCCGCCGCCAAGGTTGCTTTTATTTCTGTGGGATGATGGGCATAGTCATCTACTACCTGAATGTCGTTGACCCGGCCAACATGTTGAAACCGTCTCTGTACCCCGTGGAAAGACTGGAGACCATTCACTATCTCTTGAAAGGTAAGCCCGCAGTTAATTCCCACGGCTACTGTCGCTAAAGCATTCAACACATTATGTTTCCCCGGTACGTTGAGGAATATTTCTCCCAGGGCCTTTCCCTGCTGCAGCACCGTGGCGCTGGTAGTTATCCCATCCAAATTAATATTTACGGCGGTAAAGTGAGCCTCTGGGGTAAAACCGTAGGTAATGATCTGGGGTTCTCCCTTAAGCTGGGGAATCATTTTGGAGAGCACTGGGTCATCGAGGCAAAGTACGGAAAAGCCCTCTTTTGGCGTCCGGCTGATAAATTCCCGGAAGGCTTTTTGAATGTTTTCCCGTGTACCGTAGTAATCCAAATGGTCATCTTCCACATTGGTAACCACGGTAATGGTGGGTTTCAGTTTTAAAAAAGAACCATCGGACTCATCCGCTTCAGCCACCAAGTATTTTCCGGTGCCTAATTTGGCATTTCCACCTATATCGTTCAGTTCGCCCCCCACCACCACGGTGGGGTCATAACCATTCTTCTCAAATATGAGGGAGATCATGGAAGTCGTTGTTGTTTTTCCATGGGCTCCCGCTACGGCTATGCCTTTTTGCAAATCCATCAGATGTCCCAGCATTTCCGCCCTCTGTATGACTGGGATCCCTAATCGTTGTGCTTTCACCACCTCTGGATTATCTTTAGGTACGGCGGAAGATACCACGACTGTGTCTACTCTTTCGTCTAAATTATTCTCCTGGTGCCCCCGGTAAATAGAGGCACCCATGCTTTCTAATCTTTTAGTGACCTCTGAACTGCTTAAATCAGAGCCTGAAACTTTATATCCTAATTCCAATAAGACCTTAGCTATACCACTCATTCCGGCGCCACCGATGCCAATAAAGTGCATCCATTGCTTATCCGTCACTGGTTTTCATCCCCTTCCGTGTTTCCTTGTGCTGCCTGATTGCAAAAAAAATAAATACTCCTACCCGCTCGTAGTTTACTATATATGCAGAATAATGATAAGGTGTTACACGAGGCAGGCACCCTTAAACCTTAAGCTTGTCCCCCACCAAAAGATCACCGCGACCCGTGAACCGGTCCAGTTACTAGTTACTAGTTATTAGTTACTAGTGGTTTTTCAGGTGTCGGAAAACGGATAGCGAAAATCGTTAACCGGTCACCGGGTACTTGTCACTGAATTCGGGAGGCGGGCAGCGGGGATCGTACCCTAGATTATACTAAACTTTTGATTACCTTTAATATCTTCTCGGTTGCGTCAGGTTTTCCTGCTTTTTTGCTGGCCAGGGCCATTTGCCTTCTCCTGTCTTCAGCAAAAAGAATTCCTTCAACAGATTTTAGGAGTATTTGTCCCGTGAGAACCTTATCTAAAATCATTTCCGCAGCCCCCGCATGGACCAGGGCCCTGGCATTGTATTCCTGGTGGTTTTCCGCAGCAAAAGGGTAAGGTATTAAAACCGCCGGTACTCCTTTGGCCGTCATCTCCGCCAGGAAAGTAGCCCCCGCCCTGGTGACACACAGGTCGGCACAGGCCAGGGCATACTCCATTTGGGAAAGATAGGGTCTTATAGTAATATTTCCACAATTCGCCAGGTCTATACCTGCCGCAGCCAGGTCTCTCATGAATTCTTCGTAACCGTTTTGGCCGGTGATATGGATAACCTGAACCCTGGAGTCGGCGGCTAACCTCTTTAACACATACACAAAAGCCTGATTAATACTTTTGGCCCCCCTGGACCCTCCTACTCCCAGGAGCGTCAGCTTATGGGGGGAAAAGTTAAAATACTTCAAGCCTTCTTCCCGTGTAGTCTGTAAAATCACGGGCCTCACGGGCAGCCCCGTGAGCTTTAGTTTGCTCTTCACCTTGGGCGGAAAAGCTTTCTCCGATTCGGGAAAGGTGAGAAGAATTCTTTCCACCCAGCGGGACAAAAATTTATTGGTTAACCCCGGCAGGGCATTCTGCTCATGGATGACAGTGGGGATACCTTGCCTGGCGGCAGACCATACTACGGGGAGGCAAACATACCCTCCCGTCCCTATCACTATCTGCGGCGAAAACTCACGAATGATGCGGGCGGCCTGGCGTGTCCCCAGTAACGCTTTCCAGCCTGCTTTGAAGATCTGAAACGACAGCTGGCGCCGCCAGCCTTCCACATCCACTGTTTTAAGGGCCAGTCCTGTTTCCGGAACGATCTTGCTTTCTAAACCTTCTTTCGTCCCCACAAAAAGGATTTCCGTTTTGGGCCATTCTTTTAAAATGGCCTGACCGATGGCAATAGCCGGATAAATATGACCACCCGTACCCCCGCCCGTTAAAATGACACGCATGTGACTCACCTCAACAGTTACTAGTTACTAGTTATCAGTTATTAGTTATTAGTTAT
>JAIHAN010000050.1 GCA_020054815.1 Peptococcaceae bacterium | reverse complement strand
AAAGTTAAAAGGAATTTAATAGCGGGAAATAACCACTTATTGGTAATAAATTGCTTATCCACAGGTTCTTATTTATCCACATTCCGATTTCACGTTTAAAGCAAAACTTGCTACAGGATGTTTTTACCCCTTCTGCAGCCAGTTAAGCCACTCCGGAAGCTAACGCCTGCCGAAAGAGGCGGGAATATTAGCGGCGCTTAGCCCTCGAGTGAAACTATATAAGGTATATAAATTCCACGTTTTCCTCCCTATTCCTGCTGGGCACTAAAGGTTGGCCTAGAATTTTTTGCCTATAAGAAGTGGCGGCTGTTTTTCTTCCCATCGTAACTGAAAACCACCGGCCTGTTATCCACCACCGTTTCCAAATGGACCCCGCGTCCCCATAATAAATAAATCCGCGGCAAGGTTTTTTCCAAAAAAGGTATGTCCAGTTCCGCATCCTCGTACCGGTGCCGCAGATACAATTCCCCTTTGGATTGATAATCAAGATCGGCTACGAGTATTGTGGGGAAACCGCAGTTAACAAGCATTTTTAATAACTCTTTTTTCACTTCCTTCGGGTCAGTGGATACAACAACCCATTCGTGTCCAATGCTTTGATAGACATAGAGGTCAAGTTCCGTTAACAACTCCGGGGTTAAATAATTGCGCACCAAGGACAGGTCATTTTCAGCCTCCCTTACATTGAACAGTTGCTGCTCCCCGAAATTAGCGGCAATATGTTCCAAGAGCTTGAAACCAATTAAATAAGGGTTCAAATTTGGCCCGCTGCGCATGGTAATATTTGCATTGAGTTTGGCAAACTCTACGGCTTCCGCAGAGTCCAGCGGCAATGTATGCATGATCCGGGTATGCCAGTAAGTAGCCCAACCTTCGTTTAAAATCTTAGTCTGCAGTTGGGGCCAAAAGTAAAGCATTTCTTCCCTAACCAGCATGATTAATTCCCGCTGCCACTCTTCCAGGTAATGCCCGTATTTCGCAATACAGAGCAGCAAATCCTTCTGATCGCAATCATGAGCGCCTTCCTTTGTTTGGCAAAAAACATGAGGGTTGATGTGTTCCTGAATGGATAACACCGCATCCAGGACTATCTCTACCTCCCTGGCCCCATACCGGTCAGCAAAGCCAGTAATCCGCTCGGCGTGAACAGCCATGGAGACCGGCATCTGCCTGGAAGTATGGCTGAAATAATAGTTGTTCTTAAAAAAATCGCTGTGGGCAAAAACATGGGCAATTACAGCCTTGTTCTGCACCGGTGAATTGCTGTCCAGCAAAAAGGCATGGCAAGGGTTGGCGTTAATCACCAACTCATAAATCCTGTTCAGGTTATAGTCGTACTTGCTCTTGATTTTGAAAAAACTTTTGCCGAAACTCCAATGCCCGAAACGCACCGGCATCCCGTAAGCAGCCACCGTATGCAAAATATCGGCGGGGCAAATTTCAAAGTATGTATCATAAAAGTCAAGCCCAAACTCCCTGGCCTTGACAGCGATTTTTTTTATTTCCTGTAAAAGAGCGAGTTCCTCCTGCGAGTTCACGGTAATCCCCCCTTGCTTCTACCATATGGCGCGGTGGAAGAAAAAATGCCATTTACATACTTAAAGAGACTACCTCATTTGAGATAGTCTCTTCCAACCTATCCTATGCTTGTTGGCTCTTTTGTACCGGAACTTCATGACTGGATTTGGGGAAGTAGGGTACAATTAATTTCTCCCACACAGCCCCGGCGATAATTGCCCCCACAATCGGTCCAAATATAGGCACGATTAGACCGTAGAGGTTAGGCCCAAGAGCACTGCTTCCCCAGCCGCCTAACAATAAGAAGAGTCTGGGTCCGAAGTCCCGAGCCGGATTCATGGCAAATCCGGTTAGCGGTCCAAAGGATAACCCCAGAATAGCAACCGTTAACCCGATGGCTAAGGCGGGGATTCCGCCCTTTGGCGCCGCTCCGTTTTTAGGATCAGTTACTGCCAGAATCACCAGCATTAAAAACGCCGTAATTGCCAGTTCAACCATGAACGCCTGAAAGGTAGATAAGTACGGCTTAGGAAAGGTACTGAAAATACCTGCACTCGCCCATCCTTCCTGTGAGGCACGGACAATATTCTGGGCTTTCTCAAATGTCCGGATGCCTTCACCATACAAGGCATAGACAACGATTGCACCTGTAAAGGCCCCGAGGACTTGGGAAATGATATACGGAATAACCTTTTTCTTGTCAAAACCTTTCCATACCGCAAGGGATATGGTTACTGCCGGATTAATGTGTCCGCCTGAAACGAAACCGGAGATATAGATCCCCAAGGTGACGGCTAACCCCCAACAGATAGACATACTCCACCAGGATACATTAATACCGGCGACGACCAAGGAAGCAACAGAAGCTATACCGACAAATATTAACGCAAATGTACCGATAAATTCACTTAGACATTCACCGAATAATTGCTTTTGCATTTTAATCCTCCCTTGAATTAGACTCATTGTTATAAAAATGCCGCTAATCTAATGCGAACTCTTATTCGCCGTAAGCCAATTGATAAAGTTGTACGATCTCTTCCTTACACGGTGTTCTAGGGTTAGTGACGGTACATTTGTCAGCAAGTGCGGTTTCGGCCAGATCGTTTACTTTGTCTAAGAACGCCGATTTTTCTACCCCTGCTTCATTCAGATTGGCAGGCGTTTTAGTTTCCCTTAGAAGTATGTTGATCGCACAAACCAAATTGTTAACACCTTCAGTCACTGAAGCGACCGGTAATCCTATCAGTTTTGCCAATTCGGCATAGCGGACTGCAGCCCTGGTTTCCTTCCCGCTCTCCAACTGAGCATTATACCTGATAACATAAGGTAGAAGGATGGCATTAGCTCTACCGTGGGGGATATGAAACATCCCTCCCAAGGCATGAGCCATACTGTGGTTAATGCCTAAAGAAGCATTGGTGAAAGCCATTCCTGCAAGGCAGGATGCATTATGCAATTTTTCGCGGGCCTCCAGGTCACTGCCATCGTGGTAAGCATTTAATAAATAGTCAAATATTATTTTGACTGCCTTTTCCGCTAAAGCATCGGAAAAATCAGATGCATCCGTCGAAACATAAGCTTCTATAGCGTGGGTTAAGGCATCAATAGCGGTGTCCGCAGTTATCTGGGGAGGAACGGTTTTTACAAAATCCGCATCAATTATTGCTATATCGGGGATCAAATTATCATCGACTAAGGGAATTTTTTTCTCGTCCCGGGTGATGACCGCAAAAGACGTTACCTCAGAACCGGTCCCACTGGTTGTGGGTACAGCGATAAAAAGCGGCTTTGTATAGTTCGGTGCATTGGTTTGCATAATGTTCGTACCAAAAGCTAAGATGCTTTTAGCTGCATCAATGGTTGAACCACCGCCCAGAGCAATCACCACATCCGGGTTAAACTGCAGCATCGCTTTCATCCCGGCTGCAACGATGTCAATCGGCGGATCGGGTTTAATGTCGGAAAATACAGCACATTCGATCTGCCTGGCTTTTAAGATGGCAAGTACTTGGTCAGTAAATCCTAATTTAACCATGAATGGATCGGTAATCACAAAAGCCCTGCTTGTACTGAGCGTACTCAAAAATTCAACTGCGCCTCGATTGAAATAGACGACCGGTTTAACACTAAACCTATTCATATAAACCCTCTCTCCGTGCCTGATATTTAAGCGTCGTACTAATTATCACTTAGTTGAATATCATCCACTATACCCACGATAGCCATGTCGGCGGCAATTTTTTTGTCTTCGTAAATGCTGCTTCCCCAGTCGACCAGGACAATATCCCCAATGCCTGCTCCGACGGAATCCACAGCCACTAAAGCATTATCTTCAATGATATTTTTATTTTCGTCCAGGGATTTGATAACCAATAACTTGCCACCCACTAACTTCTCGCATTTTTGGGTAGATATGACCTTGCCAATCACTTTGGCCAAAAACATGGAAATAGACTCCTTTATATTGAAGAATAATGATCTACACGGCCAATTTTTCTAAAATGCTTTTCACCAGGTTCTCAACATATTCCTGAGATAGCTGTATCCTTTCGTGGGAAGAGCCGTCTTCCCTCAGGTCAGCTAATTCTCTTACCCCGTACGCCACCCTTCTAAGATTTAAAAGGTTCATGGGGCCTACATTATCCGAGGTGGAGCTTCCTCCCATTGCTCCGCAACCTAAAGTCAAAGCAGGTACAAGGTTTGTTGTACCTCCGATTCCGCCTAACGAACCACAAGTATTGACCAGGAGCCTTGACACGGGTTTTTTCAGAGCAAACTGTTTGATGACTTCATCGTTATTGGAATGAATGATCAGAGTGTGACCCTTACCTTCATTTTCAAGCAATTCAATGCACCGCTCACAGGCCTTTTCCCAATTTTCTTCAACATAAAACCCTAAAATGGGGGTAAGCTTTTCGCGTGAATATGGGTTATCTTTGCTCACCGTTGTTTGCTCTGAAATGAGCACCTTGGCATCTTTCGGGATATTCAGCCCGGCCAACTCGGCAAGTTTTTCCACGCTTTTGCCCACAACCTGAGGATTAATGGTGCCATTGCCTCTTAACAGATATTTTCCCAGCTTATCCGATTCTTCTTGTGTAAGGAAGTAAGCACCCTGCTTTTTTAATTCTGCAACAACCTGATCCTTAATCTCTTTTTCCACAACAATGGATTGTTCTGATGCGCAAATAACTCCATTATCAAAGGTCTTGCTGTCGATTATCCTTTTAACAGCCAGAGGGATGTTTGCCGATTTCTCAATAAAGGCCGGTCCATTGCCGGGTCCCACCCCTATGGCCGGTGTACCCGAACTATAAGCTGCTTTCACCATGGCTTCTCCACCGGTTGCCAGGATCAAACCCACATCTTTATGTTTCAAAAGTTCCTCGGTCCCCTGCATGGAGAGAACAGTCATGCATCCGATGATCCCTTCGGGTGCTCCGGCTTCAATTGCCGCTTCACTTAAGATCTCAGCGGTCTCCAAAATACATTTCCTTGCAGCAGGGTGAGGAGAAAAGATGATGGCATTGCCGGCCTTTAAAGCGATGAGCGATTTATAAATTGTTGTGGATGTAGGGTTGGTCGAAGGAATAAGGCCAGCAATTACCCCTATCGGTTCCGCCACTTCAATAATCTTTTTTTCCCTGTCCTCGTTAACAATACCTACGGTTTTTAAATCCTTGATACTGTTATACACGGTTTTACAAGCAAAGCGATTTTTGAGGACCTTATCCTCCCATTTGCCAAAACCGGTTTCTTGGTTGGCTAACTTGGCAAGCCTTACTGCCTCCCGATCGGCTGCCTCCGCCATAGCTTTGACAATTTTATCGATTTGTTCTTGAGAGTATTGCCTAAATTTCTCCTGAGCGGCTTTAGCCCTTGCAATAAGGCATCTTACCTCCTGGATTGACAACAAGTCCTTATCGATCAACTCCATAACCTTACCTCCCTGCATTGTATACCTACTTGTTAACCTTGACGCTGATATTATTCATATCGAGATAATCCCTGGCAAGGGGTGTGATAATCGTGCCCTCTTTAATCTGAACTAAATTGCCCGGCTGAATTTTTTTTACATCATTTAAAGTAAGGATCGATCCTGTTAACATCACTTCTCTCCGGCTGGGGTGTGCTTCACCGCTTGGTTGCTCCGTCTGACTCTGGTCCGGCAAGAACAAGCTGCCGATTTTTTCCTGGACAACGCCTTTGAATTCGGGAAAATCCACAAATTTGACCCCGGCAGCTTCCAGGCTTTGTTCATAATTGTTGAGCATTGAGTTATATACCGGATTCTGAGAAAGCCCATTTGAGATATTTACCGGGTTATCAGGAGCATAGCTGTCCCTTACAACAATAATTTCTTTGTTCATCATGATGGCTCTGGCAATTCCGGTGGTAACCAAGTTATCGGCAATACCAACTGCAACTTTGCACAGGGTGTTTCTCGTCATCACCGGTACCAACACAAACCCCGCACCCTGCAGCGAAGCATCGACCTCTTCTATAGATTGGAGGACGCGTCCTTGCAGCTTTTGAACAAGTTCTTGGTCGAGGACTTTGCTGCCACTCTCTGAAATGACCAGGTCATAATTTGTAAATTCGAAATCCGCCAACACTTTAAGCAAGGTTTCAGCATGCACAGTACCTCCGGTGAGGAAAATCAGGACCTTTTTCTTCATTCGCGGCAAAATTTCCAACAGCAAGTTTTTAATCAGAGTCTCGATCGACAAGCTCCCACCTCCAATCTAACCGGCAGCCATGGCTATTCCGATAGGTGTCACCAACAAGGGATTGTCGGGTTTAACAGTTTCAATGGAAGTATACTTTTGAAAAACTTCCTCAATTCCGTTTAAACAACACGCTCCACCCACCAAGTAAATCCGATCGATGTTATAATTTTTAATACTCCTCCTCGTAATTTCCGCCATTTTTTCGATCACCGGCCGCACCGCTGGAAAAATGATCGATTCATTTTGGGGGTTTAATTTGAACATTTCGGCCTCTTCAAACTCTAGCCCCAAGTTTCCGGCGAGCACGAGGGTGAGATGCGTTCCCCCAGTTGGCTCATCGGTGGAAAAAAGCACTTTTCCATCCTTCAGGACTGAGATCCCGGTCGTCCCGCCCCCGATATCAACTACAGCACCATCCTGGATATTCAGGACTTTCGCAGCTGCCACCGGCTCCTCGACAACATTTGCAACTTCGAATCCGGAGGCTTCAACCACATTTTTAATAACTTTAATATTGCCTTCCATAATCCCCGGCGGTATAGCGGTTGCAGCATAACTAAGTTCCCGGTCCAGCCGCCGCTCAAGTTTTTCTTTGAGTCCCTTGACAATAGAAACCGCTTGTACGTACTCCACAACAATTCCATCTTTAACCACGTTGGCAGGTTGCATCGCTCCTGCAACGGGGCGATCTTCCTGGTCAAGCACCGTGATCACGATATTTGACGTACCTAAATCCACACCGACTTTCAGTTCACCATAAACTTCACAAGGGACTTCGCTGTCGATTCTTGCCTGCATTTGGCTGACAATTGAGTTAACTCTCTGCATCGTGGTCATTGGTTTTTCCCTATTATCCTTACTAAATCTTTGTTTTTTATTTCCGCCGCGTTCGCCTCATCCAGATCAATGTGGAATTCCAGGCCGGCCTGTTCATCCACCCTGATCAGCACATTATGGAAAGTAACCTGTTTAGCGCCAACAGTCTCTACATCCACCAGGTCACCATCACAAACACCGAACCGTTCAGCGTCATACTTGGTCATGTGGATATGTCTTTTAGCGCAGATCACTTTTTCGTGGAAGACCATCATCCCTTTAGGCCCAATTACGCAGAGGCTGGCCGAACCCGATGTGTTTCCGGAATTTCTTACAGGCGGATTAACACCAAGCATGTATCCGTCTGTTCGGGAAATTTCAATTTGGCTGTATTTTCTTAAAGGGCCCAAAATTCTAACATTGGTAAAACATCCCTTAGGGCCGGCAATACAAACCGTTTCCTGCGCGGCAAATTGTCCGGGCTGGTCCAGTTCCTTTTTCACAGTAAGTTCATATCCAGGCCCGAATAACACGTCCAGATCTTCTCGGGTAAGATGAATATGCCTGTTGGATACGCCTACAGGAATACTCAAGCTTCTGTCTTTGATGGTCGACCGTTTGATAACTTCGGAGCTGATTTCTTTAACCAGCATTTCATTTAGGTTCATACTTTGGCTCATCCTTTAGTCATTTCTGTTTTGAATGAATACAGAGTATTCTGGGCTGCCCCTTCTCCCGCGGACAGAGTGGATCGTGGCATAAATTGCATACACTGTCTTTCTCACGCAGTGTAAAGCCTTCGCCCTGCTCTCCTTTATCCATCCGGACGGTCGTGTCCACTTCTTGCTCCAGATCATTTGCAGCTCTGATTACATCCAATGAAGCAAATTCGTCCATTTCCGCTCTATCCGTGGAGCACAGTTTAACTGGAACCTGGTCATCAGCTTCCGGCTTTTCCACAGGATCATCCGCAAGTTTATCCGACGGCTTATCCGGTCTCTCCACAGACTGATCAGAAGGCTCTTTTACAAACCCGTCCGACAGCTTGTCCAAGGGCTCGTCCGGGCCATCGCTTCGGAAAGAGCCTTCCTCAACCGGTTCATCGCTCCAATCTACTGTCTTGTCAGAGCGGCCAGGCTCAGGAATCCCTCCACCAGCCTCACTGACACCCGCAGACCTACTGTCACCACGTTGTAAGCCTATGGTGGTTTCTGACTCCACCAAAAGTTGAAGAGCTGCTGCCGGTCTGGGAATTATCAAAGTGGACACCACAGTACCTATTTGGGCTACACTTGACTTGGCTGCCTCGATGGCTGCCTTTACCGCTCCTACATCCCCTTGAATCTTTACGGTAACTAAGCCCTTTGTTACCTTTTCATACCCTATCAACTGCACATTTGCAGACTTTAAACAAGTATCCGCAGCCTCAATCGCTGCGGTTAAGCCTATCACTTCGACCAGTCCAAGGGCGTTTTGGCTCATAAAAAAACACTCCAATTCTAACGGGCTATGTCTCCAGATATAAGGCACCCTGATGATATGGTTATCTCATGTGAATGTCATACCATCAGGGCCCAATTTGAACCCACGATTAAAGCGAAGTTCTAAATATTTGGTTTTGTAACAGAAACAGGATCTTGTCCCATAGACCTGAGAATATTCAGCCCCACTTCCCTGGCCGCAATGACAGACTGCCTTACCGCGCCTGAATCACCGGTTATGCTCACGATAATTTCGTTAGAGTGAGCCGTACCTTTATCTGGGCTGGCATAGCTGACTATGTCCACATTAGCAGTTTTAAGTGCCGTATCTGCCATCAGCAGACCGACTGCGGCAGGAGCTCCTACGATGATGCCGAAGGACTTGCCTAACGGGGCTCTAAAGGCCTTCTCTAAAGCAAAACTTGCACGGGCAGTGTAGTGAAGTTCGATATGCCCTGCATCGCAGGCATAGACATCACCGAACGTTCTGTCAATCTCTTTCAATGTTACTTCAACAGCTCTCCTCGCATCAGATACATCTTCAGCAGCAAAGACGATAATACTTCCGTGTCCAGCCCCTCCTTTGGTATCTCTGGCCAGTTCAATCATGGCAATTTCCGTATTGGTAGCTTTGACAGCTTCATCAGCCGCCATAATGTGCGGGCCGGCCCCTGTTCTTGCGCTTACGATACCAACGGAACGGTATTTCGGATCTAATCCCATTTTTTGATGCAGATGATTATCCAGATTGGCAATCACGAGACCAACGGTATCTCCAATAGCGGTTCCAACAAATTCAGTAACCGGTGTCACCTCTAGCAAGTTATCACCCTTTTCTACTGTTTTCTCCTCATCTGCGCTAAGACAGACGGCTTGTCCTACTTGCTCCTGAACTTCAATGCCACTGTCAGATGCAGGAGCTGTTTTTTTTGAGTTCAGGCTTTTTTGGACTTCTTCTAAAACCTTGTTGATCAGATAGTCATTCATGGTACCACCTCAAGACCGTTGACTATTCCGCCAGTTTAGGCAGCATTTTTTCTACATCAGTATGAGGTCTTGGAATGACATGTACGGAAACTACTTCTCCTACCCTTTTAGCGGCCGCTACACCGGCATCAGTAGCCGCTTTCACAGCGCCAACGTCTCCCCTTACCATAACCGTAACTAATCCAGACCCGATTTTCTCGTAGCCTATCAGGGTAACGTTAGCAGCCTTTACCATAGAATCTGCAGCCTCTACTGCTCCTACCAATCCTCTTGTTTCAATCATTCCTAAAGCTTCTTGTCTCATAAAGGCACCTCCGTAAGGTTTTGTGATTACTTCGTATGTACATTCTATTACATAGAGAAATGAGCCGTTATAATTATTTTGACTTAATATTGGAATATCTTAAGGTTGTAGCTTTGTATTATTTTGATTTAAGTAAAATCCATATATCTCCATATACCATTTTTTGAAAATATAAAATGAGTTGCCTTTTCCCACAGAGAAAGATAATATTATGTATATAACATCTTGTTACATAGTTCACAAAAAACATTCACAATTGACCAATGCTAGTCGTATAATCCGCAAGGAGGGGGTCTTGCCGTGAATGTCTGGGAGAATTTAAAACTGAAGGATATAGTGGATGTCAACACATTGATTGACATTCAGGATAAACTTGCAAAACTTGTGGGTGTCCCGACCATCACAGTGGATACGTATGGGGTTCCGGTCGGTAAGAGCAGCAATTTCACCCCTTTTTGCAAACGTATCCGTTCTTCGGAAAAGGGACGTCAGAAGTGCATATCATGTGATCGCCAGGCCGGGCTTTTGGCCATACAAGAAGGAAAGCCGAGAATATATAATTGCCACACCGGACTTATCGATTGTGTCGCCCCGATCATCATCGATAATTATTTTCTAGGGTCAGTATTAGGTGGACAAGTCTTACTCAAAGGGCAAAAATCAAGAGATTCAATAGATATTGAAAGAATATCGAGGGACTTTGACATTCCTTTGTCCCAACTGAAAGAGGCTGTACAGTATATCCCGTTAGTTTCACAAGAATACCTCCAGAATTCCGTTGATTTTTATGTCTTCCTGGCCAGTTATATTGCCCAATTGGGTATGAGTCGGCTAACCCAAGAACGACTATTAAAACAAAGCAAAGAAAAATTCGAACTTGAACAAAAGGCGAAGAAAATGGAGCTCAAAACCATTCAGGCCCAAATAAACCCCCATTTTTTGTTCAACACCTTGAACACGATTGCAAGAATGGCTTTGATGGAAAATGCTCCTCAAACCGAAGAGTTGATATACAACCTGTCAGACCTTTTAAGATACAATCTTAAAAACATCGAAGAGTTCCCCAAAATCAAAGATGAAATTGAAAACGTCAAACGATATCTTTTTATTCAATCACTCAGGTACAGCGATCGAATCACCTACGAAATTGACATCAGCGAAGCCATCATGGACTATCGAATTCCGTCCATGATCCTGCAGCCTTTGGCGGAGAATTGTATGGTCCATGGTCTTGAAACGAAAAAGGAGGGTGGTAAGATTGAGATTACAGGCAGACTTGTCTCTGATAATGAGATCGTCATCAAAGTCAGTGATAATGGCAAAGGGATAAAACCAGAGGTTCTCAACCTGCTCCAAAATATGAACGGAACATTAAACCAATATTTAGGCATTGGGCTCCAAAACACCCATGACCGGATCAAGCATTACTTTGGAGATCGTTACGGACTAAAAATCGAAAGTATACCTGACGTAGAGACTAATGTCTATATCCGTATTCCTTGTGTAAAAGAGTACTATTCCCATAAAGTCCTCTAAAGAAAGGTGTTATGCAATGTATAAGCTGATGATTGTAGAAGATGAGCCTCTCGAACGTTTAGCCTTGAGGAAAATCATTCAAAGAATGTATTTTAACATCGATATCCTGCAGGATGCCAAGAATGGAACAGAGGCTATAGAAATCGCCAAGCTTTATCAGCCTGACATCATTTTAATGGACATAAGAATGCCGGAAGCTACCGGACTGGAAGCACAAAAACGCATTATTAAGTTTCTAACCCATGTGAAAACGATAATCCTCACAGCTTACAGCGAATTTAGCTACGCCCAAGAAGCGATTCAACATGGTGTAATCGATTATCTCTTAAAACCGGTAAAACCAGAAGAACTAAAAAAGTCGATTGATAAGGCAATAGAGAGCTTAGAACGCATGCATGCCCCTGGCAGCCGAAATTCTAAAACTGAACTCGTCGGCGAAAACATCATCAAGAATGCTTTAAATTATATTGAGAAAAATTACGCCCAGGAATTGAAACTCAACACTGTCGCAGAATTCGTCCATCTTAATCCCCAATATTTCAGCCGCTATTTCAAGAAAGAAGTGGGCCTTACGTTTACAGAATACGTTACCAAACTAAGAATAGAAAAAGCCAAAAAACTCCTTTTGGAAACAAATAAACCAATCTACCGAATTGCGGTGGAAGTCGGTTTTTCCGACCCTGCTTATTTTAATAAAGTCTTCTTAAAGATGGAAAAGCAGCCGCCCTATAAGTTTAAACAAAGCCATGCTATAAACGATTAAAAGAGAAAAGAAGGGGTTTATCCCCTTCTTTCCCTTTCGTCTATTTGTACCTATCCACCTATCTTGCAGGCGAGGCCTTTCTCCATGACCGCCTTTTGCAGATTCCTAATCGACTCTTTATTGTGGGGCTCAATGCCTTTTAACTTGTAATTGTAGCCCAGGTATTGATATTTGTTCTCACCTAAACGGTGATACGGCAAAAGATGCAGTTCCTTTACCCCTTTAATACTCAGGGCAAATTCAGCAATATCTTGAATTTCACGAATACTGTCGTTAACATTCGGGATGACAGGCACCCTGATAATGATGGGAGTGCCGTAAGACCCCATTATGCGGGCATTATTTAAAATGACCTGATTGGGTTGACCCGTATAGTGGCGATGCTTTTCACCGTCCATATGCTTGATGTCCAGCAAAATAAGGTCCACCCAGGGCAAAATGCTTTCTAAAACGCTTGCCGCGGCAAATCCAGTAGTTTCGATAGCCGTATGCCAACCTTTGGCTTTACACCCCTTGAGCAACTCCCTGGCAAAATTAGGCTGGAACAGGGGTTCCCCTCCCGAAAGGGTGATTCCTCCCCCAGAACGACGATAGTGGAGATTATCTTTTTTTAGCTCCTGTAAAACTTGTTCTACTGTCTGTATTTCTCCTGACATGTTTAATGCGTTGCTAAAGCAGACATCGACGCATCTGCCACACCTTTGGCATTTCTCATGATCCAAACTAAAGGAAGGGTTAAAGGTTAGAGCCCCTGTAGGACAGGCCCTTGTACAGCGGCCACAGCCAATACAGTTATGACTGATAAACATGATTTGCTTCTCAGGCCTTTGAGACTCCGGATTGCTGCACCAATGGCATGAGAGCGGACATCCCTTTAAAAAGACGATGCTTCGTATCCCAGGACCGTCATGGACGGAAAACCTCTGGATATCAAAGACCATTCCTTTAGCATTCTTTTCGTATTCCACCGTATTAGACCTCCTAGTAGAAGAAAGGAGGAGTTTGTTCCAAACCCCTCCTCTTTTGTTTATTACAGGGAGTGTTCAGTTCTCTTTATAATGTCGTCCTGAATTGATTTATCCAGTGAGGTGAAGTGTGCACTATATCCGGCTACACGAACCACCAGATTCTTATACTTATCCGGGTTTTTCTGGGCATCAATTAAGGTTTCCCGGCTGACGACGTTAAATTGCACATGCATACCTTTTTGATCAAAGTAACTGCGCACTAATGCAGAGAGATTTTCTAACCCCGTTTGCCCTGCGAGAGCGGATGGATGGAACTTTTGGTTAAAGAGCGTTCCGTTAGAGGCAATGTGATGATCTATTTTAGCCACGGAGTTGACAGCAGCAGTGGGCCCCTTCTTATCTCTCCCTGAAACAGGGGATACGCCATCAGCCAGGGGTTCTCCGGCTTTTCTGCCATCCGGTGTAGCTCCTGTTACCGCTCCCATAGGAACATTGGCCGATACAGGATAGAGGCCAGGTTGGAAACGGCCCCCGCGGGGATTAGTGTATTTTTCTACCTCACGACAATAGATTAAGGCAACTTCGCGGGCTAACTCATCAACTTCATCAATGTCGTTTCCGAATTTGGGCGCGCGGTTTTCCAACATTTGACGCAAGTATTCCTTATCCCCGTTGGACCCCAAATCAACTTTAATGTTAGCGGACTTTTGCAAGTCCTCCAGGGAAGCTTTGTTAGCCTCAAGGACAAGCTTCGTGATGGCTTCCACAAGAGCTTCCTGGGTTAAGTTGTTCAGGTCTAAATTCAGTTTCGCGCTGGATTTTGGTGCCTCACAAGAACCAAAGTTCGTGTCCAGCGCCTCTTTCAGTTCTGCAAGGGTCACTTTCTTTTCTTCAAAGACCAATTTCTTAATAGCCATCAAGGAGTCAGCCACGTTAGCAATCCCTACCCCTTGAGGCCCTGTAAAGTTATAATGGGCGCCCCCCTCTTGGAGAGATTTTCCTTTAGCAATACAATCATCAACCATGGACGATAAGAAAGGCAGGGGAGCTCTTTCACCATGCGCAATATCAACGCAGTTATCAGCATTGACTAAGAGGCTGACAAAATATTTCATTTGCTCTCTGTAAGCATCCATGAATTGTTCAAAGGAGGTAAAGGAAGTAAATTCGCCCGTTTTGGGACCTAGTTGTTTGCCATTAGCCATACCATTATTAATGGTAATTTCCAGTACCTTTGCAGTATTAAAGAACGCAGCATCATGCCAGCCTTCCGTTTTACCGCCTTTTTGCGGCTCAACACAACCGATAATGCCGTAGTCCCTGGCATCGGCCAAGGAAAGCCCGCGATGGACCAGCGAAGGGATGATAACCTCATCATTGTAGTAAGCAGGCATCCCCAAGCCTAGTCTAGTGACTTCTGCAGCCTTCAACATTAGTTCATCGGGAGTCTTGTTCCAGACGCGTATGGAGATTGAAGGCTGTGGCAACTTGGTATGGGCAGTAGCTTCAAGGCACATGAATGAAAGTTCGTTCGTAGCGTCGACCCCGTCGACAGTCTGGCCGCCGACAATAAGATTTTGGAACATCGGATAGCCGCCAAAGGCTTTTGTTGAAGCCTCATCGCGCACTTTATTCACGTCATTGAATTTAACCCACAGGCAATCGAGCAACTCTTGCGCCTGTTCTTGCGTAATACGGCCTTCGGATATATCTTTTTTATAGTATGGATACATGTATTGGTCAAAGCGCATCGGGGAAATGGAGTGTCCATTCGACTCGATCTGAATTATGGCCTGCACGAACCAGAACGACTGCAAGGCCTCATAAAAAGTCCTGGCCGGATTTGCCGGTACCCACTCACAGTTTTGTGCAATTTGCAATAGTTCGGTTTTTCTTTGAGCGTCAAAGGTTTGATCGGCCATTTTCCGGGCAAGTTCAGCAAAGCGCTTGGCATATTTGATTGCTGCTTTGGCAGCAATAATTACCGCCGTCAGGAATTGATGCTTTTTGATATAGTTCGGGTCAGCCTTGTCCGCCTTCGCCATTGCTTCCTCTGCTTCGGCGATTATCCCGTTAAACCCTTTAGCAAGCACCTTGGCATAATCGACAGAGATGTGGCCTACCCCATTAAAATAATAGTTGCCGACAGTAAATACTCCTGCTTCCATCGCCGCTTTTGTTTCCGGGAACATGAGCTCGGTTGCAAGTTCATTGGTCGTTTTTCCATCCCAATACTTGAAGACTTCCCTTAAGCTTTGCTTGGTATCTTCAGAAATTAAGAAGACATCGCCTGTCCTTTTTGCTAAAGTGTCAAATTCGTCAACGATCCACTTATTTGAAAACTCAGGGAAAATCTGGCTTGCCCTGGGTTTGGTCGTTAAATTACCCACGATGAGCTCGTTATCACGGATCACTATCGTCATCTTGCTCAGAATATTATCTAATGCCATTGCCCTACGAATGATCGTCGGATAACTCTCCGTCTGTTTGTAGGATTCGGTGAGCAGGATCGCTCTCTCAGCTTCAATTTCAGGCGTCACTGAATAGAGGTCATCAATCAACTTTTGAATCCGTTGGGTTGGTGATGAGTTGCTAAGCTGGCTAAATTCAGCTGGCATCTTGCAGTTGTCCCCTTTCTCTTCTGGTATTTTTAATAACTCTGTTAGGTTCATTGTAATTAAATTATCATGTTCTTTTTTTTACTATTTCGACCAGAACTTGTACTCTGTAGATAGCCTTTGATTGTACTTTTTTGATTTGGTAATAAAAATTTGCCTTATATAGTCCTCTCTTAGTGCACAAAAAAAATGTATCCACACTATCGCAAGCCATAAATCCGGGACTTGAACCAGCTGATTTAACGCAAGTCATGAAAAGATTAAACCCGGCAAAAGAAACCGGATTTTGTCAGTGGAGAGGTTTTATCCTGGCTTATGGAATTTGCAGATTTGTCAGCAGGCTAAGAGGTTTCACAGGCGGTTTCAATTCCTTAACTTAACCGTGTTCTTCCTGAACCGAGCCATGGTCTATAGTTGACTCTCTACAATCCAATATATTGTAGGGCACGTACCGGCTTCCGACTTCAAGAATAAATGGGCCAAGAATCCTGGTTCATTTCAATTCCTCAAAGGTAGGCTAAAAACCAAGGGTACTAATTCATCAGAGTATGTCGGTTCAACTGAGTTTCAATTCCTCATAGGTAGGCTAAAAACGTGGAAGACCATCCAGATAGATGCTCGTAGGAGAAAAGTTTCAATTCCTCATAGGTAGGCTATAAACCCCTTAAATTCTGTTTCCTGCCAAGGCTTGTAATTTATAGTTTCAATTCCTCATAGGTAGGCTATAAACCCGGGGCTTCCTACAGAAGAAATGTTTTCTTGTAGAAAGTTTCAATTCCTCATAGGTAGGCTAAAAACTATGCGGTAGAATCAAGTACAATTCGTGTGACCATGTTTCAATTCCTCATAGGTAGGCTAAAAACTGATATTAGCCATCGGCGGCCATCCTCTCGCAAGTGTTTCAATTCCTCATAGGTAGGCTAAAAACCCCAGAGTTCGAACGAGAAGGCACGTCTACGCGTTTCAATTCCTCATAGGTAGGCTAAAAACTCGGAATATCGGCGGTCGGCTGCTGTATGTACCACAGGTTTCAATTCCTCATAGGTAGGCTAAAAACTTGAAGTACCAACTGATAACATGGTGTTCATATCCTCGTTTCAATTCCTCATAGGTAGGCTAAAAACCGGTTATGTTGCCGCCCGTTCCGGGCATCCAGGGTAGTTTCAATTCCTCATAGGTAGGCTAAAAACCAAGAATGCTGTATGGAGTTTGTGACTGATTATACCGTTTCAATTCCTCATAGGTAGGCTAAAAACTTGAACTGCTGCATCCATAGTCATTTACTCCTCAAAGTTTCAATTCCTCATAGGTAGGCTAAAAACTAAAATCTGCTTTTGTGGGGTGAAAAGATGAAAGGGTTTCAATTCCTCATAGGTAGGCTAAAAACTTGGTAACCGGCTGCCCGCTTGTATATTCCATCGGGCTGGTTTCAATTCCTCATAGGTAGGCTAAAAAC
>JAIHAN010000049.1 GCA_020054815.1 Peptococcaceae bacterium | reverse complement strand
TATCCCGCCAACCGGGCTGTACGTCTAAGCCCCATCAATGCCATCAGGAACGAGTAGTGACCACGAGAGGAGTGAAAGCCCAATGGAAATCCACCTGGTGACCAACCGGCATCTCTGTGGTGAGAAAAGGTTATTGTGGGTCATCGAAGAAGCGCTCAAGGGTGGCGTAGACGTTGTACAGCTGCGGGAGAAAGACCTGTTGCCGCGGGATTTATATGCTTTAGCTGTACAGGTTAAGGCCCTGACCGATAAATACGGGAAAAAACTTTTCATCAACAGGAGTGTAGAGGTAGCCCTGGCAGTAGATGCCCATGGTGTTAACCTGAGCTTTGGCAGTTTACCGTTGCCTCGAGTTAGAGAGATTTTAGGAACGGCAAAACTTGCAGGGGTATCCATTCATTCCGTAGCCGAAGGGCAAACTGCCGAAAGGGAGGGAGCCGGTTACTGTTTAGCCGGCCACATTTTCCCAAGCATGTGCAAACCGGGACAGGAGGCCAGGGGGCTTATCTTTTTACGGGAATTAAAAGAAGCAGTATCTATCCCCATCATCGCTATCGGCGGTATTGATGAAGAGACCATTGAAGCGGTAGCCCCCCTTGGTGTAGCAGGAGTGGCTGTAATGTCCCGCTTTTTATTAGCTGATAATCCCCGGGCCGTAGCCGAAAAACTAAAAAGTTTCAGCTTTACAAAAAGAAATTAAAGTAATATTATTAATCTAATAGAATAGTTGGGATGCTAGGGGTGCCGCAAGGCTGAGAAAGAGTGTTCACTCTTAACCCTTTGAACCTGTTGGATAATGCCAGTGAAGGGAAGCGTAAGACGAAGGAAATGGTTATTTCAGGGCTTACCCCTTGCGGGTAGGCTTTTTTAGTTGGCAGTTGGCAGTTGGCAGTTGGTAGAAGGAGGCAAAGAAATGCAGATACGTGTCAATGGAAGCTTAGAAACCATTCCTTTTTCCCTCAGTATTAAAGAGTATCTTTTAAACAAAGGACTTAAGCCGGAAAGTGTGGTCATTGAGTTGAACGGCCAGGTTGTAAAGCGGGAGCAATGGGAAAGGATTGTGCTAAAGGAAAATGATGAATTAGAAGTACTGCGTTTTGTGGGAGGAGGTTGAGATTATGGAAGATAAATTAATTATTGGCGGACAGGAATTGGAAAGCAGGCTTTTTATCGGCACCGGCAAGTTTTCCAGCCATGAAATCATACCTAAAGTGATTGCTGTCTCAGGCAGCCAGGTCATCACCATGGCCTTACGAAGAGTAAATTTTTCCAACGAGCAGGATAATGTCTTAAATTACATAGACAAGAAATGCATCCTTTTACCCAATACTTCAGGGGCCCGTAACGCCGGGGAAGCGGTAAGGATAGCCCGTATTGCCCGGGAAGCGGGCTGTGGCAACTGGGTCAAAATTGAAGTTATCTCCGACAATAAATACCTGCTGCCGGATAACTATGAGACCATAAGAGCTACGGAAATACTGGCCAAGGAAGGTTTTGTGGTGCTTCCTTATATGAGCCCTGATCTAATGGCCGCCAAAAGGCTGGAAGAGGCGGGAGCGGCGGCAGTCATGCCCCTGGGGGCCCCTATCGGCACAAACCGGGGCCTCATGACCAGGGAATTGATTCGCATCCTCATTGCCGAGATCAAAGTGCCTATTATTGTTGATGCAGGGATAGGCCGGCCCTCTCAGGCTGCGGAAGCCATGGAAATGGGGGCGGCGGCCGTGCTGGTGAATACGGCCATTGCTACGGCCCAGGATCCCGTACAAACGGCCCGGGCCTTCAGCCTGGCTGTGCAGGCTGGAAGAATGGCGTTTCTTTCGGGACCGGGAGCCGTGCAGGAATATGCTGTGGCTTCTTCGCCCTTAACGGGATTTTTGCATAAGTAAGGTGGAGAATAATGAGTTTTGCTGACAAACTCCTTAAGTATCAGGAATTTCCCTTTGCTTCATACCTGGCCGGTGTGACCGGGGCGGATATTGAGAGAACACTGGCTAAAGAGGCCCTTGTTGAAAGGGATTTCTTAAACCTGTTATCGGAGCAAGCCGTACCTTATTTGGAAAGAATGGCCCAAAAGGCCCACCAGCTGACAGTACAGAATTTCGGCAGGGTAATCCTGTTATATACACCCCTGTATCTGGCCAATTACTGTGTGAACCAGTGTGCTTACTGTGGTTTTAATGTAACCAACAGGATTACCAGGAAAAAGCTTACCCTGGAGGAAGTGGAGAAAGAAGCCCGGGCCATTGCCCAGACGGGTTTACGCCACATTCTCATCCTAACGGGCGAATCCCGCCATCATACTCCCGTATCTTACATCGAGGATTGTGTTCGTGTACTAAAAAATTATTTTGATTCCATTTCCATTGAGATTTACCCTTTGACGGAAGAGGAATATGGGCAACTGGTGGCAGCGGGTGTAGACGGGCTCACCCTTTACCAGGAGGTTTATGACCCCGTAACTTATGATGAAATCCACCTGGCCGGGCCCAAAAAGGATTATCGCTTCCGTCTCGCTGCCCCGGAGCGGGCCTGCCGGGCCCGCATGAGAGCGGTGAATATCGGCGCCCTCTTAGGCCTTCAGGACTGGCGCAAGGAAGCCTTTTTCACAGGACTGCATGCCGCTTACCTGCAAGATAAATACCTGGATACGGAAATCAGCGTGTCCCTGCCCAGGCTGCGTCCTCACGTGGGGAATTTTGCACCCCGTTCTGTAGTCAGCGACAGGGACCTGGTCCAGATTCTCTTGGCTTTACGACTCTTCCTGCCCAGAGCGGGCATCACCATTTCCACCCGGGAACGGGCAGAGTTCCGTGATAACCTCTTACCCTTAGGTGTCACCAAGATGTCGGCAGGCTCGTGTACCTCGGTGGGGGGACACCTGGAAGAGGCCACGGAAGGCCAGTTTGATATTGCTGACCAGCGCAGCGTCCGGGAGATGCATGCCATGCTGGTAAGCCGGGGCTACCAGCCCCTATATAAAGACTGGCACCACTTATAGGAGGAAGCTATGAATATTTTTGAACAAGCCCTTACTGCTTACCTGGGAACTGACAATCTTGCCCTGATTCAGAGGTATCATGTGGGTATTGCCGGAGCGGGCGGCCTGGGTTCCAACTGTGCCTTTAACTTAGTACGCTCGGGTTTTAAGCGATTGACACTGGTGGATTTTGACCGGGTAGAGTTAAGTAATCTCAGCCGCCAGTTCTACTTTTTGGACCAGGTGGGCCAGTATAAAGTGGAAGCTCTGAAAAACAATTTGTTGCGAATTAACCCTGATCTGGAGATTACTGCCCATGTCATCCGAGTAGACACCACCAATGTGTTAAGCCTATTCTCTTCCTGTGATATCATAGTGGAGGCCTTTGACAAGGTGGAAGCCAAGACACTTCTGGTAGAAACCTTTCTTTCCAGTGAAAAGCTCCTGGTGGCAGCCTCCGGCCTGGTAGGCTGGGGCAACAGTGATGAAATCAAGACGAGGAAGATTAAGGAAAACTTTTACCTGGTGGGAGATGGAAAGCGTGATGTGGCGGAAGGGCATCCCCCCCTTTCCCCCCGGGTGAATATTGCTGCGGCTAAGGAAGCGGACCTGGTACTGGCCTGGGTCCTGGGAAAGATAAGCTGTGAAAAGGGAGGGTCTTTATGCGAAAAGTGTTGACCATAGCCGGTTCCGATTCCTGCGGCGGGGCCGGGATCCAGGCTGATTTAAAAACCTTTGCCGCCTTAGGTACTTACGGCATGAGTGTGATTACCGCGGTGACAGCGCAAAATACCCAGGGCGTTTTTGCTGTTCAGGAAATTGCGCCGGAAATGGTGGCCAAACAGATTTCCTGCCTTTATGAGGATATTGTTATTGATGCAGTGAAGATTGGCATGGTTTCCAACACGGAAATCATTAAAACCATTGCCAGAAAACTAAAGGAATACCAGGCCCAAAACATTGTGGTGGATCCGGTGATGATTTCCAAAAGCGGTTATGATTTGATGCGTCCCGAAGCCAAAGAGGAGCTTATCCAGACCCTTCTTCCTGTGGCCGATGTGGTGACACCCAACCTTTATGAAGCACAAGTAATCCTGGAAAGGGAAATCACAACTGTGGAAGATATGGAAAAAGCGGCCCGGGATATTGTGGCCCTTGGCCCTAAAAGCGCTTTAGTTAAGGGAGGCCATCTCCAGGGCAATGCTGTGGATGTACTTTACGATGGGGAAAGTTTTACCTACTATGACCAGGAACGAATTGCTACAACCAATACCCATGGGACGGGCTGTACATATTCCTCAGCCATTGCCGCCCACCTGGCCAGGGGATTATCGGTGAAAGAAGCTGTACAGGGGGCGAAAGAGTATATCACCGGTGCCATTCTTAATTCTTTTTCCATAGGCAAAGGGGTAGGGCCTACCCACCATTTTTATAAGTATTATTAGGGGTTAAGGGGGCGAAAAAAGTGAAGCCTAAAGTAGATTATTCTCTTTACCTGGTAACGGACCGGGTCATTCTCAAGGGTCGAGATCTGCTCCAGGCTGTAGAAGAGGCCATCCGGGGTGGTGTCACCTTAGTACAGCTGCGGGAAAAAAGTATTTCTTCCCGCGACTTCTATACCCTTGCCCTGCACATGAAGGATTTAACACGAAAATACCGGATTCCCCTCATTATCAATGACCGCCTGGACATTATGCTGGCCGTAGATGCTGACGGTCTTCATGTGGGCGAAGATGATTTGCCTTTAGCGACGGCGCGGCGCCTCTTAGGACCTGACAAAATCCTGGGCTATTCTGCCGGCAATGTCACCGAAGCCCTCCGGGGGCAGGAGGAAGGAGCTGACTACCTAGGCTCGGGACCTGTCTACCCTACTGGGAGCAAGGCCGATGCGGGAGAACCCATTGGGCTCACCGGGCTGCAAGCTATTAAAGAGAGTGTAAAAATCCCCGTTGTGGCCATTGGCGGCATTGATTTGGCCAGGATCCCTAAAGTACGGGAAACGGGCGTAGACGGAATTGCCGTCATCTCGGCCATTTTGGGCCAGCCTGATCCTAAAGAAGCAAGCAAGGCTTTAGCAGAGGCCTGGCGCGGGAAGGCTAACTTATAAAACAAAACCCTGGAAACAGTACTGTACAACTGTTCCAGGGTTTTTATATTAGGTTACTACCAACTACCAACTATCAACTACCAACTATTTAGTATACCTGTTGGCCAAGCTGGTGGCGGCTGTGGCGTAAGGCTTAATCTTTACGTCAAAACCCAGGCCTGTCACCCGGCTCACCATTTCTTTGATTAATTCTTTGGTGGGACCATGGGGACCAATATCTAAATGTATTTCCAAATCCAGCTGGACATCCTGGTGGCCGTTGGCCGTAATCACGTCTAAAATCATATCGATATGGCCGGGCGTAAACATATAGGCGATTTCCTGGGTAAAAGCTGTTTCCAGGCTGATTTTCTCCCGAAGTGATTTGATGTTGCGAGGGACTACCACTTCTCTTAAAAACCCCAGGGCTCCTTTGCCTACCCGGTGTACCAGAATACCGGTAACAAAAAAGGTTTTGCTTCTTACCTGGGAATCGGTGCCAATGGCAATGCGGTAGGAACTGCGGGGGTCTTCTCTAATAAAGTTGAGGATGCGCGCGAACATCTCCGTGAAAGTGAGCACTTCCTGCCTGGTATTGTGGAAAACCAGTTGAGGAGAAAAGCTTACGACAGCTTGGATAATATCACCCTCTTCTAGGTTTACTTAGGGATAGCGTAACAAAGATGTGTTGCGCAAATAAAAATTTTGTGTTAAGGCATGTTTAAATATCACATGATTAGTCTCCTATTATTATATACCCGGGGGGACATATTTTCTCCTGCATGCTGGGATAAAGTATTTTCAATTTTATCCAATGAAAGAAGCATATACGTTTCTTTGTATATGCCCTATATAAAATCAAGTCAATTTCTTTTTTTCCTCAGATAAAATATTACCTTCCTGCAACCAGTCCCAGTATTTCTGGGGAATGACTTTTTGGGCCAGGCGGATATTTTTGCGGTCCTCGATATACTGTGATTTGTAGTATTGCTCCCAGAGGGTGCTGTAGTCATCCTTTTTTGCGAGAAATTCCCGGAAAGGACGGGCGTCAAGAGAGAAAATTTTGCCCTGATAGAAGCAGAGTGCCTGTGTGTCCAGGACAAGAACCACTTTATAGTGGGGATAACGGGGGGCAAATCTTTTTAGGATAAGGTCTGCCGTATCATGGTATAGTTTGGGGCGTGCCACGAGAGTCTCCTCGTCCAGGGCGGAAAACCGGATAAACCCTAACATACGATGGACTTCATGGTGTACTTCCCGGGCCAGAAGAGCCAGTCTCCGGCAGGAGGAAGAAACATTGCTCAGGCAGTACTCCAGGCCCTTTTCATAAGCCTCGAGCAGGGCCTTTTCCATAATGACATATTTTTGCGGTGTAGAATGGCGCAGGGCGTAAAAGAGTCGTTGATACAGGGGGGATGCCGCCTGCTTCTTGAGCCAGGATACATCTTTGGCATAAATAGTTAACACCTGGGTGATGAGGGCATCCAGGCTAAAAGTATCGGCATCCAGGGACTCGTTGCTGTCAAATAAGGTATTTTGTGAGGGATGGGCAGCCTTCACCCGGCAGCCGGTTTTATGGAGATAAGCCAGTAAAGTTCCCTTAATTAGAGAAGGAACCTGGGGAGAATACTGTATCATCATTTTTTGTGCCTCCTACCAGAAGCTGAGCTGGGTAAATTTCTGGGGCTGGGGATTGTACAGCCAGTTTAAATCCCCCTGTTTTTTCCCGTTGATGGTGATGAAGGGGCTGGCCCGTTTGATGACCACACCCACATTTTTTAACTCTTCCAGGGAAGTAAAACGATGCCGGCGGCGTACAACCAGGAGGCGCCGGGCCGATTTGGGGCCAATACCGGGAACGCGCAAGAGGTCATAAAAACTGGCCCGGTTAATCTCCATCGGAAAAAGCTGGGGGTTTTTAACGGCGAACATCAGCTTGGGGTCCAGGGTCAAATCCAGATTACCCGTGGGGTCAAATACCAAATCATCCAGGGTGAATTTATACAGGCGGAAAAGAAATTCCGCCTGGTAGAGACGGTTTTCCCGTTTGAGGGGTACAGGTTTAAGATTTTCCAGGGGTGTCTGGGGCACAGGCTGAAAAGCGCTGAAATAGGAGCGTTTTACCCTGTAATCCTTGTAGAGAGACATAACGGTGGTGAGGATTTCCTGGTCCGATTCCTGGGCCGCCCCCACAATAAACTGGGTAGTCTGGGTTGTTCCAGGGTTATAGGGCAAATCAGCGGCAATAGCTTTGAGGGGAGTTAACAACTCTTTATGGTAATTTTTCGTTTTGCTGATGGCCTGGAGGCGATTCTCGTTAGGAACTTCCAGGTTCAGGGAAACCCGGTTGGCCAGTTTAACAGCCTGGGCGATGAGATCAGGAGAACTCCCCGGCAGAATTTTTAAATGTATGTACCCGCCAAAACGATACTTTTCCCGTAAGATTTCTGCGGTTTTGATCATTTCTTCCATAGACTGGGTAGTACTCTGTTTAATTCCGGAACTTAAGAAAAGGCCTTCCACATAGTTGCGCCGGTAGAGTTCAATAAAGATTTTGCTAAGTTCGGGGGCGGTAAAGCTTGTTCGTTCAATATCCCTTTGAACTCGGTTGGCGCAGTAACTGCAGTCTTTTTGACACTCATTGGTCATGAGGACTTTGAGAAGGGAGACACAGCGCCCGTCGGGGGTAAAGGAATGACAGATACCCGAGGCTACGGGACTGCCCATGAGGGGATTTTTTACTTTACTTACGCCGGAAGAGGTGGAAGCGCAGATATCATATTTTGCGGCGGCACCCAACAGGGCCAGCTTGTCTATATCCATTAGCAATCACTTCCCGGGGGTTGTTTTTATCATCTTTACCTTTAGTATAACAAGAATAAAAGAAAAATACAAACACACGTTCGGTTTAATTGAGCAAAAATTGCTTAGTAAAGCTATTTTTGGTAAAATCTAAGCCATATAAATAACAATAAAAGTAACAACAGGAGGGTACTATGAAAACGAGATTGACTGAACTTTTGGGGATTGAATATCCCATTATTCAAGGGGGTATGGCCTGGATCTCCGAGGCTACCTTAGCCGGGGCCGTTTCCCAGGCCGGCGGCGCCGGGGTCATTGCCACCGGCGGGCGTGACATTGCCTGGGTAAGAGAGGAAATCAGAAAAGTTAAAGCCATGACCGACAAACCCTTTGGGGTCAATATTGCCCTGCTTTGGAAAAACAAAGAAGAAATCATCGATGTAGTGTGTGAGGAAGGCGTGAGCTTTGTTACCCTGGGAGCGGGAAACCCCGTACCTTATATTGAAAAGCTCCATAAAGCAGGAATCAAAGTCTTGCCTGTAATCCCCAACGTAAAACTGGCCAAACGGGTAGAGGAAAACGGCGCCGATGCCATCATCATTGAAGGCATGGAAGCAGGGGGACACATTGGGACCCTAACCACCATGGCCTTGATGACTCAGGTTATTCCGGCAGTAAAAATTCCTGTCGTTGTGGCCGGGGGTATTGTGGACGGCCGTGGTTTAGCCGCAGCTCTCATCATGGGAGGAGAAGGGATTCAAATGGGGACACGTTTCCTGGCTTCCAAAGAGTGTCAGGCCCACCCCAACTTTAAGAAGCGTTTGTTGGAAGCCGTAGATACTGATTCGGTAGTGACCGGGTATTCCCGGGGACACGGTGTGCGAGGCTTAAAAAATGAGTTTACGGAAAAGTACCTGGCTTTGGAACGGGCCGGAGCGCCCCAGGAAGAGCTGGACAGGCTGGCTACCGGGACCAATCGCCTGGCCGCCGTGGAAGGTGATGTTGTCAATGGGCTCGTCCAGGCAGGGCAAAGCCTCACCCCCATTACCAAAATTCTTCCTGTGCAGGAAATCATTGAAACCATAGTCAGGGAAGCCAGGGAAATTCTTCTGAATGCACCTAAACTGGTAAAATAGAAAATTAGGGTAAAGATGGTTGAGGAGGTTATACTCAATCATCTTTTGCTTTAAAAGATTCGATATGTTTCAATATGCTTGATAAAAAGAGAAATGAAACATGACATTTAAACTAATACCCTATTTATCAATTATTTTTTTTTGGCACAATCCTTGCAATATTAAAAAAGGCAAGTAATCATATCCTATTCCGTATAGTGGCAAAAATAATTTATAGTCAAGAGGGGAGAGAATGTATGTCTAGAGGCGCATTAACAGGTGTAAAAGTTCTTGATTTAACCCGGGTTTTAGCCGGACCATTCTGTACTATGATGATGGCTGATATGGGAGCTGATGTCATTAAAATCGAGGAACCGAAAAAAGGTGATGACAGCAGGCAGTTTGGTCCCTTTGTCAATGGGGAAAGCGCTTATTATATGAATTTAAATAGAAACAAGAGGGGAGTTACTCTCAATTTAAAACACCCCGAGGGTAAAGCAATTTTTCTGGAATTGGTAAAAAAAGCGGATATTGTTGTTGAAAATTATCGGCCTGGTACTATGGAGAAATTAGGATTAGGCTATGAGGATCTGGCCAAAGTGAACCCAGGGATAATCTATGCTTGTGTCTCAGGATTTGGCCACTACGGACCTTATAAATACAGGGCCGGTTATGATATCATCGGTCAAGCCATGGGAGGGTTGATGAGTACTACCGGATGGCCAGGCGGTGAGCCGACCAGGACAGGTACAGCCATGGGTGATGTACTGGCGGGTCTTTCCATCACTGTAGCCGTGCTGGCTGCTTTAAAGAACAGGGATACCACCGGAAAGGGACAGAAAGTGGATGTGGCCTTGGTTGATTCTGTAGTAGCCAGCCTAGAGATTATTAATCAGATTTATCTAGTATCAGGAAAGAATCCTGAGCGTATCGGCAATCGCTATGAATCTGTTTATCCCTATGATTCTTTCAGAGCCAGCGACGGAAGCCTGGTTATCGGTTGTGGTAATGACAAACTCTTTGAAATACTGTGTAAGGTTATGGATAAACCCGAACTCTGCAAGGACGAGCGTTTCGATAAGAATCCCAAGCGTGTACAAAGACATGCTGAACTGAAACCCATTATTGAGGAATGGACCCTAACCAAGTCAGTGGATGAAGTGGTGGATCTGTTGTTGGAGGCAGGGGTTCCCGCTGCACCTATTAATACTATAGAAAGAGTGGTCAAGGATCCCCATATTGCCGGAGCCAGAGAAATGTTTGTAGATATTGAACACCCCATTGCCGGTAAACTAAAGATAACAGGCTCTCATTTGAAGTTCAGCGACACCAAAGTCTCCTTCAAGAAACCGTCGCCTCTTCTTGGACAGCATAACCAGGAAGTATACGGAGAGGAATTGAATATCCCGGAAGAACAGCTTAAATCTCTTAAGGAAAAAGGAGTAATTTAGGAGTGGTATTAATATGGAATTGCCAGAAAGTGTGATGATCGTAGAGGTAGGGCCCCGCGACGGTTTTCAAAACATTAAGCAGTGGATCCCTACAGATGTGAAGTTAGAAGTTATAGAATCCTTAATCGCAGCCAATATTCAAAAAATAGAAGTTACTTCCTTTGTTTCGCCCAAAGCTATCCCCCAGATGCAGGATGCAAAAGATATAGTTGCTAGTCTTCTAGAAAAAAAAGCAAGTATTGAATTGAACGCTTTGGTGCCTAATTTAACCGGAGCCGTTGCGGCCTGGAACGCAGGGATAAAGGAAATTACTTATGTCATATCTGCCAGCGAGAAGCACAACATGGAAAATGTGCGGAGGACCATCGAAGAATCCTTTGGGGAACTGGCAAAGTTAAAAGAGTCGCTCCCTAATATGAAAATAAAATTAGATATAGCTACTGCCTTTGGCTGCCCGTTTCTGGGGGATATCCCTGTTGAGCAGGTGGTTAAGATGATCGAACAGGGCTTGTCTTTAGAAGTGGAAGAAATTTGTCTTTGCGATACCATAGGTGTGGCCAATCCCTGGCAGACTGACAGCCTGCTCAAGGAGGTCTTAAAACGTTATCCTCAAGTGGACTTTAGCCTGCATTTTCATGATACCAGGGGTATGGGTTTAGCCAATGTTTTAGTGGCTTTACAGAATGGTATGACAAAGTTTGAGGCGGCTATCGGCGGCCTGGGTGGCTGTCCCTTCGCTCCCGGTGCCGCCGGGAATATAGCGACAGAAGACCTTGTCAACATGTTGGAAAGAATGAATGTAAAAACCAGCATTGATCTAGGAAAATTATTAGAAACAGCCAAGCTGGTTAAGGCCAAAATTATGCCGGAGTTGACGGGCCATATGGTTAATGTTTGCACAGTTTTATAAGCAAAATCTTCGTGAATCACCCTCAAGGGTGATTTTTCATGATAAAATTTAACTAAGAGAGCAATCCCGGGAGGGATCAAACATGGAGAAAATCAAGATTGGCTGCTTGACCTATAAGCATCTGGATGCCTTGGCTCGGAGTGCCATTAATAAAATCAACGATGACTCGATAGAGGTTGTCCTTATCGAGGGTTTAATGGAAAATTTAATAGAGAAAGTTAAGGAAGCCTTTACAGAGGGCACTGAGATATTTGTGGGTGGTGGGGCCAATGCTGAAACGATTATGCAAGCCACACAATATCCTGTGTTAAGAATACACTTGACAGGTCTGGATTATTTAGAGGCTTTATTAAAAGCTAAAGAGCTTGGAAAAGTTGTGGGGATAGTCAGCTACAAATACCCCATCTCTTTCAACTTAAATAAGTTGGAGAAAATGTCCGGGGTCAAAATTGTCCCTGTCATTTTTCATGATACAGATGAGCTGGAACAAAAACTCTTATCGTCCAACATTGAGGTTGTTATTGGCGCCAGTTTATCTATTGAGATTGCCACAAAATTGGGTCTAGGCACCGTTTTAATCTATCCTGGCGAAGATGCTATTATCTCCACTATCAAAGAGGCAAAAAACGTAGCCATGGCATTACGCAAGGAAAGAGAGAAGTCAAAAATATCTCAGGCTATTCTTGATTTTTCCTTGAGTGGTGTTATTGCCACGGATGCTGGTGGTCAGGTTATTATCTACAACCCTTCTGCTCAGAGAATACTTGATTTAGGGTCCCAGCAAGTTTTGGGGAAATCTTTAAAAGTTGTCCTGCCGGAACTTAGTATGGATGATGTTTTAAAAACGGGGATGCCGCAAATAGAAAGTGTTGAACAGGTAAATGGCATAGAAATAGTCATAAACCGGGTTCCCATCGAAAATGGCGGGAAAATATTCGGTTCCGTAGCCACTTTCCAAAAGGTTTCCGATATTCAAAGAACGGAACATAAAATTCGTCTATTAAACAAATTGAAGGGCTTCTCGGCGAAGGCTAATTTTTCAGATATTATAGGAAAATCTAAAATTATACAGTCTATTATTGAAAACGCTAAGATTTATGCCAAAACCAACTCCAACATTCTTATTTATGGTGAGACAGGTGTAGGTAAAGAAATCTTTGCCCAGAGTATTCATAATTACAGCTTCAGGCAGAATGGCCCTTTTGTGGCCATCAATTGTGCAGCTTTACCCGAAAATCTCCTGGAAAGCGAACTCTTTGGGTATGAAGAGGGGGCCTTTACAGGGAGCCGTAAAGGAGGCAAAGTTGGGCTCTTTGAACTGGCCCATAAGGGGACCATCTTTTTAGATGAAATCGGCGAAATTTCTCTGGCTTTACAGGCCCGGCTGCTTAGGGTGATACAAGAAAAAGAAGTAATTAGGATAGGGGGCGATGCTGTAATTCCGGTTGACACCAGGATTATTGCAGCCACTAATAAAAAACTGGAAGAAAAGATGCCTTTTGAGTTTCGGGATGACCTCTATTACAGGTTAAATGTGTTGCAATTGACAATTCCGGCGCTCCGGCAGCGTAAAGAAGATATTCGGGACCTGTTTTTGCGGTTTCTAAAAAAACATCTTAATATAAATCAATTTAGCGAAGACATGATTGAACCTATACTCCCTGTATTAACATTGTATTCTTGGCCCGGGAACATCCGGGAGCTCCAAAATGTTGTGGAACGCTTTGCTGTTCTTTTTAATAACACCATTAGGCTTAACAATTATTTAATCAGGGAACTGCTGGTGACTTCCATTGGCGAGGATAAACTGGTGAATGATCTTTTGCGGCAATTTAACTATCATTCAACTGATAAAATAAAAGGGAAAGAAATATCCAGCGAGTTATTAGAAAAACTTGAATTAGTTTTTCCTGATAATAAAAGCAAGATTGCGGAAAAACTGGGAATCAGCAGGACTACTTTATGGAGAAGCACAAAATAGTCTTCCCGACATGAATCGAATATGTTTCATTTTTTCTCCGGAAAGGGCATTTGAAACACAATGCTCTTTTAATTTTCTTAATTTACGGTATTTTTGGTTGGCATGAATGTTGCATTTATTGATGATAGGATGAACCGCGGAGTCCTTTAAATACACTTTAGGGTGGAAAATAGAGATAACTGAAGAAGGGGTGAGGTTTTCAGTGGGAATGACCCTGGCAGAAAAGATTCTGGCCCGGAAGGCAGGAATGGCAAAGGTTTCACCAGGAGAAATCGTGATGGCTAAAGTAGATTGTGCTATGATGACAGACATCCTGGGTCCCCGGGTGCATATTGCAGATGAACTGAAGCGTTTGGGCTGTCCCGTCTGGGATACGTCGAAGACAGTAGTGGTGGCTGATCATTATACTCCTGCTGCCAATGCTAAACAGGCCGGTATTGTGGCTTTTAGCCGCAACTGGGCCCGGGAAGCGGGCGTTGATAATTATTTCGAGGGCATGGGTCCCTGCCACCAGCTTTTAGCGGAGAAAGGTTTTTCCCTACCCGGCACTCTTATGGTTGGTACAGATTCTCATACCTGTACCGCCGGGGCTTTTGGCTGTTTCGGTACGGGTATCGGTTCTACAGAGATGCTGGGCGTATTGGTTACAGGGGAGATTTGGCTGCGTGTGCCGGAAACCATTAAATTCAATTGGAAAGGGAAATTGCCTAAGGGCGTAATGGCCAAAGATGTAATCTTAAAGTCTATTGGGGATATTGGTCATGCCGGTGCTACCTATAAAGTGATGGAATTTGTAGGCAGTGCCATCAGTGAAATGCCGGTGGATGAACGTATGTGTATTACTAATATGGCGGTGGAAGCCGGGGCTAAAACAGGGCTCATGGCACCAGATCAAAAAATCTTTGATTATCTAAAGGCTGTCGGCAAAACCGACTACGAACCATTGTACAGCGACGTGGATGCAGTGTACAGCCGGGAACTCTCTTATGATGCCGCAAAGCTTACCCCACAAGTGGCTTGTCCCCACGAAGTGGATAATGTAAAAGATGTGACAGAGGTAGTAGGTACTAAGATTGACCAGATCTATATCGGTTCCTGTACAGGCGGAAGGCTTCATGATTTGGCGGTGACTGCAAGTTTATTAAAAAACCGTAAAGTTTCCTCTCAGTGCAGGTTAATGGTCTCTCCGGCATCCCATGATGTCTGGCTAAAGGCCTCTAAAGCAGGAATCCTGGATACGCTGGCGGAAGCCGGAGCGATGATCCTGGCCCCCAGCTGCGGTGCGTGCTTAGGCTTGCATTCAGGAGCACTGGCATCCGGTGAAAAATGTCTTTCTACGACCAACCGGAATTTTATTGGCCGGATGGGAAGTAAGGAGTCTGAGGTTTATTTATCATCTCCCGCTACGGCGGCAGTATCTGCCATAGAAGGTCGTATCGCCGACCCGCGCGAATTTTTTAAGGGGGGCTGATTGTTATGAGCCAATATATCATCCGGGGTCGCGTCCATAAGTACGGCGACAACATCAATACAGATATAATTTCACCAGGACAATACATGGAACTTTCCTATACAGAGATTGCTGCCCATGCCATGGAGGGAGTCGATCCTGGTTTCAGCCGGAAGGTAAAACCGGGGGATATCGTGGTTGCAGGTAAAAATTTTGGTTCCGGTTCCAGTAGGGAAACAGCTCCCATTGCCCTGAAATATGCTGGTGTAGGTGCTGTTGTGGCCGACTTCTTTGCCCGAATTTTTTACCGCAACTGTATCAATATTGGCTTACCTGTGGTGGAACTGCCTGAAGTAGAAGATATTAACGCTGGGGATGAACTGGAGATACAGCTTCTGGAAGGGAAGGTTTTAAACATAACCCAAGGAAAAACATACCAGTTTACTGCTTTACCCCAACACATCCTGGAAATGATTCAGGAAGGGGGGTTAGTGAGTTTACTGGAAAAGAAAGTGGCCTGTAAATAATGATCTATGGGGATCTTATCACCTAGCTAATATTAATTCTAACTTAACCGGACACATGGTTAATTTCTGTACAGCAAATTACTATGAAATAGGCGGATTAGCAAAGTAACCCGCCCCTTCCAGAACCGTACGAGCGGCTTTCACCGCATACGGCTCTCCATATTCCAAATTAGTTATCGTCGTTTAAGCTGATTAAGCTGAAACCTGTCAGCTTCGACATTGGCAAAACAGTGTGCGCAAAGGGGTAGCTGACGCCGGTTGATGTCCAGCATGACAGTGACAATTGGTGAATAGGGCTTGTCGAGCTTCTTCTTCGCTTTCCTGTGATACATGCTGACATTGGAATGCGGATTGCCGCAGATGTAACAGACACGGGCAAGCGGGTCCCTCAAGCTGTACATGGGTAAGAAGAACGATTTAACTGCCAACTTGATTTTGGAGAAGAAGTCCTTTTGTCTCGCAAAAGATTTGTACAGTGCCAAACTGACTGAGCAGGTTTTGCCCTTGGCGTTTTTGTAATTGACCATGAGAACCCTGCCGTACCGGGCGAACACTTTCTTTATGCTGATGTCGAATTTGCGCGCCAGAGTTTTAGCTATTGAAAACTGTACGATGTATTGGATGCGCGCACCCATATGGAAGTTGGCGCAGCCACGCTGTTGAGTCAGGAGTCCACGAAGTACCTGGTTGCCGTACTTGATGATTTCTTCCGGAGGTTCTCTAAGGAGGCGAGTGATACCAATGGGATAGCCATTGCCTGAACACATACCATTTTCACGTAGCTTTTTCAGGATACAATCCGTATTCATGTAAATACGGATTGTTGAGTCAAAAGGGTTGGTTTGAAATTTGCTGTGTTTGACAGAGCCCTTGCGGATGATATATCCGAGAAAGGTCACGTCATTATCTGCGGCATGTGTGATTTTGGTTTTCTCGTCGCTCAACCTTAGGCAGAGTTCGTTTTTCAGGAACTCCTTGATTTTCTGCTTCAAGTCAACTGAAATAGACCTTGGGAGCAATCAGACCAATCAGAAAATCGTCGGCGTATCGCACATACTTCACTCTGCGGAAATTGGGGTCGTATCTGTCACAGGATGGGAGGTTTTCCATTTTACGCTTCAGGTGCTTGATGGTTTTCGGGTCGCTACCATTTCTGACCGCCTTTTTGTATTGGTATCTTGCCTTGGCGTAGTCAGGGTTTTGCCTGCGGTAGTCACCTGTGGTGTCTGTCTCGATAATGTTTTCCATAAATCTGTCCAGCTTATCGAGATAGATGTTGCAGAGTATGGGGCTGCAACAGGAGCCCTGTGCGTTTCCGGTTTTGGTTCCGTGGTAAATGTGCTGCATGTCGAAGTAGCCGGCCTTGAGTATCTTATTGATAAGCCGGATGAAACGTTCGTCGCTGATACGCTCGCGGAGTATCGTTTCAAGTGTGCGATGGTCAATTTCATCAAAGCAGGCGGAGATGTCACCCTCGATAAACCAAATCGTACCTCTCCACGTCTCCACCTCAGCTATGGCGCTTTGAGTGGATCGTTTTGGCCGGAAGCCGTGAGAAAGGTTCGAGAAGGTGGGTTTGTAGATGCACTCCAGGATAATGCGGATTGCCTCCTGAACGAGCTTGTCCTTTCCGTTTGGAAAGCTGAGCTTGCGCATTTTACCATTGCGTTTAGGTATCATCGTTGTTTTGTTTGGCTGAGGGTGGTAGGACTCGTCGCGCATGGAAGCGATAAGTTCCGTAATCCATTCCTCGCAGAAGCCGTGCAGGGAGGTGCCATCAGCGCCGGAGGTTTCTGCGCCGTCGTTGGACTTGACGGAGTTGTAAGCGATGATGTACAGGTCTCTGTTGTAGAACAACCGGTAAAGGTCACCGTTGACATAGCAATGGTCGGCGTTGTTTCGACGGCGATAACCTTCCAATCTTTCCACGAGTTTTGATTGCTCCATTCAAAGCAACTCCTCTCAAAATTGGAACTTGGAATACTGCCCCCCTTCACCGTGTGCCTTCCATTACAGAAGGCCGTTAGGCTACTATTAGGGCTCTCTGCCATATACCGAGAACGGCACTTAGGCAGGTCACGTTTGACAGCTCCATATAGTGTCTCCATACGTAGGTATCCGGTTGGTCGTTACCCTGCTTATCGCAGGTGCGTCAATGGGCCTGCTTATAACCAATCCTTTCAATATTGGGTATACCCATTGATGCCGGTGTTTACATCCGGCAGCGCTCCACAGCCACAGACCCGGAAGCAGCCCACAGGCTTTACCATATATGGCCTGACTCGCCAGGCTACTCGACAGCAATTGCTGTCTAATCCTGACTTTACCGACATGCTATTGTCCCCCAGAGGCTTTCGCATGAAGTTAGTCGGTTGTCTTACATCGCATCGCAGGAGCGATGATTTCTAGGAAATATATATGAAGCGCACAAC
>JAIHAN010000048.1 GCA_020054815.1 Peptococcaceae bacterium | reverse complement strand
GCAAGTATCTACTACCAGGGGATCATATAATATTCCTTTATTAAGGGAAATTTCCTCTAATGCCTTGTCAATACCGAGGGTAGGCCGGTAAGGACGGTGGGAGGACATGGCTTCGACTACATCGGCTACACTGATAATTCTGGCCTCAAGCATAATACTGTCCCCAGCTAATCCTTGGGGATAACCACTACCATCCAGTCTTTCATGATGTTCCAGCACAATTTGGGCTACGGGCCAGGGGAACTCGATTTCTTTCAAAATGTTGTACCCTACCTGAGGGTGGGTCCTGATGATATTTAATTCATGCTCACTTATTTTTCCCGGTTTACTCAAGATTTCTATGGGGACGGCGATTTTACCTATATCATGGACTAGTCCACTTACCCGGATTCCTTCAGCTTGCTCCCGGGGCAAGCCCATTTCCACAGCAATACTATGAGCTAGCTTACTAACATGAAACTGGTGTCCTGCCGTATAGGGATCTCTTTTTTCAACTATGGTGGTTAAGGCCTGGATACCGGCGTTTATTATCCTTTGCATTTTATCTATGTTTAATTTAAGTTTTTCTTCGGCTTGTTTACGCAAAGTAATGTCATGGGTCATGTGAATATATATGGTTCTGCCATCTGCAGCCTTGCAGCCTGACGGGTAAATGGCCGAAGCAAACCACTTATTATATTTTGGATCAAAATATTCACGTTCCATGGGGTGCCCGCTTTTTACAGCATCCTCCAATGGACAATGGGGGATAGGTTCATCGGAACCGTGTATAATTCTGGGGCAATAACCTCCAACGATATCTGCAAGCTCAAGTCCAAACTGAGATGTCACTGCTTTATTAGCCAGGAGTATATGATGTTTCTCGTCTACTAATAAAACATAAAAAGGAAGGGCATCTAACAGTTCTTTTATTCCTAAGTTGGCTATCAGTCCAGGTTCATTATGCTCAATCATTTTTAACCCCCTAAAAAAGTAACATATGTTGCACAGGCAGTTGGGCAAATTTACCTAAGAAAGAAAATTCGACATATTTTAAATAATTTAATGAAGCTTGCCTTTCTTTCCGGTATATCGGTTATAGATCAAGCTTTAAATAAAATTACCTAACAAGTTGGCTATATTAGGCTCTACAACAATCGTTGTAGAGTTTTTTATGTTGATGTAGGTTTGGTTGGGCAGGTTAAACCCTATATAGAAAGAGGATAATTCTGTCAACTGTGCAAAAGAGGGTAGAAAAGGTGAAAGACTGATTGAAACCATTGAACGCATGGGTGGGAAGCTTTAGAGAAAAAGTCAGCAAAAAACTAATCAATAGATAGACCGCTGGATATGGTACCAGCGGTCTATCTATTGATGTATCCATTCTTATCTTTACCTTGGTTTAAAAGTGGTGCAGCAGGTTCCGTCACTGGTTTGTGCTCTGCCGTCACCTTGGGTATTAACTTCTAAGGCTTCAGCAGTACAGTATTGATCTTTCCAGAAATGGCAGTTGTCTACACCGCATTTTACCTGCATTTTGGGAGCTGTCATTTTAATTATCACCTCCGGAGGTTAGTGTGTGCATTACTAAGATAACTAATACATATTTAGAAATTTTTTTTACCAGGAAAACGTCTTCATACTTTAGACATAATTTTCTTGAACTATGGTCATAAATTGTTAAATAATTATCCTTTCCTGCTTCCTAGAATGGACAAATTTAGATTTTATAATGAAGACAACTAAAAACACTAAAACAAAGGAGAGGATCGAGATGATGAATTTAGTTAAGGAGTATTTTCAAGGAATTCCCCAGGATAAGTACGGTATTGATTTAGTCAAGTTTGAGGAAATGAATATTAAGGGGCAACTGAAAGGTTACATACTTTTGGACATCAGGGAACGGGAAAAATTTAATGCTTTCAGAATAGCCGGGTCCATTAACATTCCCTTTAGGGAAATTGGCGCTAATTTGGAGAGAATACCGAAAGACCAAAAGATAATCCTCATCTGTAATACCGGATTTACTGCCGCCCAAACCAGTTCCTTATTAAACCTGCTGGGATACCAGACCTGGACGTTAAGAGACGGGATTGAGGGTTATATTGATATCGGCGGAGAAGTTGAAAGGACCAGGCTGGCAGCTTAAGGTTTGGGAGAAGTAACGATTATGACAAGTAATCTGGTTCTCGTAGTGTCCATGCTGGGCATGGCAGGAGCCTTTATCGCAGGGCTGGCCGGTATAGGCGGTGCGGTGATCATGATACCTTTGCTTTACTACGTGCCGCCTATACTGGGGCTGGAAAAATTAAGCCTGCAAGCTGTCGCAGGGGTAACCATTGTCCAGGTACTGGTGGCTGCAGGGACAGCGGCCTGGGTACATAAGTCTCATAACCTTTTTAACAGGTCCTTGGTAGTCTGGATGGGGACAAGTATAGCTATCGGCTCTTTTGCAGGTGGGTTGGGAGCCAAATATGTATCTGAGGAAGTTTTACAATTTGTGTTTGCTGCTTTAGCCTTATTAGCTGCAGTGGTAATGTTTATTCCCAGGAAAGAAGCTAGTGAAAACCAGGAAGTAATGATTAATAGACCACTTTCAGTAACCTGTGCCGCAATCATCGGGGTGCTGTCGGGACTGATAGGAGCCGGAGGCGCCTTTCTCTTAGTTCCCATTATGCTGTATCTTTTGAAGATACCCCTGAGAATAACTATCGGCAGTTCACTAGGTATAGTCTTTTTTTCCGCTCTCTCAGGTTTTATTGGTAAGGCCTTGACAGGTCAAATTCCCTGGGATTTAGCATTTGCCATCATTATAGGAGCTCTTCCCGGGGCTTACCTGGGAGGAAAAGTGAGCAAAATCGTTCCCGTAAAAATTCTTAAAGTATTACTGGCCCTGCTCATAAGCACTTCCGCGGTGAAAATGTGGCTTAACCTCATATATTAAATAGTTTATCAGTACTGGCACCGGTGACCTGGTGCTAATTTTTTGCCATAATCTTTATGGCAAGTTTTCGAATATAGTGGGAAAAGGGAATCTGGGGTGAGTGAAAAAAGTGCATAAAAAAGAAACCCTTTTATTGGGTTTCTTTTTAAACAATTATTCTGTTATGCCGTAGTAGCTTGCAGTTTATCTTTAGGCTTCTTATTAGTAAATAAATATTTAGCAATGATTGAATCTACTCCCCATGTCCGGGCATTTGTCCCAGCAGCCAGGAGTAAAATTGCTGCGGTGTATAAGATTGGGTTAGTACTGGTAGTTCCAGCTAACATGAAATTCAGGTTCATGAAGGCACCGCCAAGTAAAGCGATGGTAGTCAATCCCCCAACAATTAAGCCTAAACCAACTGCAAATTCACCGATTGGTATCAGATAACTAAAAATTTTTGCATTGGGTAAAGCAAATTTTTCAATAAAAGCTGCGTACCATCCCTGAACGGCGGGTTTGCTACCACTTGCAAGAGTTAAAGTATTCTTAAAAAAACCTGTAATAGCAACCCCTGCTTTTTCTCCTGTCCAAACGGGGTTACCAAGTTTACCGAGACTTGCTGTCAGCCATTGGATTCCTAGCCAGATCCTCAGGAGGGTCCAAAAAGGTACCGTTCTTTTGTCTGTAAAAATTTTTAACATCTGTTTTCCTCCTTTCTTTCCTTATATAAGAATTAACAAATGGTATAGTCAGTATAGTAATTAAACGTGAATAAAGAGTGAACAAATTGTGAAGAAAGTGTGTTTGTATTTTGGAGATATTGTGAAGATAGAAACAAGAATAAATTCTTATCGTAAAGTTCATAGTTTCTACACAATTTAGTCAAAGGTCCAACACAAAGCCTTTGTATAATAGCCTTAACAGGTCAAAAAGAATTTAACGCTTTTATTGGAGGATGATAAACATGATGGGTTATGGAATGATGAGTTTTGGTATGTGGTTTTTCATGTTGCTGTGGTGGGGTGTTATCATCGCAGGTATTTTCCTGGCAGGTTATGGTTTAATCCAGTTGTTCCACAATAAAAAAACAGAAAAAAACACCCCTGGCAATGTTGCTCTTGAGCAGTTGAAGATACGTTATGCCGCGGGGGAAATTTCTCTGGAAGAGTACAATGAAAGAAAACAAGTTCTTCTCAGCTAATGCCGCAGGCCCTTGATGCCTGCGTTTTTTTCTTTTCTGACTCTACTGTGTTTAGAGGTGTTTGTCCTTTGTTAAAAAGTTCATTAAATATACACAATTGCTTCAAAGTTAATTCAAAACTTTCAGGTAAGATAAATTTAGTACAAATTTTAAGGGGTGAGTTGTGTGGGATTGTTAACCAGAATTAAGGCAATTTTAGGAGCCAAAATGGAGAAAGGCTTAGATGCGGTGGAGAACCCGAAGGAAATGCTTGATTACAGTATTAGCCAGATGGAACAAAGTTTAAAGGATATGACCAGACATACCGTGGAAGTTGCCACTGCCAAACGGAAACTGGAAATACAGCGGGATTCTAACCTGGCTAATGCTAAGAATTATGAGGAATTAGCCCAGAAAGCGTTAACTATGGGGCAGGAAGAATTAGCCCGGGAAGCGTTGAATAAAAAACATCAGGAAGAAGAAAGGACACAAGTTCTCGCTAAACAAATTACGGCACTAGAAGAAAAATTGACTATTATCACGAAAAACCAAAAGGAAATGCGACATAAGATTGAACTGTTCCGTGCAAAAAAAGAAGAGCTTAAAGCTGTATATGATGCTTCCCAAGCCCAATTAAAGGTAAAAGAAATTTTAACTTCTCTGGGTAAGGAATCTCAAAACGTGGCAGAGATCGTAGAAAGGGCGGAAGCTAAAATCAAACATACAGAAGCCAGGGTACAGGCTATTGATCACCTTCTGGAAGAGGGGGTTGTGGAAGAAATCTTGCCCCTTCAGGAAAACGATGTTGAACAGCGTTTAGCCAAATTAAGTAAGGACGCTGCTGTGGAAGAGGATCTTAAGAGGTTAAAAGCTCAAATGGCTAATAAAAGTTAGGAGGTTTAAGAGGATGGGATGCGGTGGTAGAGGTTGGGGAGGATTCCCTCTTTTTGGTTGTGGCGGAGGTATGTTTTTCCCTGAACCTGGACGATATAGACGGAATGAAGAGTTTGAGGACAGGTCCTCAGATTATCGTTTAATAAAAAAGGAACTGCAAAAAATGTATGCCAGTGGCATGATTACTTCTGGCATGTACGATGAGTATCTGGAACAATTAAAGAAGGGCAGGTTTACCCTGGATGATTTATGGGAGTTACGTCAATCCCTAAAAGAAAGAGTAAGCTCATCAAGGGACTCGAAGGTTTCCAGGGAGGATAAGTCCGTTCTCTTTGAGAACAAAAAAATGGAATTGCACAAGGCGCGGGAAGAAACTTTACTCATCTTGCAGAATTTGCAGAATGCGCAAGCTGAACTAAGAAAAAAGATGGAGCAGGAAGAATTGCTGGCCAAAGAAATGATCAGCACAGATGAAAGAGCAGCCAGGGCCCACCTGGAAAAACGACAGGACTTTGCGGAACAAGCTGCTGATATCGAAGTCAAAATCCAAGAGATTCATAAGACCCTTGAGCAGCTAAAGGAATTGGAAACCAAACTGGAAACTAAAATCGCTGAACAAAAGGTGGCCGCGCAACGGCAAAGATTAAATGAGCTTGAAGACATGGTAAATAATCTCTAAAAATTGGCGGATGTCCGCCAATTTTTTTCGGTGCGCCCGGCATGTTTACTGAGCCGATGGGTTGAAAGAAACCCTAGCACCTAACCAACGGGAAGACAACGCGTAAGCAAGGAGGCCACTGGCCAACGGTTTATATTTATTCTCTGAAAGAACCCTTGCGGGTGTGGAAAGTAAAAGCCAAATATAGGCCTGCTCCGGTTAAAAGTGTAAAGTTATAGCCCAAGGACATGGCCAGGACCAGAGACAGTACAGAACCTACCACTGACATCCAGCCATTAATACCCCAGATAATTGGTATCATTTCACTCATATCCTGTTCTTCTGCCCAGCGAATACCGGTAGGAAAAGGGATACCCATGAGGATGCCCAGAGGCAGCAGGAGAGCCGAAGTAGAAATTACTTTAAGCCCCAGGGTAGCCCCTTGGAAATAGGCAATAAAACCGGGAAGGGCAAGATAGAGAACGCCGGTGTAGAGGAAAATCATTAAACCAATAACCGGAAGAGGAATTTTTCTGGTCAGGGTTTTACTGAACAGGCTGCCAAGCCCTGTCGCAAAAAGCAAGATAGCTATAACTGTGGAGAAAGTCAGGGTTGGATGACCGAAGAGTAAAATCAGTTTTTGTAAGAGAGGAATTTCGATGAGCATAAAGGCCACGCCAATGAGAGAAAAATAGTTTCGTACATAGCGGACTGGCGATTCCTTTATCTCCAACCAGGGCTTAAAGAAACGGGCACCAACTAAATATACGGCTACCAGGATTAACAAGATAGGCAGAGGAACTCCTTTACCGGGATTATAAAAGAAAGGATTATTATCGGTTACTATATAAGATGGTAAGTCTTTGGCGGGAGGAATAATTGCCTCTGAATTATCCATAACTAAAGGTAGATGAATAATGGGCTGGTTAGACAGAGTCGCCATAGCTTGAAGCTGCTGGCTTTCTTCTTTGGTAAAAGGCGAATTTTTTACCATTAAGAGAGGGTACATGATACTGTTGTCATGGGCATGGGTCTTCCCATCACGGTATGAACTGTTAATAACCGCCAGGTACTGGGAAGCTTTTTCCTGGGGTACCCCACGCTCCTCAAGGACTTTGAGCACAGTGGCCAAGGCTTTCTGCAGGTCCTCTTTGCCGTGCAGGACAAAAGCCAGGGTACCATCAGGTGTCAGGTGGTTCAAGTAGGCATTAAAAGCTTCTTTAGTATAGATATAGTTTTCGGAGAGAGCATAACCAAGGGTCTCCGAGGCCTGTGTCATCACCAGGGAAAGGAAGATGACATCATACTTGTTGTTGTCGCGGGTAATAAAACTGCGGCCGTCTTCTACAAATACCTTTGTTCCTGCAAAACCGTAGATATTGCCGTTATAGCCCTTGAAATACTCTGCTGCTTTCACCGTACCGGGGTTAATTTCTACAGCCGTAATATCGTGGATACCGCCCAAATGGGCCAGCAGAATATCCTTTCCGCCACCGGGACCTATTAAAAGGGCCGAGTTCTTGGCGCCAAGGGCAAAGGGGAAATAACCTACTTCCTGGGTTAGGTATGCCACTTCCCAGGGATCACCGTTAAAGGCGATCATCCGGGAAGTAGCGCCACCATCTACCAGCACTGTCTTATACTTAATGTCATCTGTTTCCACCACGTCAGTACGGGCCAGGGAATTCCAGGTGGTAAAAACGATGCGGGGATTTTTCTCCGACAGGGCTCCCAGGGTTTTGGGATTCCCTTTATAAGCAGTAAAATCTTTGGCAAAAGAATCTAAGAAAGCGCCGCCGGCAACAGTCAATATTAACATCACTGCCGTCAGACTGCTTGCTAATATTTTCTTTTTACGTGTGGTAAGGTTGAAGGAAAAAACCAATAGGACTACCAAACTTAAAATTATACTAATCCTGATGAGGCTAAAGTTATTTAAGAAAAGAATAATGAGAAAGCTGCCACAGGCTGAGCCTAGAAGGTCAGCAAAGTAAATGGTGTTGCTGTTTTGGGCATTTTCTTTAAATACCAGGGAGAGGTAATAGCCCCCCAAGATGAAAGGGAGGGCACTGGTTAAGGTATAGAGGAAAACCAGGGAGAAGTTAAAAGGAACCTTATACATGAAGAGGATGGCCAACAGAATACTCGCGGCGAGAGCAGCCAGTAGACGCTGTTTCTTTATGGGTAGAGCATCTTCATTAAAAGGCGATTCCTCCAGGCTTTTCAACCATCTATGAGCATAGACTCCGCCTACAGCCCAGCCTAACATGGCCAGGGAGATAGCGAAAAAGACAAAGTGATACCACATGAGGGCGGAAAAAAGGCGGGTTAGGGTAATCTCAAACATGAAGAGGGTAAAACCAACAAGAAAGACGGAAAAGTGAAGGACGATAGATTTTTTCTGCTGCATTATCATTCCCCGTTCCTATCCTTGAACAAAATAATAGATGGCTGTTGATACGATAATCAGAAGAGCAGTGAAAAGCAGAGTGCTTAGAGGTGAAGCGCTCTTTTCCTTATTTTTTTCCAAGGGATAAGTCTTCTTAAGATATGCCGCCAAGATAAGACCTGCTATGATACCAACAATACTTAAGAGGTGAGAAACGGATAAGAAACCAAAAACCGTGGGATTAAACCGGAAGAATTCTACGATTCCTCTGATTATGGAAAAACCAATGAGATAATGGACAAAGATCTGTCCCTGATAAGAGGCAGAGGTTCGTCTAAGCCACAGGTAGGCAAAAAGAAGATAGTCAAGGATTAATTCATACACCTGGGCAGGATGGACCAGTATACCGTTCACCTTTACTCCCCAGAAATAGGGTTCTGCCATGGGGATACCGAAAACATCGCAGCCAATACGGCCGATGGCTTGTCCCAGGATTAGAGCGGGAGCAATTATATCCGCAATCTGCCAGAGTGAAAGCTGGTGTTTTTTGATGCGCCAGATACCGGAGAAAACGCCTCCCAGGATACCCCCGTGGATAGAAAGCCCCCCATTATTGATAAAAATGATTTCTAAAGGGTTGGCAAAGTAGTAGGATGAGTCATAGGCCAGTATATAGACTAAACGCGCTCCCAGGAAACCACCTAACAGGGTATATAAGAGGACATCAAAAAAGGGATCCTCAGGGATACCCTGTTTTTTTGCTTCACGCGAAGCCAAGAGGATGCCCGCTAAGGCACCGAGAGCTACTGTCACACCGAAAAAATAGATGGATATATGACCGAAAGAAAAGAGTTCTTTCAAAATGTATTACCTCCTTTTAACCGTTGGGCGTCATGGTCTTTATTTTACAAAAAAGAAGTGTACAAACTTTCATCAAAGTGTGAAGATATTGTGAACATATAAAGTTCATAGTTCTTTCACAAATTGATAAAAGTTTAGACACTTATTTGTACTAAACTATGGTCAGGAAAAAGAAAACGGAGGATTTCTATGAGTCTTTATTTACTATCATTTCTGGCAGGGATCGTCTCTTTTGTTTCACCCTGTATCATCCCTATGCTGTCGGGTTATTTTACCTTTATTACCGGTCTGTCCTTGAAAGAATTGCGCAACCTCCCGGATAACAAAGAATTGAAAAAGGAAATATTCCTTAAAACCCTCATGTTTGTGTTAGCCTTTACTATTATCTTTACACTGGCCGGTGGTGCAGCCGGAGCCTTTTCTAAGTTATTAAAGGAATACAAACAGGTCTTAAACTTCATCGGGGGAGCAGCCGTAATTCTATTGGCCTTAAATATCCTTGGCCTTATAGGCAAGAAAGGTCCTGACCACTGCAAGATACCCGGTGCTGAGGGAAAAGGAAAAGCAAGTTATTTAAAGGCATTTGGCATCGGTATTGTTTTCGCTGTAGCCTGCTCTCACTGCATTGGTCCAGTCCTCTACTCTATCCTGATCATGGCAGGTTCTTTAGGGTCTATTTCCAGCGGTATGACGGTCATGTTCTTCTTCTCTACCGGTTTAGCCATACCTTATCTACTGGCCAGTCTTTATATGGACAAAATTATCAAAGCCATTCACAGGACCTGGCGGGTAGAAAAAACAGTCAATCTAGTCTTAGGTTTGATTATGCTGGGAATGGGCGTCTTAATTATGCTTGATAAGTTCACCTTATTAACTGCCTTTACCGCTAAACTGTTACCCTTTAAGCTTCCTATCGGTATGTAATAATAAAATTCTTAGAAGAATGTTGAAGGAGGAATTTAATTATGAATCACAAAAATCATGGTCCCTTACACGGTCTTTTGATGATGTTATGCTGCCTGCTTCCTATTGTAGCTCTTATCTTTTTTGCGCCCCAGTTCAAGAGTTCATTCGGCGGTGCCAATCTTACCTGGCTCTTTCTCCTGGCCTGTCCCCTCATGCATGTTCTCATGATGTTTGGTATGCGCGATAAAGGTCAAAACTGCCATGGTGAAGATAACAATAAGGCTAAGGAACAGAAGGCATCTCCTGTTGAGTAAAAGGAAAGGAGACACACCTGCTGAAGTTCGGGTCTGTCTCAGGGACAGGAATGTCCCCAAAAAATTATGGAAGCCCACCTAAATATTATGTAAAGGTGGGCTTTCTAAATCACTTTATCAATTATTTTAGATTATTTATTTGGAGTAATCTCAGCTCCAGGTCCAGGTTATCCAGGTGTATAGAGTTTATTTTGGTCGTAAGAAGATAATAATTTAGTCTTTCTTTCCATAATAATAAGTTCTCCAAATCCTGGATTAAAGTGAGTTTTTGTTTTTCCAGATAAGCAATTTGTTCTGCCATAAACAGTTTTTGTGCTTCAGGTATATTTCCGGCAAACTGATCATCACGTAATTGAATTATGTAGTGGTCAAGTTTCTCCAAATAATACTTGGTTTTGTTCTCCTGCTCCTTTAAGAGATTGAGAAGTTTTGGCAAATTTACATCATCGTCTTTATGCTCCTTGTTATCACCAAAGAGGATGATGGAGAGGATATTTTTGAATTCAGAGGACAAACCAATCACTCCAAACTAATTATGTGAGTATGTAAATTATATTATTTAATCTTGACAAATCTGTTGGGGAATCGTGAAAATTTTATGAAGATTACTGTTAGGGAGTTTTCTCCAAAAACCTTCATAATTTGTACACAAATTGATAACAGTTTAGACACGACTTCATGTTATCCTTACGTTAAAAATAGTTTGAGGTGGATGAAATGAATAAAAGAGGAATCAGCGTACTGGTTATTTTAATCGCGGCAGTTGTTTTAGCCGCCGGCTGTAGTGCCAAAGCAGGTAATGACCAAAAAAATAACGTGCAAAATGTAAGTTCTTCACCTACACCGGGTGAGGTTGGGAAAAAGGAAAACCCAAGCGGTAAGATTAGTTCAAAAGATTTAGAGCGTGTGAATGAAGAAGGAGCAGTGGCTGTATCGGCAACATACGCCAATCCCATAGGCCAAGGGAAAAAAGGTAATTTGACTTTTATTGTTTTCCTTAATACCCATTCGGTAGATCTAGCCAGGTATCCTTTAAATCAATATGCCAAACTTTATGATGCCAAAGGAAATCTCCTTTCCTCCATATCCGAATGGGAACAAGTAAGCGGGGATGGTCACCATATCGTCGGCAATCTACATTTTAAAGACACCGGTTTCAACTTACAAAACCTTGATGGTATCAAATTGGTTATCGAAAATTATGGTGGTGCTGCCAAACGTGAACTTGTCTGGGAGAAAAAATATTTAACTCCATAAAGGAGGGATAAAAGATGTTTCCATTCTTTTTCGACTCAACTTTTTTAATCTTGATTCCCGCCATGATCCTGGCCTTCTATGCCCAGAACCGGGTGAGAAGTGTATTTGAACGGTATGCCCAGGAAAGGAATATGGCAGGTCTTACCGGTGCGGAAGCGGCTCAGAGTCTTCTCCATATATATGGCTTAGACCACATACAGATAGAAATGACCGAATCCCCTATGGGGGATCATTACGACCCGAGAGAGGGTGTAGTGAGACTTTCACCCCAGGTGTATAGTACTGCTTCTGTAACCAGCCTGGGGGTGGCCGCCCACGAAGTTGGCCATGCTGTTCAACACAGCCGGGGATATCTGCCGCTAAACCTGCGAAATTCTCTGATCCCCGTTGCCCAGATTGGTTCCTCCCTGGCTTTTCCCTTGCTCTTCTTAGGGCTGATTATGACTATACCGTCTCTCATCAAAATTGGTGTTTTTGCCTTTATCGGCGTAGTAGCGTTTCAGCTTATAACCTTGCCGGTAGAATATAATGCCAGTCACAGGGCTCTGGCCATGTTAGAAGAGAACAACCTGGTAACACCTTTTGAATTCCGATCTTTGGATGCCGTTTTAAATGCTGCTGCCCTCACCTATGTAGCCGCTGCTTTTATGGCGGTCAGTAACCTGGTAAGATTGTTAGCTTTAGCTGGAATCTTTCGTGATGAAACTTAAAGGAGGTCGTGATCATGGAACAATTACAAGCTTATTTACCTTATCTGGCTTTAGGTCTGCTCATGTTCTTCATGATGAGACGCGGTGGCTGCTGCGGTGGTCATGGTGGGCATTCCCACGGGAATCATGGAAACAGGAGAAGCTCCGAATCTTCAGAAGAAAATAATAAAAATCAAAAAAGCTGCCATTAAATAAGAAAAATCCTCCCCATTTTGGAGGCATGTGTTGGAGCGCACATGCCTTTTTATTCACTGTCTATTAAACTTATGATAATAATGATTTTGCTTGACGTTAAATTATTTTTCATAATATGAGTAACTTTACAATTTGTTCAAAATTTGATTATAGATTTTACAATTTTTTCTGTTATGCTTAATTCATGCATTAAATAGTGATGCTCATCTCATGCTATAACTGGGATGGGTCAAAGATAAGGAAGGTGAACAATTATGGAAAAGACCAGTTTTAAAATACAGGGTATGACCTGTGCAGCCTGCGCTGCCAAGATCGAACGAGCGCTGGGTAAAATGAAAGGTGTAACCGGCGCTAACGTAAATTTAGCCCTGGAGAAAGCTACTATAGAGTATGACCCTCAACAAGTAGGTGTAGATGATTTTAACAAAAAAATTGCTGATCTGGGTTATACCTTAGTCTCAGATAAGGTTGACTTAAAAATTATTGGTATGACCTGTGCGGCCTGTGCGGCTAAGATTGAAAGAAAACTGAATTCCTTACCGGGGGTTACCAAGGCAACGGTAAACCTGGCTACAGAAAAGGCCTCCATAGCCTATTTCTCTGGCACTATCGGGGTTCAGGACTTTAAACAGGCCATTGAAAAGTTGGGATACAAGGCTGAAATGGTCGATGACAAATTAGATGTAGACAAAGAACGGGAAGCTCGAGAAAGAGAAATTAAAAGACAGAAAGCTTACTTCATTTTTTCCGCCGTTCTCTCCTTCCCCCTGGCCTTTTATATGTTTGCTGAACTCTTCAAATGGGCCTGGGCTCCGGAAATATTATTTAACAGGTATTTCCAATTAGCTTTGGCTACACCCATCCAATTCATTGCCGGCGCACAGTTTTATAAAGATGGCTATTATGCCCTAAAAAACCGCAGTGCCAACATGGCAGTCCTGGTAGCACTGGGTACCTCGGCAGCCTATTTCTTCAGCTTAGTGGTCACTTTCTGGGGAGAACAAATCGGGGAAATGCACGTCTACTACGAAACCTCGGCCATTATCATTACGCTGATTATTTTAGGCAAACTTTTAGAGGCCATTGCTAAGGGCAAAACGTCGGAAGCCATCAAAAAATTGATGGGGCTGCAAGCTAAAACGGCCCGGGTCATCCGGGATGGCCAAGAACTTGATATACCCATTGAAGAAGTAGTAGTAGGTGATCTGATTCTGGTACGTCCCGGGGAAAAAATCCCTGTGGATGGTGTCATCAAAGAAGGATATTCCGCTGTAGACGAATCTATGTTGACCGGGGAAAGCATACCCGTGGACAAAAAAGTAGGGGACCAGGTCATTGGGGCTACCATCAACAAACACGGCAGCTTCAAGTTTGAGGCTACCAAAGTTGGTAAAGACACGGCTTTGGCCCAGATCATCAAAATCGTAGAAGATGCTCAAGGCTCCAAGGCTCCGATTCAGAGATTAGCCGACATAATTTCAGCCTATTTCGTACCTGCTGTTATCGTGATTGCCATTGCTACAGCCTTAGTCTGGTACTTTATTGTTGACCCAGGTAACTTCACGCGAGCCCTCATTAACTTTACCGCTGTTCTGGTTATTGCTTGCCCTTGTGCCTTAGGATTGGCAACTCCCACTTCCATCATGGTGGGGACAGGCAAAGGAGCAGAAAACGGTATCTTGATCAAGGGTGGAGAACATTTGGAAAATGCCCATAAGCTCGATACAGTCGTCCTTGACAAAACAGGAACCATCACCAAAGGGCAGCCCGAAGTTACTGATGTATTGAGCCTAATTTCCTTATCAGAAAATGAAATACTACGCATCGCAGCCATTACCGAGAAAGGTTCCGAACACCCCTTAGGGGAAGCCATTGTCAAACGGGGCAAAGAAGTCTTCGGTGAATTACCCGACCCACAACATTTCGCCGCTATCCCGGGTCATGGTGTGGAAGCTACTGTTGACAATAAAGCCATATTGTTGGGTACAAGAAAACTGATGAGAGAAAGAAATGTGGCCATTGAGCAAATAGAAGATAAAATGAGTGAACTGGAAAACCAGGGTAAGACAGCCATGCTGATGGCTATGGACGGTACCATTGCAGGAATTATTGCTGTGGCTGACACTGTCAAGGAGAATTCAGCGGAGGCCATCAGAGAACTCCAGGCCATGGGTATTGATGTAGTCATGATTACGGGTGATAACAGGCGTACCGCTCAGGCCATTGCCAAACAGGTTGGAATCACCCATGTCCTGGCGGAAGTCTTACCCGAAGATAAGGCTAATGAAGTAGAAAAACTCAAAGCCCAGGGTAAAAAGGTAGGCATGGTGGGTGACGGGATTAATGATGCTCCCGCCCTGGCCACGGCTGATGTGGGGATGGCTATCGGCACAGGGACTGACGTGGCCATGGAGGCTGCCGATATCACCCTCATGCGTGGTGACCTAAGGGGCATACCGGCAAGTATTAAACTAAGCCGGGCTACCATGCGCAATATTAAGCAAAACCTCTTCTGGGCCCTCATCTATAACACACTGGGTATTCCCGTGGCGGCCATGGGCTTATTAAGCCCGGTTATAGCGGGAGCAGCTATGGCTTTCAGTTCTGTTTCCGTAGTGACAAATGCCCTAAGATTGAAGCGCTGGAAGCATAAATCAGCTTCCAGATAAAAATAAATTAAATCAACAATTTAGGAGGTTAATTATGGAGAAAAAAGTATTAAAAGTGAATGGCATGTCCTGCAACCACTGCAAAATGTCTATTGAGAAAGCCCTAAAGGGTATTGGGGTGGATGCTGCAGTAAATCTGGGTGAAAAAACTGTTACAGTTGAATATGACCCGGCGAAAGTAAAATTTGAACAAATTGTTACGGAAATTGAAGACCAGGGTTATGATGTAGTGCAATAAGTATAAGGGGCTCCGTTGGGAGCTCTTTCTACTTATTCTTAGAAACGTAACAGTACTTTTCGGTCAAGATTATTCCAAAATATAACATTGACATTACTATATATATGAATAATAATATATTTGGCTGTACTAGTGCGGAATTGCACAAAGTTGATTAATGTAGAAGAAATATCTGTAATTTTTCTGATTTAAAAGCTTGAGTGCGAGGAGTGAGAGGTTATGAGGAAGGAGAGAGTAGTAGTTATTGGCGGTGTGGCGGCAGGCACCAAGGCGGCCAGCAAAGCTAAACGGGAAAATCCGGACTTGGAAGTGATAGTACTCGCCAGAGATAAAGATGTTTCTTATGCTGGGTGTGGCCTCCCTTATTATATAGGGAGTATCATCAAAGACCGCAAGGAACTGGTAGTGAGGGAACCCGAAGAATTTGAGCGGGAACAGGGAATTTTAGTTTTAACCGGGCGAGAGGTAACCCGCATTGATCCTACCGGCAAAACGGTACGGTTTACCGAACTGAACACTGGCGCCTGTCATGAAGTTTCTTATGATTATCTTATCTTAGCTACAGGCGCTTCGCCCGTCTTACCACCTGTTGAAGGAATTACCCTCAAGAATATTTATTCCGTGAGAACGGTGGATGATGCGGAAGCCATTCGTCAGCTGGTGGATGAGGGAGCAGTTCAGAAGGCTGTGGTGGTGGGTGCTGGCTTTATTGGCCTGGAAGTGGCAGAAAACCTTACTCTGAAGGGGATCACCGTCACTGTGGTAGAGATGGCCCCTACCATTCTCCCAGGCTATGACGAGGAAATAGCCCGGTATATCCAAAACTATCTGGTAGAAAAGGGCGTAGCGATACGAACTTCCACCAGGGTTTGCGGTTTTACTGGTAACTCCGAAGGTAAAGTCCAAGGTGTTAAGCTTTCTCAGGATGTGTTGCCGGCTCAACTAGTGGTCTGGGCCGGAGGGGTTCGTCCCAATACCAAGATAGCTAAGGAAGCGGGGATAGAACTAGGGCCTACCGGGTGTATTGCCGTAAATGAATACATGGAAACTAACATTCCCGGTATCTATGCTGTGGGGGATTGTGCCGAAAACACCCACCTTTTAACCCAGGAACCTGTTTGGTATCCTATGGGTTCTACGGCTAACAAAACGGGGAGGATTGCTGGTCTGAATGTTGCTCATAAAACAAAAGCGGACTTTTTACCCGGTGTTCTGGGGACCAGTGTTATTAAGCTCTTTGAACTGCAGGCTGCTCGTACAGGCTTAACAGAGGCACAAGCAACGCAAAAAGGTTATGCCGTGGAAACGGTTTTAGTTCCGGCTAACGACAAGGCCCATTATTATCCGGGTTATAGGCAGATTATTACGAAGCTTATTGCAGAAAAGGAAACAGGTAAAATCCTGGGTGCTCAGATTGTAGGGGAAGGTGTAGTTGATAAGCCTATTGATATTATTGTAGCCATGATGTCTTGCGGGGCTACGGTGGAACAACTGGCCCGCCTGGACTTGGCATATGCCCCGCCTTTCTCCATGGCCATGAGTTCTACCATCCTGGCGGCTAACGTAATGCTCAACAAGCTGCAGAGTAAATTTACAGGAATGAACCCCAAAGACCTGGTGACTGCCCTGGAAAAAGAAGAGATTGCAGTGATCGACGTACGAACGGAGGCTGAGTTTTTCGTTAAGGCCATACCTGGTGCCCTGAATATTCCTTTTAACCAATTGACAAACCGCTTAGATGAAATACCCCGCAACAAAAAAATAGTGCTTGTTTGCAAAGTGGGGAAGAGGGCTTATTTAACCCTGCCCACGCTTAAAAAATTAGGTTTTGCGGATGTGGCGATCCTCGACGGAGGTATTGAAGCCTATCCCTATACCGTGGAATAAACAGAGGAGGAGTTAGCATGGCAGAATATCTTATTAATGCTCGCGGGCTTCAATGCCCCGGTCCTATCGTTCAGCTTTTCAATCAAAGCAAACAGTGTGCTGAGGGAGACGTTATCAAGATCGAAGTTACCGACCCTGGTTTCAAAAGAGATGTCCAAGCCTGGTGCAAAAAAACAGGTAATGAACTGATTGACATAACCGAAAAAGATGGGGTAATTATTGCTACCATTAAAAAGAATTAGGAGGGGGAACATGGTCCAGTCCAATAAAAAAACCATCATCATGTTTAGCGGTGATTTAGACAAAGCCATGGCCGGGTTCATTATTGCTAACGGGGCTGCAGCAATGGGCGACGATGTCACCATGTTCTTTACCTTCTGGGGACTGAATATTCTACGCAAGCCCGAAAATGTCCCGGTGAAAAAGGGCTTCCTGGAGAAGATTTTTGGTTGGATGATGCCCAGAGGTGCAGAAAAACTGGGATTGTCCAAGATGAACTTCTGGGGAATGGGAGCCGTAATGATGAAGAAAATCATGGGGGATAAGCAGGTTAACACCCTTCCCGAACTTATCGCTTCTGCCCAGGCACTGGGTGTGAAAATGGTGGCCTGCACCATGTCTATGGATGTGATGGGTATAAAAGAAGAGGAATTAATTCCCGGCCTGGAATTTGCCGGAGTGGCCACTTATTTAGGTGAAGCTGATCAAGCGGGAGTTAATCTCTTTATCTAGTCACATATTAGTTCCCTGAGGGAGGGGATGTAACCACCGGGAAAGATGTATTTCTCAATCCAGGAATTGACCGGTCCTTCTTTTAAGTGAGTAATTGTATGTAGA
>JAIHAN010000047.1 GCA_020054815.1 Peptococcaceae bacterium | reverse complement strand
ACTCTGGAAAGACTCCATCATCTCTTTATTGGCCCCGCCAAATTCCAGCTGAACTCCGGGTGGTAACGTAATATCCTTAATGGCCAGCTGGATATCCTGGGTGACACTCTTCAAATCCCGTCCCGAAATATCACCGGTAATGGCTACACGCCTTGTCTGGTTGCGCCTGTCAATTTTGGTCGGTCCCCTGGTAATTTGTAAATCAGCCACTTCCCCCAGGGGAACAAGAGCACCGGTCTGGGACATCAGGGTCAGGTTCTCCAGGTCATTGAGGTTTTTCCGGTAATTTTCGTCAAGAATCACCCGTACATCGATTTCCTCACCCTTCACACGGTGACGGGTAGCTACCGAGCCGTTTACCGCGGTAGAGACAAGGCTGGCAAGCTGGGAGGCATTAATCCCATACAGGTCTGCTTTTTGCCTGTTGAGTTTGATGCTGATTTCCGGGCGTCCATCTTCCAGGGAAGTCTTCACTTCCCGGGTCCCTTCCACTTCTTTTACCCGCTGGGCAATAGTTTGGGAAAGCATCTGTAATACTTCCAGATTATCACCCATGATACCAATATCGATGGGTGAGGTACTGGGGCCCATGCTTCCTTCTTGAGCCTTAATTTCTATCCTGGCGCCGGGAATATTAGCACATTTTTCGCGGAGTTCATCTAAGACCTGGTCAATATTGCGCTGCCGGTCTTTTTTATCTTTAAGTTTACCACGGATCATAGCCTGCTCAGGAGATGAGCTGGAACCAAACATGCCGCTCTGAATACCGACGGAGTAAAAGGTCCAGTCATGTTCGGGAAGCTCAGCAATATATGCTTCCACCATCTCTGTTACCCGCTGGGTTTCCCGCAAGGCCGTTCCCTTGGGCAAATCAATGTTAACAACATATTCTCCTGTATCCTGTTTGGGAATAAACTCCATGCCCACAAAAGGAATTAAGGCACAGCTGACAATAAAGAGAATTAAGGTGCCAAAGACTACTTTTTTCTTATGATTAATGGCCCAATGAAGTACGGTGCGGTATTTTTCGTCCAGGCGTTCAAGTAAATAGCCCCATTTATCGGATAGCCTGGAAATCAGCTTAAAACGCGCCTTTCCATTGCCATTGCCGTTGTTAATCCTGTCAACTTTAAGAATCTTAGAAGACAACATGGGCACCAGGGTTAAGGCTACCATTAAGGAAGCGATTAAGGAGAAAGATACGGTCAGCGCCATGGGCCGGAAAATTTGTGAAGCCATCCCTTCTACATAAACAATGGGCAAAAACACCACAATAGATGTTAAAGTAGATGCAGTTACAGCAACAGCTACTTCATTGGCCCCTTTCATGGCTGCTTCTATCCGGGAATACCCGTTCTGGCGGTAGCGGTAAATATTCTCCAGGATAACGATGGCGTTATCCACCATCATGCCGATACCCAGGGCAAGCCCCCCTAAAGAAATTAGGTTTAAGGTCAGGCCGCCGAAATACATGAGTATAAAGGTGGCAATGATGGAAATAGGTATGGCTGTGCCTATGATCAAGGTACTTCTGATATTCCTTAAGAACAGGAGCAGAACAAAGACGGCCAAGACTGCGCCAATCAGGGCATTGCCCGTCACCCTATTGATGGATTGGCGGATAAACTGGGCGGAATCAAACGCCACTTTAATCTCTACACCATTGGGCAGGACTTTTCTGATTTCCGCCAGTTCTTTATGTACAGCATCCGATACTTTGACAGTATTGGCATCGGTTTGGCGCTGCACGGTGATCTGTACCGCCGGCTGCCCATCCATGAAGACAAAAGTTTTCTTTTCCTTAAAAGTATCTTCCACCCGGGCCAGGTCTCCCAGCCTCACATAGCCGCCCGAAGGCAGGGGTATCTGTAATCCCTCTATCTCCTGGACACTGTTAAATTCCCCGGTAACACGCACGGTATGTTCCTTGAGGCCCTCTTCCACAGTGCCTGCCGAAGTATTGCGGTTCTCCATCATCAGATAAGAAACTATACGGTCCAGGGTCAAACCATAGGCCTGTAAACGCTGGGGTACAGCGGAAATACGAATCTCTCTGGTAACACCCCCGTCACTCCCTACGGAAGCCACGCCATTGACTCTCTCTAAGCGGGGTTTGATAATGTCCCTGGTTATTTTGTCCAGGGTAGCCAAATCCACACTGCCGCTCAGGCCCAGGTACATAATGGGCATCTGGTTGGGGTCTATTTTAAAGATCAGCGTCTTTTTGGCATCTTTGGGCAGCATGGGCGCAATAAAATCTATTTTTTCCCGTATCTGGTTTACGGCAAAACTCATATCCGTGCCCCAGGCAAATTCCACGAAAACCACGGACCTGCCGTGCTGGGATGTAGCGTGAATATTTTTCACGCCGTTGACTGTGCCGATAGCGCCCTCTATAGGCCGCGTCAGCAAATTCTCGATTTCCTCGGGACCCACACCTTCATAGTCCGTCATGGTCAGGACCATAGGCAGGTTTAATTCCGGAAACAGGTCCAGGTTCAATCTTCCCATGGAAACTGTACCCAAAAGGATAATCACCAGGAAGACCATCGCTATAGCGACAGGACGTTTAACAGCTAAATCGGAAAGCCTCATTTAGCCTCACCCCTTATTGCCTGGATAACGGGGCTGCCATCTTTCACCCCATACTGTCCTTCTACCATTAAAGCTTCGCCGGGATTGAGTCCCTTGACAATCTCTGCCTTGTCGCCCAGAGTTAAACCGACTTCAACTTCTCTTCTTTTGGCCGTGTCATTTTCCACTATATAAACCACTTTCTTTTGATCCTGGTCCAGGATAGCGTACTGGGGTATAACAATAACATTTTCTTTTCTGTCTACCACTAGCTGTACTTCCCCGTACATGCCGCCCTTGATCTCGCCGCCGGCATTCTCTACTTCCAAAGTAACAGGGTAGGCTTTGGTCCTAGCGTCTATTTGCGGGGCAATATTGGTAATTATCCCGGTAAAGCTCTCTTTTGAGGCGGCAGGAATGCTTACCTGCATTTCGCCGCCCTTCCGCAGTTTATTAATATAGGCTTCGCCTACCTGTACCTGGAGCTTCAGTTTATCTATGTTCACTACGGAAACCAGGGGCATACTGCCCGCCAGCTGGCCTTCTACTGCGGAAATGGCAGAGACCACGCCATTTATGGGAGAAATAAGCACGGTGTTTTCCTGCTGAATCCGCAGGTTGTTCAGGGCGATTTCGGCACCTGACAGGCGCAGCTCGGCTTGTTCCAGAAGAGACTTGGCTATGGCCCCCGCATCGTAAAGCTCTTTGTTGCGTTCGTAATTCAGCTTAGCATCGTTATAAGAATCCTGTGCCGACCTGATCTGGAGTTCTATGTCCCTCCCATCGAAAACGACCAGAGGAGTACCGGCTTTTACCCCATCCCCCACACGGACCGGCACTTTCAATATTTTAAAGGCGGGGTTTTTACTGGCCAGGGCCACCTCATCCTGGGGCTGCAGCAGACCGCCAAGAGGAATGCTTTTTTCCATATTACCCTTTTTCACAATTTCTACAGTTACAGGGATTTTTTTTGTTTCCGGGACAGAGGCTTTGTCAGCCTTCTTGCTGCCGCATCCTGCCACCAGCAAACTAAAGACCAAAAGTGTCAAAACGATACTTAGGTGTATTCTCTTCATGCCATATGTAACCTCCTCACAACTCGTGCCTGACCGAACAGTCGGTCAGCCACACTCTATTGTATGGTGTGAAAAATTGGTTGTCAATGTATTGCCAGGCTATCTTTGGTAAATTTTTTGTTATATAATACGGGCAAAGACAGGCTCATAACATCCTTTGTCTATACACTATATATTGGTAGAATATAAATAGCAGAACGATGAGAGGAGGAGCAACGATGCAAATGTTCAAGTCCCTGAAGTTTATCATCATCTTCCTGTTTATTCTTCTCCTCCTTGTCACAGAGGTGTATCTGATTAACAGGATTGACCCTGCTTCCGTCCCTTCTTTGGCCAGGTATATTCCCTTTCCCGGGATGTGGGAAGTAACCCTGAATATCTTCTCAGTAATCTTCGCTTCCCTGGTGGTATTCACTGCTATTGTTATCTTCCTGGAGAGACGGGACCCTGCCAAAACCGTGGCCTGGCTCTTGATCCTTATCTTCTTGCCGATCATGGGATTTATCTTATATCTCACCATCGGCCGCCAGTTTCGTAAACGCCGCATGGTCAGGAGAAAAGCGGCCCTCAACAATTATATCTATCCTCTGGATGACAGTTTTACCGAACACGAGAGTCACCTCCCCCACATTACCCGCTCCAAGGAAAGACTCATCCGTCTTATCCTGAGCAACGCCGATTTTCCCATCACCCTCAACAACAGCCTTCGGGTGTTAACCGATGGGCAGGAGATTTTCCCGGCTTTTATGGAGGCCATCAAGGGCGCCAAAAAACATATTCATCTGGAAACCTACATCCTCCGCGATGATCAAATCGGCAACGAAATAAAAGACCTTCTCATGGCCAAGGCCAAAGAAGGTGTAAAGGTGCGCGTTATCTATGATGGGCTGGGTTCAAGGAAACTGGGCAGGACATACCTGCAGGAACTGAACCAGGCAGGCATCGAAACTGAACCCTTCTTCCCGGTGAAACTGCCCTTCTTACACAGCAAAATAAACTACCGCAACCACCGCAAGATTCTCGTTGTGGATGGCACCATCGGTTTTGTAGGCGGGATTAACATCGGCGATGAATACCTGGGCAGGGACCCCAAGATAGGTTACTGGCGGGACACCCACCTGGAACTGAGGGGTAATGCCGTCTATTTCCTCCAGCGTATCTTCCTCCAGGACTGGTATTTTGTAACCCGTCAGGCCCTGGAAGAGGAATTTTCTGGCCTCTTCCCTGTTAAAGAGCCCTATGGAAATAAGGTGGTACAAATTACGGCCAGCGGCCCCGATACCGAATGGGAAGCCATAATGCAGGTATTCTACTATGCCATGGCCACAGCAGAAAAATCCCTCTATGTCACCTCACCTTATTTCGTACCTAATGAAAGCATCCTTACCGCCCTCAAAACTGCTGCCCTGAGCGGGGTAGATGTAAAGTTAATCCTCCCCGCCAAGCCCGATCATAAGATTGTCTTCTGGGCCTCCATGTCCTACGTGGAAGAACTCCTGGAAACGGGAGTGGAAATTTATTTATATCAAAAGGGATTCATTCACGCGAAAACAATGATGATTGACGGCATTGTCTCTACCGTGGGTTCGGCCAACATGGACCAGCGCAGTTTTGAGCTGAATTTCGAAGTAAATGCCTTTATCTATGACGAAGAAACTACCAAACGCCTGGAAAAAGACTTCTTTGCAGACCTAAAACACTGCCAGCAGATTGACCTGGAAACCTTCAAGGAACGTCCCTTAACCAATCGGTTCCTGGAGTCAGGGGCCAGGTTATTGTCGCCGCTGTTATAGTTGGTAGTTGCAGGTTGTTAGTAGGTATTTACAGTGGTATGATATAATTGTGATGTACAAGCTGTTTAATTATACAAAAAACTTCTTCCCGAAAGAAAGGAGAGTTTTATGGAGGAGAAGGAATTACTTAAACAAATCTTAGAAAAAATGACCAGTATGGAAAAGGAAATATCCGGTCTAAAAGAAGGACAAAAGGAGCACACGCAATTATTAAAAGCTATTGAACACCGGGTGGAAGTCTCCGACGCCCGCCTTTGCCGGATGGAGGAAGATGTTACCCAAATCAAAGGCCACATCACCAGAATTACTAATCACCTCCTGGATCACGATACAGATATTCGTTTGATTAAGAAGATGATGAGTAAATAATTAATGCAGATATAAAAAGATAAGCCGGTCCTCTTAAAAAGAGGAACCGGCTTATCTTTTTATTATTATCTGCCCTTTACTTTGGCGGAAGATCTAGCTTTTCTCTTTTTTTCTTTTCCTTCGCCAGCTTTTTCAATAACTCAGTTATGCTTTGCCGGGTTACATCTAAAGTTAATTAAAAGTACCGGAAAGATCCTATTTTTTCGGGAACAAATCCCTTGCCACCTACGTCTGTATCATTGGATAATATAATTAAGAGAACTGCGGTTAGGGGGGATGGAATGAAAAAAGTCTACATAACCATGGTTTTCACCGTTTTTTTCCTAATTACCGTTTTCGTGCAACCCCTGTATGCCTGGTCAGCCCACTACCCTATAATTCCGGGTAAAGAATACTCGGTGCTGGTAGGCGAACAATTAAACTCTGAGAAAAACGCCATCATAAGATTGTATGACATTTACAGCGGTACCTCGGCGAGCCTTGATATTAAAGGCAGCCTGCACTATGGGATGGTCAAAAGAAATGTACAAGAAATCATACCTCTTCCGGAATCATGTGATAGTCTAAGCGAGGCGAAAAAGTGGGTAGAAAAAAATGCCCCGTCTAATCTGAGGTTAAGGCCCTGGACAATAGTAAACTGGAATATAATCAACCAGTGGATGATAGAGGGCTACACTGAAAGATATGAATACTGGGAGGATTCTCCCAGAGGATTGGTGCCCTCCCAGGTAAAGCAGCAAGGACTAATACCCAAACCAGTTTTATATAAAGACTTGGCCAGGCTGAATAAAACGAAAACACCCAAAGTATACGTGGACTATACCCGGATCCTCTTCCCTGAAGACCAGCCCTATATCTCCGGGCATAATGAAATCATGATACCTGTCAGGCAGCTTAGTAAATGGCTTGGTTACAAAATGGATTTTAGTTTTCTACCTACAGGTGAGGGAGTCTTAAGACTCACTAAAGGTGCAAGAGAAATACAACTTTCAGTCTGGTGGGACTATATAATTATTAACGGATTTAAAATAAAGTTAGAACACTACCCACGCCTAACAGTAAACGAAAGGATTGTGGTTCCTATCACCATCGTGAACTATATGGCTGACGTTAAATGGGATCCACAATATAATGCCGTCTGGATCAATAGTTAAGGGGCCTTAATGGGGCCCCTTAATCTTTTGCTCTAGATCTCATTTGCAAATAACCAATTCCTTCAAGCCGCCGGCTTGTTTAATCAACCGCCTCATCCATAACAGGTCTTTAGTCGCATAATGCCATTATCATCATAATAATAATCCAGCGGTGTCAGGAAATGATCCTCCCCCTCCAGGAAACAGAAGGGACATTTCACTATCTTTTTATCTCCCTCTATTTTACTGTTAAAACGGGTACCGCAGCGCCGGCATTCATATTCCCAGTTGAACTTCTTCATATAATCACCCTATAAGCTTATTTCTTTTAGTATAAATCGCCTCCCGGACCCGGACAACTGTTTATTTTGCTAACACATAAAAATGCCCTGAAAATCAGGGCATTTTTATGTGTTAGTCTTTTTTCTTACCGTGTTTCTTGAAAGCGTTATTCAATTCTTTATTCAATTCCTTTACAACTTCCTTGATTTCTTTTACCGCTTCCTCATTATCCTCATCAGCCTGAATCTCTGCCAGCAGTTTCTCGGCTTCGCCCTGGAACTCTTGCATAGCCTCCTGAAGTTCAAGCAAATTTTCGGGACGCTTTTTCAGTTGATTGACTTTTGCTTTGATCATGTTGGCTTTTATTTTGGCTGCCTTCACTTTTGCCTCATGCACCCATTTCCCCAGACCTTTGGCCACATCCTTCATTTTAATGCCAAGTTCTTTGGCAATTTCCCCCCAGCCTAAACCTTTATCTCTCAGGGCCACGATGTCGCTCACGTTCTTCTCAGCTTTTTTCGCCATCACAGAGGCCATGGCGATTTCGCCCCAACCCCAGCCTTTAGCTCGCAGCTGCTGCACCAGTTCCTTAGTAAGCTCTTTCTGCTAGGTAACGATAATTACAGTTGCCTCCGTTGTTTGCTCAGAAACATTATCTTGCTGATTAGTAGTTGTCTGCGTAGTATTTGTTGTTCCTGTTTTTTGATTAGAGGTACTGTCCTCGGCTTCCGCCTCATTTACAGTTTTGATGAGGTTGGAGACTGCTTTAACAACTTCCAGCTTGTTTTTGACCTGGTTTAAGTTCTCCTGGAGGGTGGGGATTTCAGCCTTAATCTTTTCTAATAAGGCCATATTGGCATCGCAGAGTTTCTCCAGTTCTGTAAGGACTGCCTGTAACTCTTTACCCTCTTCTACAGTAGCGGTGGCCTGGTTTTCTGCTTTCTGCAGCGTCTTGACATAGTCCTCCACTGTTTTTACTACCAGGGCCTTTTTCCCGGCCTCATCCAGGGCCTGGGCTTCCGCCAAACGCTCCGCGGCAAACTGGGCCAGAAGCTGGGCTTTATGCTCAGCCTTCAGGGCTGCATAAAGCTGCACCTCTTCAAACATCTTTTCGAAGACATACAAGGTGTTATCGGGAGTCATGCCTGCATCTACCGTAGCAGCCGTGTTGGCTGTTACCTGAGTATTGTTTTGTAAGGTCCCGGTAGTATCAGCCAATGCAGGTATAATACCTATATTAGTCATAAAGGCTGCTGTCAACAGGGCAACTTTGATTTTACTTGGTCTTTTCATTATGTATTCCTCCTTGCTGCTCTTGTTATCATTTGCACCATAATATTACGTCAGCCTGTCCAACCTTTATGGGGGTGACTATGCTAACTGAGGTGCCAATATTTACAGAGTGGCAGAAATAAATAAAGGTCGGGCAATGCCCGACCTTTACTTTACTTCTACTACCCAGCTGGCCACCCAGCCCGTTTTACCGTCACTGAGTTTTACCTGATACCAGCTGTCTTTTACCTGCTGGATCACCATAATATCCCCGCTGTTTACCTTGGTTACCACTGAATTACTGGTGGAAGGTCCACTCCGGACGTTCACCGATGTGCTCCCCGTTACATAAGCTGTTTTCCCTACCACGGAGGTATTGTTTGGCGGAGGGGTGGCAGGTGTCGTTGGTGTGGAGGGAGTGCTTGTCCCCGGCGTAGCGGGAGTAGTCCTTACAGGTGTTTTATTCACTTTAGCCTGCAGTTCATTTAAGGCCGTCTGCAGGGCCTGGGACTTTACGGTTAAGTCGGCAACGGCAGTTTCCAGTTCCTTAATACGGTCCTGCAGGGCCTTGTCCACATAACTCTTAGAGACTACAGGGTCTGCACTTGAGCCCGGAGCAGGAGAGTCAGCAACCACAGTCTTCCCCAGGGTAAAGCCGACCACAATGGATAAAAGGGCTCCTCCAATAATTATATTACGCAGCCTCATACTCCTCTCTCCTTCCTCTACTTACATGGGCTACCCGCCGCCAGCTTCCCGTTTCCCGCTTAAAAACGAATGATTCGGGTTTCGGGTATCGGACAGCGGGAATCGGGATCTATTTCGCTACAGTATTATAAGCCTTTTTATGCTTGGCGTCTTTCAAATCCCGGCCTCTTAAGATACCGACTCTTTCGGCGCCGATAAATACCCCCAGGGTGGTTACTACCATGATCAACATCCCCTGAGCAGTAGTCACTAAGGCCATCAAGACGGCCGACACACCCAGGAGTAAACTTACCCCGTAAATGGCCAGCACTGTATGCCGGTGGCTTAATCCTAAAGCCAGCAGACGGTGATGGAGATGGTCCTTGTCAGCGCTAAAGATAGGTTTACCGTTATGGTAACGGCGTATAATGGCAAAGAGAGTATCCATGATGGGTATCCCTAAAATGACAATGGGTAAAAAGAGGGAAATCACCGTAGCGCTCTTGGTTAGGCCTATAATGGCAATGGTGGCCAGGTTGAAGCCTAAGAACAGGGAGCCCGTATCGCCCATGAAGATCTGGGCAGGGTGGAAATTATACTTAAGAAAACCAAGAATACTGGCTGCCAGGATAAAAGGAATAAAAGCCATGGCAGTAACGCCCTCGATCAAAGAGACGATGCCTAAGGTAACAGCGGCGATAGCCGACACTCCGGCGGCTAAACCGTCTAAACCGTCAATTAAATTAACGGCATTGGTAACACCGATGATCCACAAAACAGTCAGGGGATAACCTAAATAACCCAGATCTATGACACCGTCAATGGGGTGTGTCATAAAATTCACACGGACACCGGCAGCCAATACGATACAAGCAGCCAAAACCTGTACTAACAACTTAGTCTTAGGGGAAACACCTTTAATGTCATCCCCGATGCCCACAAGGATAATTAACAATCCCCCGCCCAATAAGGCGTAGATTTCCCTGGTCATTTCCTGGGTCAGCAATAGAGCCGTCCAGAAGCCAATGCAAATAGCCAAACCGCCTAAACGGGGCATCAGCTTCTGGTGAACTTTACGGGCTGCCGGTTTATCCACGGCCTTAATCTTATATGCAAGCCTTTTTACCAGTGGCGTACCAAAAAGAGCCACGCAAAAGGCGATGATGAGCGGATAAAAATAGTTTAACACCCAAAGTGCCTCCTTAGATTTCACGTCTTGAAACAGGGACCAGTCTCAAATATGAATTATAACACCGGTGGCAATATTTGTCTATCATTTCTCCAATACAAACATCAATTCGGCCTCGCAGGCCAGTTCCTCTCCAACGTAGGCCTTAGCCTGGCACTTGCCAACGATGCCTTTCAACTTAATCACGTCGATTTCCAGGCGCAATTGATCTCCGGGAACGACCTGGCGTTTAAACCGGCAGTTGTCAATACCCGCAAAAAAGGCAATCTTTCCTTGATTTTCCGGTTTACTTAGAACCAGTACCGCCCCTACCTGGGCCAGAGCTTCCACAATGAGAACACCGGGCATGACAGGTTTCCCTGGAAAATGCCCCTGAAAAAATTGTTCGTTAACAGTCACATTTTTAATTCCCACGATTCTCTTTTCGGGGATTATTTCCACGATTTTGTCTACCAATAAAAAAGGATAACGATGGGGGAGTATATTTTGAATCTGTATGGAATCTAACATGCTTTTCCTCCTAAAAGTTCGCAGTTCGCAGCATTGACCGGGTACCTGGTACTGGTACCGATTACTGGACACTGGTCACCAAAATCGAAATGCCGTTACAGATTTTTTTCGACAAAAAGAAATCAAATCCTTTTTGCATTTTCTAACAAACTAAACCGGATGCCCAATTTATTTAAGAAAGTATTGAGGATATAAAGCATTTCCCGTTCTCTCAGGAGCAAAATGGTTAGGCCGTAGACAGCCATTCCTAAAAAAATGCTCAAAAAAACTTCCCCTAACAATACTTTGGTCCCACCGCCGGTGCCAACAGCAGCCTGTAAATAAACATAGAGTTTCCAGGCCGCTAAAGCCGTGAGAAGAGAGGAAACCAGGGATTTGAGAACGGTGGCCAATAAATCTTTCACCAACAGATTAGGCAGGTGTTTTCTCAGGAAAATGTACATGGCCACAGTATTAAAGGCTGCCGCCAGGGTATTGGCCAGAGCCAATCCGCTGTGTCCCATATTTTTCACCAGCAGCACACTGGCTATAATATTCACCACAATGGAGAAAAGTCCCATATAAAGGGGTGTATTTACATCCCGCAAGGCGTAATAGGCCCTGGTGATGACCATATTGGCGGCCATGGCGAACATGCCCACGCAGAAATAGAATAACGCATCAGCCGTCATTTTTGTGGCCGTCGCATCAAAGGCCCCCCTTTCAAAGAGCAGCTTCACAATGGGGGTCTTTAGGGCCATTAAGCCGGCTGCCGCCGGCAGGGTAATCAGCAAAACCATTTTCAAACCTCGCACCAGGGTCACAGCCAAAGAATGCCTGTCTTCTCTAATGGCCTGCTCCGATAAAGTGGGAAATATGGCCGAAGAGATGGCGAAAACAAAGATACCTAAGGGAAGGTTCATCAGCTTGCTGGCATAGTTCAAAGCAGAGATGCTTCCTTCCGCCAAACCGGAGGCAAAAAACCTGTTGATAGCCAGGTAAAGCTGGTTTACCGCAACACCCAGGAAGATAGGTACGAGATTAATAAAAATCCCCTTCACTTCGGGATGTCGTAGATTCCAGGACCAGCTGTAGCGAAAGCCCGCTTTACGCAGAACCGGCACCTGGATAAGCATGGCCCCCACCATACTCAGGAAAGTACCCCAGGCCAGAAGTTCAATCCCATATTTACCAAAGAAGATGACGGAAAGAATAATGACCAGGCTGGAGAACCCGGGAGCAAAAGCAGCTACGGCAAAGGATTTCCGGGCATTGAGAATGCCCGTCATCAGCATACCTATGCCCATAAAGATAATGGAAGGAAACATGATGATAGTGAGAGTGACAGCCAGATCTGTTGTGGATGCATCAAAACCTGGCGCCGTAAGATAAACCAGGCCGCGGGCCCCCACAATACCAAGCAAGGTGAAAAAAGCCATGAGCAGGGCTGTCCAGTTTAAAGTGATGCTGGCGATCTTCCAGGCCTCTTGCTCCTCACCTTTCACCAGGTACTTGGTTACCACGGGCACAATAGACGTGACCAGGGCCATACCCAGCACAGCCTGGAGAAAATAGGGCAAAGTATAGGCCACCAGGTAGGCATCGGTCAAAACCGTGGCGCCAAACTGTTTGGCGATAACCGTCTCCCGGACAAAGCCTAAAACCCGGCTCATCAGGTTCATAATCATGATTATTACTGCCGCTCTCGCGATACCTTTACTCATTGATGTCATCTCCTGTGATGTCTCCTTTTAAATTTCTTTGACATCTGGGTAAACCCCTCTCAACTCAAAAATCGGAAATCGGATGTCGGATATCGGAAGGTCGATCACTTCTGAAGCAACCCCAGCGCTATCCGGGCATTCTGCCAGGCTTTCTGATACATGGGAGAAAGTCTGCTCTGCAAATCTTTACTTATTTCCTCACGCCGGGAATAAGTCCAATTGACCATTTCTATAAGCGTTTCCGAGCGTAAATTTTCCACTGAAATGAGTGCCTGCTGCCCTATTTGCTCCAGAAAACGGTCTACCTTAGGGTCATAGGATAAGCCCACCACAGGTACACCTGCTACCGCTCCTTTAATCAAAGCATGAAGGCGCATGCCTATAACGAGATCCATATTTTTCGTTATACTTAATATCTCTTCTGGGCTGTACATTTCTTTAAGAACGACAGCCTCGTGTTTCATCTGTTTGGCAGCTTGCCGGGATATGGTAATATCTCCCGGAAACTGCATAGGAACAAAAACAATTTTCCAGCCTTCTCCCGCCAGCTGATCACAGGCTTTGACCAGATCATTCAGATACGCATTATCCTTCCAGGAGCGGATATAGATACCCAGCAGCTTTTGTCCTGCTTTTGTACACAGGCCATTCCGTTCTAATATTTCTCTCCCTGTTTCAGGGGAAATAGCTTCAGGTGAGAGACCCAGAACAGGGTCGGCTGTGACTGTAATAGCTCTTTCTACACCCATAGCTAAAAGATCGTCCTTCGACCTTTGATCCCGGACTGTAATGGCATTTACCCTGTTTAGAATAAACGAAGTCAAATTTCTGTTGATTCTCGTCTTTAAGGGACCGATACCCTGAGCGTATACTATTACCGGTTTTTCCAAAAGTTTAGCCATTAGTATAACTCCCAGGTAGTAAAGGGGGCTTAGCTTGCTGGTTACATCCTGCAGGAGGGAACCCCCTCCGCTGATGAGCAAATCGCAAGTTAACAAAGCTTTTGTGACTTCCCCCAGTTTCCAGCGCCTGCAGGCCTTGACATTATACTGCCTGGCTGTTTTCACAGGGTCATTGGACAATACGGTAATTTCAATCCCCGGCTCAATATTTCTTAGGGTATGGATGATCGCATAGAGAATGGCTTCGTCCCCGGCATTATTGAAGCCGTAATAGCCGGACAGAACTACTCTACTCACAGGCCACCCTCCTTCCATACCATTTTAAAAATAAATTGACCCCGGTAATAATGACGATTCCGCCGATAATTCCCAACCAGAGGCCGTGGAAACTCCGCACCAGGGAGATCATCAAAGGTGTATGGATATGGGCATAAGTATTAACCAGGGAGACCTGCCCGATGATGCCCAGGATTAATAACACAATCTTTCTGAAGTCGTAACCATAGTAGAGCAGCACCAGCATAGCAGGATGACCAATTAAGAATTCTTTGGTCCGGGGCCTTACACCTAACACCCGGTCCAGCATCTCGCGGAACATGGTTTCCCAGGAACTCACCAGAGCTGTACCATCATTGCCTGTTCTGATAATATAGACAGCCAGTCCTGCCAGCAGCAAAACACCGGCCAGAGCATGCTTTAAAAGAACGGGGAAATTCAAAAGTTCCCTGGCTTTCTTAAAGGGGTCAGTACCCCAGAACAGGAAGTAGACAGGAATAATGAACAGTGGTGCTATATGAGCTAACTTTACCCCCGCAAACTGGTCAAGCTTCAGCATAAAGGACTTATCCGAGATGAGACCGGTCATGATTACCGCACCAATTAAGCTTAGGGCAGACATTTTCAGGAGGGCCAGTACAGCCTGAGGTAAATTCCTTCTTTCTTCACGTATAACTGAAACAGTCCCTAAGACAGGGAAAAGAACAACAGCTGCTAAAGCCATGGCTTTCCGGGCCAGATTAGGCGCTAAAAACAATATGCCTGCCCAGCCGAAAAGAGCGAGAATGCCCAGTAAGGACCCCCAGTTTGCACCAAAAAGGTAGTTAGCTGCCAGAATAACTCCGCCTACTGCACCCAGGCCGGCTAAAAAAATAAGCAAGCCTGAATAGGGCACACTGGCCAACTGTGAAGCCTGCCCTACTTTAAAACCTTCTTTAGTCAGGTTATTCTTAACCCGTTCCACAAATTTAACTGCACTGTTTAAGGCTGTACCGGGCTGCTCAATGCCGAAGAAACGGACAAAGAGTACACGAATATTTCTCTCCGTGACAGCCAGGTTGAACCTGTCCAATGCCTGATCTTCCGTGTACTTGTTCATCTCGTTTTCGGCAATGCCATGGATTCTTACTGCGTTCTTATTCATCAAGACAGCAAGCTGCTCTAATCCTTGCTGAGGAAAAAACTCAAATATACCCACAGGAACATTTAACTCACTGATTTTTTTTGCCAGGTAACCGGGGTTATCTCTTCCGGGTATGACCCTGTCATTAAAGGCCACCAGAGAGAGGTTAGGAATTTCCTTTAAAGATTCAACAACTACATCTATAGATTTGTTCGTAGGCTTGACCCAGTCCCGGATTTGAGGTACTACACTAAGACCTCCTTTTTCCAGGGCCATGATATCCTCTTTAATAAAGCCTACACCCAGGTTTTCCAGCTCTTTTGGGGATAAAGGAAGGGAGATTAGATAGCCTTCATCGTCCCTGGCCATTGTCACTGTAGTGGTTTTCACACTGAGCTGTTGATAAACACTTTCATAAGTAGCTTTATCCTTGATAAAGAGATATGAGTGCTCCTTTACAGGCTTGAAACCCAGAAACAGTCCTTTGTTATTTTCCTGCTGAAAGGCCAGCTGCCCGCCAGTCAAGAGTACAGCCCGGCCCATCCGGTCCAGATCTTTGATGGTCCGTTCTTTCATCAAAACCCCTGTGGCTCCGGCCTCTTTGAACTGTGCAGCCAGGGTTTCCAGCGGTACTTGATGAGCCATAGACAAGATCAAGAGTTCATCATAATTGACGAGAATTTCTACCGTTTTGTTCCCCTGTTCGGCTTGCACCCGATAAAAATCTACGTATAAGGAAGCAAGTAAACTGATTATGATTAATGCAACTGCTAATCTATTTAATAATTTCTTGTTTATGTTCATTCTATCTCCCCCAATTTAGTGACCAGAGTCCAGTGTCCGGCACCTATATAAGTGACCAGAGCCCAGTCTCCAGTGTCCGGTATATTAAACTGGTCACCGGTCACCGACTTAGGCCTACACTTCATTTTATCAACCCCATATTGTCGGTACAAGTCACAATCTTTTCCCATCATCTATTATTTCCAAATACTTAACAATTTAAATTTTGCCACTAATCTCACCTTTATTTGCGCAGCAAAATAGGCAGCGGTGTGCTGCCTACTTTTCTCTGCCGTGCTGCAGTTTATAGGTAAAGGTTTCCATATCATCACCGGGCGCTACATTCACGCGTTTAATATCCGTTAGCGAATCACCATACCTGTTAAGGCCGTTCTTAATCGTAAGATGCATCTTATACCCGACTTTTTTGGCCATGTCCTGGACCTTATGATTGTATGCCCCATAAGGATAGGCCAGAGCAAAAACCTCTTTCCCCAACTTTTCTTCCATTATAGTTTTTGCTTTCGCTAAGTCCCATAGAACACGTTCCTCGTATTCTTTTTCTGTTTCTATTCTATTGTCTTCCTCGTTAAAGACCTTAGAGACCAGCATGGGAGCAGTATATTTTTTATTTGCGTCCACATAAAGGTAGTGGTGATGATTATAGGTGTGAGACTGAAAATCCACCAGGCCGCTGGCCTGCATCTCTTTTACCTGCTTCCAGCTTAAAAAGGTGGTTTTCTCCGGGTGAAACTTTGCGGGATTTTCCTCTTTGATAAAACCAACGATTAAATTAATAGTTGCCTTGATGTTATATTTCTTGAGTATAGGAAAGGCATAAACATAGTTGCTCTCATAACCATCATCCATGGTAATCACAACGGTTTTGGGCGGAAGGGGCCTGCCTTTTTCCATGGCATCATAAAGGTCCCGCAAGAAAATGACGTTATAGCGGTTCTCTTTAAGGTATTTCATTTGTCGATCAAAGCGATCCGGAGAAAGGATTACATTGTTATAGGCGATATGGAGACCGGGAGGTGCAAAATGGTGGTACATGAGAACAGGAACAGCAAAGCTCCTGGTAGGGACATGGGCCTTGGCCAGGATAACTTTGCTGTTGTTGAGATAGGACAAAACAAGAAACGCCACAAGAGTTAAAACGATGGCAAACCTTCTTTCTGGTAACACTCTTCTCAACCTCTTGTATCCGGAAACTAAAGTTTTAACAGGTATTCATAAAGATTAGCCAGCAAACTGAGCATCTGGGCAAAATCAGGAACCTCTTTCCAATCTGTCACACGGGATTCAATCTCCCTGGTGAGAATGCCCTTATCTTTTAATAAAGCCAGTGACTGGGAAAATGACAGCTTTTCCCCTGTCAGTCCCTCAGCTGCAAACCTGACCATATCTTCGCCCGTAACTTCCAGAGGTATCTCTACTTTTCGTAAAGGTACCCTGGAATTGCGCTCATGAGCCATACGCAATACTTTATTCAGCTTGTTTTCCAGACTCCATTTGGTCGCTTTGCGCTCCAGGCCATAATCATTGGTATAGCCGCCCTCGATCAGCCCCAGCTCCCGCATGACTCTCACACCCGGGTAAGCCCAGTGGTCCATTACCCTGGGCCTGGGTGGAGTATATTCTACCAGGTAAGCTCCCTGTTTCTTTAATCTTTCCTGGACCCAGCTAATAGCCTCTTTGGATTTCGTCATATCCCGGAAACTAATATTATTGTGAACTGAATAAACGCTCGCCACTCCTGCCGCCTCTCCTGCCACCATACCCACAGGTATCACCCGGGCGCTGCCGTGGGGTAAGGAATCATAAGAGGCGCTGCGTCCTACTACGAGGAGGTTATCTACTTTTAAAGGAACCAGAGAACGGAAAGGAATACTGTAAATGTCAGGCACCCCGATCACGTTACCAAAGTTGCCTGGGCTGGTAGGCTGGACATCTACGGGGTAGCTGCCGTGGCCTATCCTGTCCCAGTGGTCCCGGTTTTCCAAAACATCGGTAATCGTCAGCCTGTATTCGCCTATAATATGGCGGGTTTCCCTAACATAGAGCTGTTCCGCCGTCCCGGCAAACTCGGCATTCTCAAAGCCGGGGAATTTCTGGCGCATGAATTCAATGATATAGGGTATCTCTTTCTTGCCCCGCTCAATGCCCTCTGCTTTAGATTTAGGATCAAGGCCATCGACACCGAAAATTAAAAGGGCATTAATCAGCACAGTCCCGTCTTTCTGCCGGGCGGCATTGGGCCCGCGAAATCTCATCTTATCCCGTGGCTTGTACTCCTGGGCCTCTTTCCCATATCCCCAGGCAGCAATCTGGTTAGCACCGGAATGAGGGTCTTTATCTTCATATTTGAGGTACTTCACAACGCGGTCCCAGTTCACTCCAGCCACACGAAAGACCAGGGTAACCCCCATGAGCGTACCTT
>JAIHAN010000046.1 GCA_020054815.1 Peptococcaceae bacterium | reverse complement strand
CTGCGCTGCCTGTATTCTCACCCCTAAGATGGTCCAGGTGGGAGACCATCCCAATATTACTTTGTTAACCAGCAGCGAGGTTACGGCTGTCGAGGGTTACGTAGGTAATTTTACGGTAACGGTCAGGGAAAAACCCCGTTATATCAACCCTGTGGAATGTACCGGATGCGGCGATTGTGTTGCGGCCTGTGTCTTAAAGGATACCATCCCGACCGATTTCGATTTAGGACTCTCCAAACGAGGCGCCGCCTATATCCCCTTCCCCCAGGCCGTACCATTACGGGCTGTCATCGATGATAAACACTGTCTCCTTTTAAATAGGAAAAAGTGTTCCATGGAATGTGTGAAAGCCTGCCAGCGCCGGGCCATCAACTTCGCCCAAAAAGATAAATATCACACCATTGACGTGGGCACCATCATCCTGGCTACAGGCTATGAATTATTTGATGCTGCAAAAGCACCCCAGTATGGTTTCGGACGTTATGATAATGTTATAAATGGTCTACAGTTCGAACGCATGACCAATGCTTCCGGACCCACCCAGGGCAAAATTGTCATGAAAAACGGGGAGGAACCCAGGAGTGTAGCCATTCTCCACTGTATCGGCAGCCGGGATGCCAATTACCAGCGTTACTGTTCCCGGGTCTGCTGCATGAGCTCGGTGAAATTTGCCCATATGGTCAAAGACCACACCAATGCGGAAGTTTATGAATTTTATATCGATATGCGGACCTTTGGTAAGCAGTATGAAGAATTCTACAACCGCGTACTGGAAGAGGGTGTCAACTTCATCCGGGGCAAAGGGGCAGAAGTGACTAAAGTAGACGGGCAGCTTGTGGTACGGGCGGAAGATACCCTGCTGGGTGTTTTTCGGGAAATACCCGTCGACATGGTCATCCTCAATACAGCCCTGGTCCCCCGTCACGATGCGGAACACGTGGCCCAGGTCTTCGGTATCTCCCGCAGCGCCGACGGCTTTTTCCTGGAATCCCATATTAAATTAGATCCGGTTACCACCACTACGGACGGCATTTATTTGGCAGGCTGCTGCCAGAGCCCCAAAGATATTCCCGATTCCGTAGCCCAGGGTTCCGCAGCCGCAGCCCAGTCTCTCTCCATTATCGCTACCGGAAAGGTAAAAATTTCACCCATTACGGCCAGTGTCAATAAGGAATTATGCGCAGGCTGCAGGGTCTGCGTAGGCTTGTGTCCTTTCCGTTCCATTCAAATTGATAAAACCACAGGTCGCGCCTCTATTAACGAAGCCGTCTGTAAGGGCTGCGGCACCTGCGCTGCCGCCTGTCCTTCCGGCGCCATTACGGTTTTACATTTCAACGACGAACAGATCCTGGCCCAGCTCGAGGGGGTGTTGGCATGACAGGAAGCTTTGAACCGAAAATAGTAGGTATCCTTTGCAACTGGTGTTCCTACGCGGGAGCTGATTTGGCTGGTACTTCCCGCCTCAAATATCCCGCCAATATTCACATTGTCCGGGTCATGTGTTCCGGACGGGTTGACCCTACCTTTGTGCTTAAAGCCTTCGAATTAGGAGCTGACGGTGTCCTGGTCAGCGGCTGCCGTCCCGGTGACTGCCATTATGTAGACGGCAATTACAAGACCATGCGCCGCACACCCCTTCTGGAAAACCTCTTAAGTCAGATGGGGGTGGAGCCTGCCCGTTTCCGCCAGGTCTGGGTTTCCGCCTCCCAGGGGGAAATTTTTGCCCGTATTGTGGAGGAAATGGTCAAGGACCTGAAGGAAATTGGACCATACATGCGCCAAGGGGGTGAAGAGCTTGCCTAAACTGAAACTGGCAATTTACTGGGCTGCCGCCTGTGGGGGCTGCGATGTGGCCATCCTGGATCTGGACGAAAAAATTCTAAAGGTGGCCGAGGCCGCGGACATTGTTCTCTGGCCTATCGCCATGGACTATAAATACGAAGACCTCACAGCCCTTCCCAAGGACAGTATTGATGTATGCCTCTTTAACGGAGCTGTACGCAATTCGGAACAAAAGGAACTGGCTCATGCCTTACGGGAGCGCTCCCGGGTAATGGTGGCCTTTGGTTCCTGTGCCTGCTTCGGCGGGATACCTGGCCTGGCTAACTTTACCAGCAGGGAAGGAGTCCTGGAAAGGGTCTATAAGACCAGTCCCACTACTATAAATAAAGAAGGCGTTCTTCCCCAGGTAGAAAGTACCGTTCCCGAGGGTACCCTCACGCTTCCGGCCTTCATGAACAGAGTTTATACCTTAAACCAGGTAATAGATGTTGATTATTACCTTCCCGGCTGTCCTCCTCCTGCAGACCTTATCTGGGCAGCCGTAGAAGCTATCGTCAGCGGTAATCTCCCCCCCAAAGGAAGCGTAATAGCCGGAACAAAGTCTCTCTGCGATACTTGCCATAGAGTAAAGGAACAGAAAAACCTTAAAGGGTTTGTCCGGCCCCACCAAATCATCCCGGACCCGGAAAAATGCTTACTGGAACAAGGGTTAGTCTGCTGTGGTCCGGCCACCCGGGATGGCTGCGGGCACCGCTGTATCAAAGCCAACATGCCCTGCCGGGGCTGTTTCGGGCCTACCGGCCATATCCACGACCAGGGCGCTAAACTGGTCAGTGCTTTAGCCTCCATTCTGCAGGCTACCACTGAGGAAGAAGCCCGCCAGGCCGCCGAAACTATCGTTGATGCTGCCGGCACCTTTTACCGGTTTGGCTTGCCCGATGCTTTATTACAGCGTGTCAAAAGGAGGGAACAGGCATGAAACGTATTACCATCGACCCCATTACCAGGCTGGAAGGCCACGGCAAAATCGAAGTATTCTTAGATAAGGCAGGAAATGTGGCCAGAGCCTACCTCCAGATACCCGAACTGCGCGGCTTTGAAAAGTTTTGTGAAGGCCGGGCCGCCGAAGAAATGCCCCGCATCGTCCCCCGCATCTGCGGAGTCTGCCCCGAGGCCCATCATCTGGCCTCCACCAAAGCCCTGGATAGTCTCTGGCAGGTAGACCCTCCCCCTGCCGCCAAAAAACTCAGAGAACTTTTTTACTGTGCCCATTTTATTCATTCCCATATCGCCCACTTCTATGCCCTGGCCGCCCCGGACTTTGTGGTAGGTCCCGGTGCCGATAAATCCCAGCGTAACATCCTGGGGGTCGTAGCCAAGGTAGGTCTGGAAACAGGCGCCGAAGTCATCAAACACCGTTCTTACGCCCAGAAGATCCAGGCTATGATTGGCGGCAAGGCCACCCATCCTGTATGCGGCCTGCCAGGGGGCATGAGTAAGCCCCTTTCCGAAGAAGAACGCACGGACATTGAAACCATGGCCATGTCCTGTGTGGACTTTGCGCAAGCCTCCTTGCAAATCTTTGAAGATGTAGTTCTAAAAAATGCTGAATACGTAAAACTTATTCTGAGCGAGATGTATCAGTTAGCTCCCTACTCCATGGGCTTAGTCGACGAGAATAATAAGGTAAACTTTTATGATGGCTTCGTAAGGGTTGTGGATCAAAAGGGCCAGGAAATTGCTAAATTCAGAAGCCATGAATATCCTGATTTTATCGCCGAACATGTGGAAAGCTGGTCTTATTTAAAATTCCCCTACCTGAAAAATCCCGGCTGGCAAGGAATTGTCGAGGGGGAAGGAAGCGGTATCCTCTGGGTCGGTCCCCTGGGAAGGTTAAACGCCGCAGAAGGAATGGCCACCCCCATGGCTCAAAAAGCTTATGAGAAAATGTATGATACCCTGGGCGGTAAACCCTCTCGCGCTACCCTGGCTTTCCACTGGGCACGCTTAGTTGAGCTTCTCTATGCTGCCGAACGCCTGTTGGAACTCTCTCAGGACCCGGCGATTACAAGTACGGACATCAGGCGTTTGCCCACAGCCGTACCCCGGGAAGGTTTTGGCATCGTGGAGGCCCCCCGGGGAACCCTCTACCACCATTACCAGACGGATGATCAGGGAATCCTGCAAAAAGTAAACATTGTCGTAGCCACCGCCCATAATTATGCTGCCATGAACATCTCTGTGGATAAGGCAGCCAAGGGTCTCGTTAGAAACGGTGAACTGGACCAGCAGGCCTTAAATATGATCGAAATGGCTTTTCGAGCTTATGATCCCTGTTTTGGCTGCGCCACCCACACCATGCCCGGCGGTCTCCCGGTAGATATCAAAATTTATAACAGCCAGGGTGACCCCTGGATAAACTTGCCTTGGTAAAAGGAAACACTATTATTGTAGGTCTGGGCAATCCCATTTTAAGTGACGATGGTGTGGGATGGGTTATTGCCGAAGAATTAACAAAAAAACTAAACGGGAAAACCGAAGTAATCACGGCTTCCCTGGCAGGATTTAACCTGTTGGACCTTTTAGCAGGCTATCAAAGAGCTTTTATTGTCGACGCCATTGAAACGAAAGAAGGTACAGTAGGTGATATTTACCGTCTGACGCCGGAGGATCTAAAGTTTTCCCGGCGTCTGGCCTCGGTCCATGATATCAACCTGATAACAGCCCTGGAACTGGGTAAAACCTTAGGCCTCTCCCTGCCGGAAGAAATTATAATCTATGCCGTAGAAGCCCAGGATACTCTAACCTTTGCGGAAACACTCTCTCCTCCGGTGGAAGAGGCGGTCCCTAAGGTAGTTAAGGCTATTCTGGAGGAACTTATTTCTCCTCGTTAACCGTAAACCTTGGAACGTTAGCCGCTACCCGTTACCCGATCCCCGCTACCCGAAGATTAAATAACATTCTATTAATTCGGGTGTCGGGAGTCGGGAGTCGGGAAGTGGGGCGTTTTTGTACTACCAACTAACAACTACCAACTAATACGGGGTGAAACATGCACGAACTGGCGCTGGCCCAGCAACTGCTTCATATCGTCGAGCAAACAGCCCGGGCCAACATGTTAAAAAAAGTAGCGGAAATAAAAATTGTGGTAGGAGAGATGATGGCCGTAGTACCGGAAGCTCTGGGATTTTCCTTTCAGGTCCTAAGCAGGGATACCCTTGCCGCAGGAGCTAAACTGGTTATAGAAGAACAACGGGCCCTCAGTAAATGTTCCCACTGCCAGTTAACTTACCCCTGGCTGGAGTACGGCTACCGCTGCCCATCCTGTTCCAGTTTGAGCGGAATCATCATCCAGGGGCGGGACCTTTATATCGATTACCTTGAAGGAGATGAGGTGAGCAATGATGCAAGTTAAACTCGTTACTAACATTCTCAGGGCCAATGAGGATATGGCCTCCAGGAACAGGGAAATCTTCAGGGAAAAAGGCACTAAAGTCGTCAACCTCATCAGTTCTCCCGGGGCAGGCAAAACCACCCTGCTGGAAACCACTATCCGCACCCTAAAAAATCACCTTACTATTGGCGTCATCGAAGGTGACCTCATGACCACCCGGGACGGGGAACGCATTGCTGCCCTGGAGGTGCCCGTAGTGCAAATCAATACCCGGGGCGGCTGCCACCTGGATGCTAACATGGTCCATAAAGCCCTGGCTGAACTCCCTCTAGAGAAACTTAACCTGCTCTTTATTGAAAACGTGGGAAACCTGGTCTGTCCCTCGGCCTTCGACTTGGGAGAAGACAAAAAAGTGGTCATTCTCTCTGTAACGGAAGGCAGTGACAAACCGGCCAAATATCCTACCACTTTTGAAGGAGCGGCTGCCTGTCTCCTTAATAAGATAGACCTGCTCCCTTACACAAATTTTAATCTCCGGGAATTTTACGAGGACCTGAAAACCATCAAACCCAACCTGCCGGTTTTTGAAGTAAGTGCCCTAACTGGTCAGGGTATGGAAGCCTGGTATCGATGGTTAACGACTATTTATGCGACAGGAGAACCGTCCCCATGTCGCACATAATGGCTCAGAGAATTAAAGTAAGGGGCGTGATACAAGGGGTGGGCTTTCGCCCCTTTGTCCATAGATTGGCAGAAAGACAGGGGTTGAGGGGCTGGGTGCGCAACGAAGGTTCCCACGTGGAGATCTGGGTGGAAGGTTCCACTGAACAAATCGAAGCCTTCATCCGAGGCCTCAACGAGAAACACCCCCCGGCAGCCCAAATTAGGGAAATTTACACTAAAGTTTATCCCGTTCAGGGCTATGATGATTTTGTCATTCTGGAAAGTAAAGAGGAGTCAGGCGATATCTTTATTTCTCCCGATCTGGCCCTTTGCCCTGAGTGTTTACAGGAATTCCACAGTACCCAGGACAGGCGCTTCCACTACCCCTTTATCAACTGTACCAACTGCGGCCCTCGCTACACCATCATCCGTCAGGTGCCCTATGACCGCGGCAACACGACGATGGCCCAGTTCGCCATGTGCCAGGAATGCAGCAAAGAATATCACGACATAAAAAGCCGAAGATATCATGCCCAGCCTAACGCCTGTCCACAGTGCGGTCCCAGGCTGGAGCTTGTGGATGGGGAAGGCAAGGCCTGCTCTCAAGACTTCAACCAGCTTCTGGCCAGGGGCTTCATTATAGCCGTCAAAGGATTGGGCGGCTTCCACCTGGTCTGTGATGCCAAAAACCAACAGGCCGTTAACGCTTTACGCCAGCGCAAAGGCCGTGGAGCCAAACCCTTTGCCCTCATGGCCAGGGACCTGGAGGCGGTAAAGAAATACGCCTATATAAGCAAGGAAGAAGAAGAACTGCTACAAAGCCCCCAGACCCCCATCGTCCTCCTGGAACAAATTTTTCCCTCTTCCCTTCCGCCTGCCTTGAATCCCGGCCTTAACACCTTAGGCATCATGCTTCCCTACACCCCGCTCCATCATCTCTTATTTACGGAGGACCTGGACATTCTGGTGATGACCAGCGCCAATTTTTCCCATGAACCCATTGTCTATACCAACGAGGAGGCTTTGCAGAGGTTAAAAAGCATAGCCGATTACTTTCTCCTCCATAACCGCCCCATCTATCACCGCTGTGATGACTCCATCACCGCAGTGGTAAAAAAACATACCCAAATCTTTCGGCGGGCCAGGGGTTATGTGCCCCTCCCCGTAAAAATCCCTCCTTTAGCCCGTAAAGTCCTGGCTTTGGGAGGGGACCTGAAAAACACTTTCTGCCTGGCGGCGGGCGATAAAGCCTTCTTAAGCCAGCATATGGGGGATATGGATAATCTAGAGGCCCAGCTGGAATTTCAAAAGACCCTCTCTCACCTCCAGTCCTATTTCCATATTGCCCCGGAAATAGTGGCCCATGACTTACATCACGGTTATGCCACCACTCAATTTGCTCAGGGCCTTAACCTGCCTCTAAGAGGTGTGCAGCATCATGAGGCCCATTTAACCAGTTGCCTGGTGGATAACGAATACGCAGAAGAAGTATTAGGCTTGGTCTGTGATGGCACGGGTTATGGCCATGACGGCAACCTCTGGGGTTTTGAATTCTTCCAGGGAACCCTGGGCCAATATAAACGCCTGGCCCACCTGGCTTACGTTCCGCTTATTGGTGGTGATAAAACGGTAGAGCGGCCGGATAGAATGGCCCTCCTTTATCTCCTAAAAGAATGGGGCCAGGAAGGCGCAAAGTGGGCAGAAAAACTGCTGGACTTTGCCCCTTCCGAAATAGCTTTATACCAGAGTCTCCTCCAAGGCACCCAGCGCATACCCCTCACCTCCAGCTGCGGGCGTCTCTTCGATGCTGTCTCTGCCTTAACGGGAGTCTGCAGGAGAAACAGCTATGAAGGGCAGGCGGCTATGGAACTGGAAAGCCTGTGTATTTCCGGCGTCAAAGAAACCTACTCCTTTGCTATCCTGCAGGAAGGACCGGTAAAAATCCTCTCCCTCCGGGAAATGTGGCCAGAGCTGATTGACGACATCCGGAAAAAAGGCGACAGAGGTTTCATTGCCGGAAAGTTCCACCGCACTCTGCAAGAGATGATCACCCAGGTATTTGTCCTCTTACGGGAAGAAACAAACCTCACCACAGTGGCCTTAAGCGGCGGGGTTATGCAAAATAAAGTCCTGCTCAGCGGTCTCATTACTGAACTGGAAAGAAAAGCTTTTAAGGTTCTCATACACCGCCAGGTCCCTCCTAATGATGGGGGAATAAGCCTGGGTCAGGCAGTCATAGCAGGGAGGTAACAGCATGTGTGTAGCCGTTCCGGCCAAAATTCTCTCTATTAGCGGAGAGGAAGCTTTAGTTGATCTCCAGGGAAACCAATTGACCATTTGTATAACCCTGGTCCCCCAGGCTAAGATAGGTGATTATGTCCTAATCCATGCAGGTTTTGCTATTCATACCATCGACAGGGAAGAGGCCTTGGAGACCCTGGCCCTCTGGGAGGAGCTGAATAAATTTGCCCAAGGAAGTTAAGACTGTACCGGACCTCATTAAACGAATTAAAGAGAAAGTTAGACCTGTTCGTTTCATGGAAGTGTGCGGTACTCATACTATGGCCATCGCCAAATATGGTTTGCGGGAGATTTTACCGCCGGAAATAGAATTGCTATCGGGGCCCGGATGCCCCGTCTGCGTCACGTCCCAGGGCGATATTGACCTGGCCCTGGAACTGGCTGCCCGGCCTGGCGTCACTCTTTTCACCTTCGGTGATATGCTCCGTGTCCCCGGAGCTTCGGGGAGCCTGGAAAGTGTCCGGGCCCAGGGAGCAAAGGTGCATATCCTCTATTCCCCCCTGGATTGTCTCCAATATGCCATCAATCATCCTCAGGAAGAGATTGTGTTTTTGGGTGTAGGTTTCGAAACTACTGCGCCCACTGTGGCCGTTGCTATAGAACAGGCCCTGGCCCACAAGGTGAACAATTTTAGTGTTCTCTCCTTTCACAAAAGGGTTGTTCCTGCCCTTCAAGCTCTGGTCAGTGGTGGCAATACGGCTATTGACGGTTTTCTCCTCCCCGGTCATGTGAGCAGCATCCTGGGCCGGGAACCCTATGAATTTTTGGCCCGGGAATACAATAAAGCCTGTGTCATCACAGGCTTTACCGCCGAAGATATTCTCCTTGGCCTTCTCATGCTCCTTTCGCAGGTTGAGAATAAATCTTACCGGGTGGAAATCCAGTATAAAAGAGGTGTCAATCCTGAAGGTAACCCCCAGGCCCTGGCTTATTTAGCCAAATATTTTACACCAGTGGAAACCACCTGGCGGGGATTGGGACCTATTCCCGAGAGCGGCCTCGGCCTTAATGAAGCATACAAGGATTTTGATGCTTTCCGGCGCTTCTCTCTTCAACTTGGCCGCAAGGAAATCCCTACGGCCTGCAGCTGTGGGGAAATCCTGAAAGGCCTGAAAAGACCTGAGGATTGTCTCCTCTTTGCTAACCAGTGCACTCCCCTGGAACCGGTAGGACCCTGCATGGTCTCTTCGGAAGGTTCCTGTGCCGCAAGCTACCACTACAGGAGGTAGAAAAATGAGCCAAGACCGCATTCTCATGTCCCATGGGGCCGGAGGCTTAAAGACTTATCAGCTGATTAAAGAGATATTCCATAAACACTTTGCTAACCCCATCCTTACCCGGGAACTCGACGCTGGCCTCTTTCCCGGTACCCCGGGACGTTGGGCCATGACTACTGACAGCTTTGTGGTTAAACCCCTCTTTTTCCCCGGAGGAGATATCGGCAAGCTGTCAGTCTGTGGTACTGTCAATGATCTGGCTGTCTCCGGGGCCAAACCCCTGTATCTAACCAGTTCTTTCATCCTGGAAGAAGGCCTGCCCCTTATAGACCTGGAAAAAATCGTGGCCAGTATGGCCCACACGGCACGGGAAGCGGGGGTGCAGATAGTGGCCGGGGATACCAAAGTAGTGGAAAAGGGTTCTGGTGACGGGGTTTTCATTACTACCACGGGCTTAGGTCTTGTACCTGGGGAAATCGATTATTCTCCTCAACACATTCAGCCCGGTGATAAAGTAATTATCTCCGGTCCCTTAGGTCAGCATGGCTTGACCATCATGGCCGCCCGCGGCAACCTTCCTGTAACAAGCTCCCTGGTCAGCGACTGTGCCTGCCTCCATGAACTGCTGAACCCCCTTCATTCTCCGGAGATACGCTGTATGCGTGATCCTACCCGGGGCGGACTGGCCACCACCCTAAATGAATTAGCTTTACAAAGCGGGCTGGGGATTCTTCTGGAGGAAGGAGCCATTCCCCGGGACCCGGCAGTAGAAGGTTTAGCTGACCTCCTGGGCCTAGACTCCCTTTATCTCGCCAATGAGGGAAAAGCCGTTGTGATTGCCTCTCCCCAGGCTGCACCCCGGGTCCTGGCACAACTCCGCAATCACCCTTTAGGACGGCAGACCTCCCTCATCGGTGAGGTCACCGGTGAGGCTGCGGGGCAGGTCCTCTTACAGACAGATCTGGGTACGAAAAGAGTGCTGCGCATGCCTGCAGGAGAACTGTTGCCGAGGATATGCTAAGAAGGGATTTAGGCCATTAATACGGTTATACAAACCCTACTAACTTATGAAATATTTCTCTTGTAATACTCCTCAAGTTTGTTATTACAATGCTCCTTAATCCACTCAACATCCTCTTTTGATAGCTTTCTAAATATATGTCGGTTAAACTCGACATACTCAATATCACGACTTCTCCTGACAAAACGCATATCTTCAAATCGTCTAAATGGATTGGCAAATATATCTCTAATATACCTTTCAACTGTCTCTTTCTGTACATCAACCATTCTCACAAATTCTAGCTGAGATATCATATTCTTAACTTCGTCCTGCCAATTAAACAGATCAATCAATTCATAGTCTGTTATATCTACTGGGAAATCCAGGTAAACCTCGGGTTTTTCGCCTTGGGCCAGCAAGTTCATATCATGCTCTGTCTGCTTGTCTGGAGCAAGTACCAATTGTCCGGGACGATAATTCTTGATATTTAACAGCCTATGAATCGAGTAAGGCATGTTAAACATATTGGCATTATCAATAAAATCAAAGACCATCAGATAGTCCTTACCTTTACATTTACGCATTCCTCTTCCCAGCTGTTGTATATAAAGGGTTTTAGACATGGTAGGTCTGGCCATAAAAAGCACTTCTGTCTTCGGACTGTCCCATCCTTCATTCAGAAGATCGCAAGCACAAAGCACATTTATATCTCCATTTTCATAACAGTCTAATAGGAGCTTTTTAAAATTAACTCCTTTGCTTATATCCCAGATAACGAGTCTTTTCAGCATGTCCCAGCAAATACAAAAACGCATAGGCCGGTATACGCATAATGGGGACACTGGTTTGGTGCGGCGTTACGCCGTAATCCTCCGGTTTTTTCGTTACTACGATGGCGGCAACTACTTCACCTTTATCCATAGACATTTCTACAATAGCGTCATTCTCTTTTATAGCAGCGTTTTCCCGATACTTCACTTCGGTGAGAATCTTGCCCTGTGAAAATTCAACCACCACATCAATCTCCTTTTCACTACCGCCCGATTTACGATAATAACCAACCTTCGTATTTGATCGGTAATAAAAGGTAGCCAGATGCTTATATACTGAAGTCTCCACCATGACCCCCATTTCCTCTGGATCGGCAAGGACATTGTCCAGCATGAGAACAGCGTTTCTAATTGCTGCATCAGCAATATAGATCTTTGGCTTTACTTTAAGTATTTTCTTACCGTCAAGACTCACCGGATAGCTTATATAAATCAGGTTTGCCCGCTCAAGGAACTGGATGTAATTCAATACGGTTGCCGATGGTGTATTATCAAGTTCCTTGCTCATCGTTGTAATGTTAATGATATTGGACGAGTTAAAACAAAGGTACAGGAAAACCTTCTCTAAAACTGCCGCATTACGGATATTAAACAGCGAAGGGATGTCGCGCTTTAAAACCTTATCAACAACATCCTCCCGCAGCATCCTTTGAGCATAATAATCATCTTTCGATAAAGCAAGCTCAGGAAAACCGCCTACCATCAGATAACGATGAAAATGCTTCTGCAGGGGTGCAAGGCGATTCATGATGTCATTGAGTTCATGCTGCTTGAGCTCCACAAGACCCGTCGGCCTGATGTCTGAATTCAGTTTCGGCCGCTCATCCACCTGAGTGAGTTCGCAGTATTCATAGAAAGATAAGGTTGGGACCGGAATAATGCTCCAACGCCCGACTCCGCTTTCACTTGCCCCCTGGACAAGGACAGGGCTTGCTGAACCGGTTGCAGCAATACGCCAGCTGGGTTTGGTGTCATAGAATACCTTCAGCCATTTCTCCCAATCAGTGGCATACTGAATTTCATCAAAAAATAAATAAGCTTCTTCAGCCAGCGAAACATTTGTTTCGTAAATAGTTATAAGCTCGTCCATGCTGCAAAATTTTAGCAAGGGATGGTCAAAGGAAATATATATTATTTTTTTAGTTTCCACCCCTTGTTTCAGCAGAGCCTCAATCATCTGGTAAAGCAACGTGGTTTTACCTACCCGCCTTGCCCCTGAGAGTATTACATACCTTCTGAGGTCAGGATGGGTAAACAGTTTCATAGCCTCATGATAAGCAAACCTTTTAATGGGCTTTAAAAATTCCTTGGGTAAAACACCGTCTCTCCACCATGGGTTGTATGAGTAAAGAAGTTTAAGGATGTTCTCTGAAGTTGCAATAGGCATCATCTTCACCTCCATTTTTCATTATTATAACCCATACTTTGTTTTTTATCCAATAAAATATAAATTATACTTTATATTTTTTTATATTTAATTTAATTTGTATTTTTATTTATCAAAAAACTATTAGAGAACCTGCAAAATACCTTTATCCGTGTCAGCCATGTCCCAAGACACATCCTTTGTTTAATTCTCCGTTTTTGGGGCAATTAAAAGAGCGTGACCGATTAGGTCACGCTTTCTTATCTAGACCAAAAAACAGCTCAATAGTTCCTCTTTCGTAATGGATCCGAAATATTTCGTGATATCTATATTCGCGAGTTTATTGGCTATTTCCTTTTCTTCAAAACGAAGCCCTTTAAACTGTGCTTCCAATTCTTCCAGATCACAACTGCTGAAAAAATCACCAAATATTTTACAATCCTGAATAATGCCCTTATCTACAAAGAGATTTACTTCCACTCCTCCGCAGGCAAAACGTCCGGACTTTTTAAAATTAAAAGCGGGGGAATTACCAAAGTTCCATTCCCAGGTCAGATACTTTTCCGCCGTTAGTTCCCTGATTTTGGCCAGATCATTCTCCGTAAGTTTATACTCCTGTACCGGTTTCCCCTCAAAAAGAGCGTTGAGAAGAATTTCCCGGAACTCCTGTATGGTAATCTTCTCTTTTAGATAATCGATGACATTGGTTACGCGGCTGCGCACTGACTTGACGCCCTTGGATTCAATCTTGTCCGCCTTTACATTAAGGGCCTCCTGTACATTTTCTAATTTCGAATTAAAAAGAATCGTACCATGGTGAAGGACCCTTCCCTTATATATGTACTGGGCATTTCCGGAAAACTTTTTACCGTCAATAGTGATGTCATTGCGACCGGTATGTTCAGCTTTAATTCCCAAGGTAGCCAAAGCCTTAACCACCGGTTCCGTAAATTTGCGAAAATCAATGTTGCCGTTTTCCGCCTTTTCAATAAAAGTGAAGTTTAAATTTCCCAGGTCATGATAGACAGCGCCACCGCCCGTCATCCTGCGCACAACATGGAGGTTATTCTTCTTAATGTAATCAACATTTATATCTTCGATGGTATTTTGAAACCTTCCGATGATGACAGAGGGTTCGTTCTGCCAAAGAAGTATACAGTTATCATGTAAGTCCAGGTTTTTGAGAACATATTCTTCCAAAGCCAGATTATGATGGGGATCCAAACACTCATTACGGATAAACAGCATCTGCCCCTCAACCTTTCATCCTATTATATCAATATTTAACTTCATCATATAAAGGATGAGAAGGCTTGGCAAGGCAAAATACTATATAAGTTTTCACAAATTAGTTCTATCTGATGAACAAATAAGTTATCACACTGGCGACAAACATAATAGGAACAGTGACCCGGTATTCCTTGTATAATTCCCGGGTAGTAACCTTAAAGAACTCATTGGTCAGGGCCTGACACAAATGGATGGGTGAAATAAAATAACCGCAGTATCCCACCGTATAAATCAACATGGCGGTGGGGACTAGCTGTTCCTGGGTCACCAAGGGTAGCAGTAAAGGATAGAGCATTCCTACAATAGCCGAGGTATTAGCGAGAATGTAGCCGACCGTAAAAGGTAGGATAATAAGGATAAGCCAAAAGGGTAGACCCTCATTAATGATGTCCTGAATCAACGTGGTAAGCCCTGGAATATTTTCAATGATCCCTTTAAAAATCATGATACCTGCAGCGGCATAAAACAAAGGCAAATTTTTGCTTTTTATAAGTAGAACTTTAAAATCAGCGGTTTCCGCTCTCACCAGATAGGTCAAGACACAACCGAGAAGAATAGCTAGATAGAAAGGAAGCCAAATCGCAAGCACAAGGCTCACCAGAAGTGGTGAAGTATAACGTAATACTTTAAGAAAAATGTTACCCTTTCCTTCATCTGTAGTAAATTCATGTTCAGTCCTGGGAAGTGGGGCAATGTACACCAGGTAGGCCGCAACCAGACAGGCAAGGGCTACAGGAAACTGGGCTAAAATTAAAGATTTTATAGGTATCCCCGCAATATAAGAAGCATTCACAATACCCACGGATATAGGCATGATAAAATACCACGCATGACGCAGATATAGATTAATAGCCGCTTTCCTGGCTTTGCTGATACCTACTTTGTCTCCCATGGTATCAATGACCGGAGCTGCAACAATGGCACTTCCCGTAACCATAAAAGTAGAAAGTAAAGAAGGAATAATAAACAGCAGGGTTTTGGTATTACTAAACATTTTCTCCAGGTATTCCACCATTTTATCCATAACGCCATAACCCTGCATCATGGTGCTTAATAAACTGATTAAAAAAACACTCACTACCAGTTCTATAGTCTGCCTTTCCGCTAAGGCCTTACCCATGATGATTACTATTTCTTTCACCGGTATACGGGAGAATAAAGCCAGGGCAATTCCGCCGGAAATAATGGCCAGCCCCATAGGTACCTTTCTTTTTATGAGATATAGGATTAAAGAAAAGGATATGATTAAACCGAGTACTAGCATGCATATTCTCCTTTGTCCTAATAATTTTGTAAAAAATATACTATAATTTTACTACAGAAATCCTTGTGGTAACAGATAGGGCCTGACAAATGTCAGACCCTTTAAAATTTACTTATTTGTTTTTCGTTTAGCAAAAGCCAGGATAGCCCCTAAGGCAATGGAAAGGAAGGAAGCCGTTTAACTCTCCAGGCCTTTTTTAATGGCAGTAAGATTCCATTCATAAAGTTCGGGCTTTTTCTTACCCACAACCTCATCCAGGGCTTTTTCTATCTTGTCTAAACTTACCAGCTTGAGTTTGGGCAACAGGGCGCCCAGACATACCATATTGGCCAGGCTGGGATTCCCGATTTCATGGGCAATGTCCCCTGCGGGTATGGCAATGATCTCAATATCATCCCGCGTTTTATCCATTTCTATGATGGAACTGTTCACTACCAGTACCCCGCCCGGCCTAATCCGGGTAAGAAATTTATCAAAGGAGGGTTTATTTAGCACAATCCCGGCGTCAGCCTGGTCGATCACCGGGGAGTGAATTTCTTCATCAGAAAGAATCACGGAACAGTTGGCCGTGCCTCCCCTCATTTCCGGTCCATAAGAAGGTATCCAGCAGACTTCAAGACTGCCCAGCATAGCGGCATAAGCCAGTATTTTACCGATAAACATCACACCCTGCCCCCCAAAACCGGCCAGCAGCACTTTATCCATCATAAGCCTTTAACCTCCTCGGCAACCTTTATTTCACCCATCTGATAGACAGGAATCATTTTTTCCTGTAACCATTTAAGGCTGTCTACTGGCGACATTCCCCAGTTGGTAGGACAGGTGGAGAGAATACTGACCAGGGCAAAGCCCAATCCGGCCTGCTGAACCCGGAAAGCTTTCTTGATGGCCTTTTTGGCCTGGAGAATATTTTTGGGAGAATCGACAGATACGGAGGCTACATAAACGGCACCGTCAAAAGTAGCGATTGCTTTAGGCAAATCAAGGGGAAAACCCGCCACACCATTATCCCGACCATAAGGGCTGGTGGTGGTCACCTGACCAGTAAGGGTTGTGGGGGCCATCTGTCCTCCCGTCATACCGTAGATGGCATTGTTGACCATAATAGAGGTGATCTTTTCTCCTCTTGCGGCCACATGAATGGCATGGGAAGTACCTATGGCCGCAATATCCCCATCACCCTGGTAGGTAAACACTATCCTGTCGGGTAAAGCTCGCTTGATACCGGTAGCTACTGCCTGAGCCCGGCCGTGGGCCGCCCCTACAAAGTCACAACTGAAAAAATCCAGGGAAAAACCGGCACAACCTACAGGAGCTACCCCGATGGTATCTTCTATAATATTCAACTCTTCCAGTACTTCGCCGATTAAACGGTGAATAATACCGTGGGTACAGCCTGGGCAGTAATGGAAAGGTATTTCTGTTAAGCCTTTAGGCCTGCCAAATACTTTTTGCATCACACTATGCCTCCCCTCTCACTGGCAAATTAAAGACTTGCCCCACAAATTTTAATATTTCTCTTTCATGAGGGAGCATCCCACCTTGCCTCTTGTAGAGGTGTACGGGAACACGGCAGTTCACAGCCAGTTTAACATCCTCTATCATTTGTCCGGCATTGAGCTCCACGGTCACAATTCCTTTGATCCCATCAAAGTGAGACGTAAAGGCTTTCACCGGGAAAGGCCACAGCGTGATGGGACGGATTAAGCCCAGTTTCATCCCCTGTTTACGGGCATTAAGCACTACGCTTTTGGCAATTCTGCCGCATGTTCCATAGCCGACTAAGAGATATTCGGCATCGTCAGCATAAAAACTTTCCCAGCGCTGCTCTGCCTCCTTTATCTGATCATATTTGGCTTGCCAGCGCTGGCAAGCCTCCTCCGCCAGCTCATTCACCAGAAAATAGCTGGCAATTTTCCGTTTGGCCCTGCCTTTACAGCCATCGGTCTGCCAATCCTTGGGAGGCAGGTTTCCCTCTTTTTTTTCCTTTAGCAAAACAGGTTCCATCATCTGGCCTAAGAAGCCGTCAGCCAGGATTAAAACGGGATTTCTGTACTTATCAGCCAGATCAAAGGCTTCCATAGTTAAATCATAGAGCTCCTGGGCCTTGGAGGGCGCTAAAACGATGAGTCTGTAATCACCATGACCTCCTCCCCTGGTGGACTGAAAGTAATCTGACTGGGTGGGCCCCAGCCCCCCTAATCCCGGTCCCGTACGGTTGATATTGACAATCACTACGGGGAGTTCATTGGCCGCCAGATAGGATATGCCCTCCTGTTTTAAACTGATCCCGGGACTGGAAGAAGCCGTCATCACCCTGGCTCCTGCCGCCGCGGCACCAAAACACATGTTGATGGCAGCCACTTCACACTCGGCCTGCAGGACAGTTCCCCCTGCCTCAGGCAAATGTTTGGCCAGATACTCTATAATCTCCGTAGAGGGCGTAATGGGATAGCCGAAAAACAATTTGCAACCAGCTCTCATGGCAGCTTCGGCAATTGCCTCATTGCCCTTTAGTAAAACTTTACTCATTACCCCAGCTCCTTTCCTTTTGCAGATTACTTATAAATTTCTAAAGCCAGGTCGGGACACACCAGGCCGCACAGCGTACATCCTGTACATTTCTCTTCTTCTGTTACCGTCACGGTATAATACCCTTTCTGATTAACCTTATCGCCAATTTGTAGAATTTTCTTGGGACAAATCTCTACACAAAGGCCACAGCTTTTACAATACTCACTCAATACCACGACTTTGGGCATCAGTAGTCCCCCTTCCATTAGTTAGTAAATTTCCCAGGCAGCACGCCAGGGCAATAGAGTTTAACTTACCTTCGGCGGTCTCTGCCCTGGATGTCATCACAACAGGATGGGTGGCTCCCAAAACTAGACCGGCCATTTTGGCTTTGGCATAGTAAATCAGTGACTTGCCTAAGGCATTTCCTGTCTCGATATTGGGAACAAGGAAAAGATCCACTTTTCCGGATACCCGGCTTACGATCCCTTTATGTTTCGCC
>JAIHAN010000045.1 GCA_020054815.1 Peptococcaceae bacterium | reverse complement strand
AGCATGGATGCCACGGCATCAACGCGAAGCCCATCAACGTGGTACACGTCAAACCAAAATACGGCATTGGAGATGAGAAAGCTTCTCACCTCATTACGCCCGTAGTTGAATATCAAAGTGCCCCAGTGGGGATGCTCCTCTTTTTCATAAAGGGGGGTGTCGTCCAAAAGGCATAAACCGTGGGCATCACGGCAAAAATGGCCGGGAACCCAGTCCAGAATCACCCCCAGACCGTGCTGGTGGCAACAATCCACAAAATACATGAAATCACATGGTGTGCCGTAGCGGCTGGTAACAGCATAATAACCGGTAATCTGGTAGCCCCAGGAATCATCCAGAGGATGTTCCATGAGGGGAAGAAGCTCAATATGGGTATAACCCATTTCCTTAACATAGGGCACAAGTTCCCGGGCCAATTCCCGGTAAGAATAAAAAGAACCATCAGACTTTCTTTTCCAGGAACCCAGATGGACTTCATAAATATTCAAAGGCCTGGCATAAGGTGAAGTCTTTTTTAGCCTGCTGCGCCATTTTCCATCACCCCAGGAATATTTCCACAGGTCATATACTATGGAAGCCGTCCGGGGTCTGGTTTCAGCGTAAAAAGCATAGGGGTCGGCCTTTAAAAAAACGTGCCCCCGGACCGTATGGATTTCATATTTATAAAGTTCCCCTTCACCCAAACCGGGAATAAAAACTGACCAGATGCCGGAGGTGCTTATTTTTTCCATGGGGTAACCATTTTGCCAGCCGTTAAAATTCCCCACTACCTTTACCTGGCTGGCTCCGGGAGCCCACAGGGTAAAGCGTACCCCTCGCTTCCCCTTTTCCCGGCTGAGATGGGCACCGAACTTGCCATAACTGCGGTAAAAGCTCCCTTGATGGAACAGGTGAATATCAAAAGAGGTTATAAACTTATCCCGGACCATCGTTTTTCTCCTTTATGCTCTGGTTACTGCCACAATTTAAAGGAAAATACACACAAAGGGATAATATGCACCCGAAGGGATTTTTATGTTTACTTTTTTACAAAAAAGGTGCTCTTTGAAAAATCATCAAAAAGCACCTTTGCTTCTGCGGCACAATCCCCTTCATTACCATGACAGATTCCAAACACTATGAATTTTTGTAAATTTCTTTTGGTAATTTAAAATTACCATTATATTTCGCTCTTGGCAAGTTATATTTCCATTAAATTTATTAAATTTCGTTTATTTTTCATTTTTTTTTACACTTAACGACAAAGAAACCGGCCCATTATGACCGGTTTTTCTACAACTTATAGTTCTTCTTTGATAAATCTTTTAATTTCTTCCCGCCTGGGAACCCGTCCGTAGGCCTTCACTTTTCCATTAATGACTAAGCCGGGTGTCATCATAATGCCAGCTTCGGCAATGGCTTTAAGATCCGTCACCTTTTTCTCATAAATGCATTTATATTCATAAATATTATATCCCACTTTTTTCCTGCTGTAAATAAGAAGGAGAAAGAAAGACATAAAAAAACGCCCCCCTGAGGGGGCAGTTTCTTTACCGGCCAAAGCCCAGGCCCTGGCCCATTCCCATTCCTCTGCCCATGCCGCGGCCTTGCCCTTTACCGAATCCCAGGCCGCCGCCAAATTTCTGTCCCAGACGCTCTCTATTGGGGTCAGGTGTGCCGGTACAGGCGGCAATTCTTTCATCGAGGGCTTTCTTGATAGCCTCCCCCTGTTCCTTGGTGATGGTGCCGCTGGCTACCCGCTGATCGATAATCTCCTTTTTGTACTGGAGCATATCGGACTTAAACTGGTCGAAGACCCCATTTTCCTGGGCTATCTGCCCAAAGGTCTTACCCTGGGAACGCTGGGCATAGACATCAGCCTCAGTCTTCCCTGTCAGCCCCGAAATAATCTGAGCCGGATTGGAGTAGGTAGCTGCAAATACCGCTGTTGTGAAGAGCACCATCAGGGAAACAGTTAGGATAATAAGGAACCGCTTTTTCATGAAACATTACCTCCTTTGATTTAATTTGGTCTTTCTGTTTCTATCATAACCGGGTAATGTTTATATTTTTTCTGGAGAATATCAAGAAATTGTCAAGAATCCACTTTCCTCGTTGAATTTGCGTCCCCTTTGCTTTTCAATAAATTCTGCATCATGAAGCCGCTCAATATGATGACAGGCAGGGTCAGGGCCAACCGTGTCAGGGAAAAAGTCCATCCCAGGTACTTCACTTCCATCATAATCATGGGGATTTTGATAGCTGCCCAGGTACCCAGAAAAATAACCACGTTGGCCAAACTGCCTCCTTTCCGGAGCATAGCCTCTGCTACGGGAAAAGCGGCATACAAAGGACCTGCCGCGGCGGAACCAACAAAGATGGAAATCAAAATCCCTTTGATCCCGGACTGGTCTCCCACATTATCCTCTACAATCTTTTTGGGAACCCAGACATCTAGAAGGCCTATCAAAATGAAGATGGGTGGAAGAATTGTGAGCATATCCAGTAAGTATTGGCCCGATACTCTCAAGGTTTGATAACCTAATGATATATCTTTCAGCGTTAGCAAAAAAGTAATAACCAGAACGGCTATGAATAACCTGTATCTTTTTAAGGTGGTCATGCTAAGATCACCCCCATGACAACACCAACGATTAAAGCAGCTGCCAGCCCGATTATATTCCTCATGAGGGCGAAGTTTCTACCAAAAAACTTTATCTCCATAGGTAAAGTCATAATTCCCACCATCATCAGAGTAGTTATAAATATGACCACGAGAGGTAGGGCAGCCCCTTGTTCTAAAAGGGCGGCAGCCAAAGGAAAGGCTATCAGCCCCGGAATAAGCATAATTGAACCGATACCGGCTACGGTAAGGGTATTGATTAAATTGATTTGACCAAAGAATTTCACAATAGATGAGGGGGGTAGGAGAGTTAGGGAAAGACTTATTAACCCTATTACTCCCAGCATGACAGGAAGGATGTTGAGAAAAGATTTTAAGGCAATTGTTAAAGCCTTTTTTGTTTTTTCTTTACTTTTAAGAAATGAAAGCAATAACAACAGGCCTGTGATGGAAAACAGGATTATACTAAAAGTCACTGTGCCCCCTCCTCGCCTGCCAATTCTTCATACATCAGAAGGAATTTGTCTAAGATGTTCCGGGTTCTTTTTATGGTCTTTACCCAGGTAAAGAGAAATTCCCTGCCACCTGGCGTAATCCTGTACAGCCGTTTGGCTGCTCCGCCGCCTTCCGTATCCCAGGCTGACGAAACTAATTCATCGCTTTCCAAACGCCTTAAGGTCCGGTATACGGCCCCTGGGTCATTGTCAAGCCCAAAGACTGCCAGGTCTTCCATGAGGTCATAGCCGTGGGTGGGCTCTTTTTTTAAAAGTAAAAGGAGCAAACAGGGGACCATAAACTTTTCAATTCTCCCCCCCCGACAACCACAAGAGTCATGATTACAGTTTTTATCATGTTCTCGACACATAAATACATCACATCCTTATGTGTAATTTACATATATATAATTTACTCCTCTTACTGTGTAATTGTCAATTATCTCTAATGTAAAAAGCGGACATATTTGTCCGCTCTTTACCGCTTACTTTTTCCTCGTTTCAGCTACCCAGGCCTTAAATTCTTCCATGGTAAAACCGTAGCCATCCTTAAGTTCCTTTAAAGGCGTATTGGGCGAAATCATCTTGGATAGTTTCCATTTGGTGAAAATGACATCCAGGGGAATTTTATAGGTGTCGGATATTTGCTGTAAAGTAGTTGATCCTTTAATTTCCAGAGTTAATTCAGAGGTAGCGACTTCTTCCACCTGTTTTAATTCAGGTACGGCAGTTTTTGCTGCTGCCCAGGCTTTAAACTGGCCGGTAGAAAATCCTGCCACGGCTTTAGCCTCGGAAACAGTGGCACGGGGAGACACGCTGGAAGGAATCTTCCAATAGGCATAGATTTCTTCCAAAGGTATTTGATACTTCTTAGAAACCTCAATGAGTAAGGTATCACCGGAGACCCCTTCTTCAACTGACATGGACCAGAATCCCAGTAAATTGGCCCCAGTGATGGTTCCCAGGAAAGATACAAGCATTATCGTTATGACCGTTTTCTTATTAAGCATTATGGTTCACCTCTTTTTCACTTTTCTTGGCTGGCACATAACCCAGTTTGAAATCCAGGGCTCCTTTTTTCGGACACGCATCCATACAGTCCAGGCAGTGATTACAGCTGTCGTTCAAAAGTACTGTGCTTTTGGAGACCTGAACCTGAACGGGGCACTTTCTGTCGCAGAGTCCGCAGCTAATACATTTGTCTTCATTCCGGTAGGGTTTGACCAAACTGGCGATACTTAGAATATTGACAAAGGCCCCCAGAGGACATAAAAACCGGCACCATACCCGGGGGATAAAAATAGAAAGAACTAAGACCAAAGCAAAGATGATAAAGGCCCCGCTTAAGGCGGGATTGGCCAGGTGGAACAGGGCATAGAAAGGATCAAGCTCGCGGAAAACCAGGGTAGCTGTTGTGTAAGTGCCAAATAAAATCAAGACCAAAATTACATATTTTAATTTAGCCAGGATTTTTTCCACTTTTTCCGGGACAGTAATGGTAAGTTTTAACTTTTTCCCAAGGTTACTCATCCACTCCTGTAAAGTACCTAAGGGGCAGATCCAGCTGCAAAATTGTCTCCCCACGAGGAGAGTAGAAATAATGATGGCAACCATCAAAACCACGTTAGAGGGATTGATATGATTCAACAGGTTTGTCCCCATGATGACCTGGGGTAAGGATTCTAAGCCGCCCAGGGGACAAAGACTTTCGGCTTTACTGCTTTTGTCAAAGAGATACGGGCTAAACACAAATAGCGCAACAATGATAAGAAAGATGGTTTGCACTATCATGCGGGGAGACAGTATGTATTGTTTCTTCATAACTAAAACCTCCAGACATATCTTTTTATCTTAATATTAATATTTGACGTTTTATTAGTTGTGGGGAAATTATTAAGAAGATATGAAGAAAGAAATAGTAGAAGAACCGGGTATCATCCACCCAGTTCTTCTACGTTTAACTTGTTATATAAGGTCATCCGGGAAATGCACAGAAGCCAGCTCCTTACTCCAAGCTGAATACTCTATACTGAAAAAATCTCATTACATGATTACTGCCCCAAGTTAAATTTAATATTCGGCAGGCAGTTTTTCCAACTCCGCCATACTGAATACAGGACCATCTTTACAGACAAACTTGTTCCCGATATTACAGCGTCCGCACATGCCGATGCCGCATTTCATTTTCATCTCTAAGGAGGTAAAGATATTTTCCGAGGTAAACCCAATTTTCTTGAGGACAGGCAGGGTAAACTTAATCATCACCGGCGGCCCGCAGACCACAGCTACGGCATTTTCTGAAGATGTTACTACTTGTTCGGTGACAGCAGGAACAAAACCTACTTTTCCCCACCAGCCCTCCACAGGCCTGTCAATGGTAAGATGAATATCAATATCTGGCCGTGCCGACCAGTCTTGCAGTTCTTCCTTGTAGAGAAGCTGGCCGGGATTGCGGGCGCCGTAGACTACAGTGAGATTTCCGTAGTTCTTCCGGTTTTCCTCATCCAGGATGTAACATACTAAAGAACGTAAAGTGGTAAAGGCAAAGCCTCCTCCAACAAGCACCAGGTTTTTGCCTGCGAACTTTTCTAAAGGCCAGCTGTTACCCAGCGGCCCCCTTAACCCTACGAGGTCTCCTTTCTCCAGGATGTGGAGTGCCGTGGTCACCCGGCCCACCTTTTTCACCGAAAAACGTACGATACCTTTTTCCGTAGGAGAACTGGCAATGCCAAAAGGAGCCTCTCCGGTGCCAAAAACACTGATTTCGGCGAATTGACCGGGGGTATAAAGGAAGGTCCCATGATCAGCTTCGTTTAAAAAACCTAAAGTAAAAGTTTTCAGGTCTTTTTCGGGGTTCTCCTCAACAACTTCCAAAATCTCCATTTGATAAGGGAGATAGGGGTTTTTTATCTCACATTGACATGTCATCCTGGCATCCCCCCAATCTTTTAAGAACCTCTCGAATATCGAAATTCACCGGACATTTGGCTACACAACGCCCGCAACCAACACAGGCCACTGCCAGGTAATTTTCCGGGAAATACTTAAACTTGTGCAAGACCCGCTGCCTTATCCTTTCCTTACCTGTAGGACGAGGGTTATGGCCCGAACCGTGCTGTGTAAAATTACCAAACATACAGCTGTCCCAGCTCCGCACCCTCCGGCCTTCCGTATCCGTAGTCTCGTCACTGATATCAAAACAATGACAGGTGGGACACAAATAGGTACACACGCCGCAGTTCAAGCATTTCCTGTATATCTCATCCCAAAGGGGGAGGACAAATACCTGGGAAAGTTCACCTGATAGAATTTCAGGAACAAGGCTGGCGGCTGCCGCTTGCCGGGAGACCCCTTGTAAAGCCTGGAATTTATCCATGCTTCCGGGAGTAGCCGGACTAAAAGGTCTTTCCTGCAGGATTTCTTCTCCTTTCAGGGTATCGGCCAGGGCTAAAAACTTATCTCCCAGGTCAACCAGGAGAATATCAGAACCCTCCTTAGCCAGAGGACTAATTCCTAAATCCTGACAGAAACAGGTACTGGCCGGTTCTGAGCAGGCTAAGGAGATGACAAAAGTATTCTCCCTGCGCTCACGGTAATGCTGGTCCTTATACTTAGGCCCATTAAAGACCCGGTCTAAAAGGAGGATACTCCGGGCATCACAGGGCCGGACTCCAAAAAGGATAAGGGGCTTTGTGGCCGGGTTTTCCCCCATAACCTGGACGGGTTTCCCTTTATCCATTCTATAGCGGATAAGGGCCTCCCATTGAGGGAAAAAGGCGTCCTTAACAGGCTTTAGGGTGTTGGTATAGCCTGTTAACTCTAACTCCTCACCATCCCAGGGTAAAAAGAGATAGCCTTCTTCTTTTAAACGGGGCGCCAAAATCTCCTTTTGCCCCAACTGCCCTTTGAGCCAGAGAAAAAAGTCATCTTTTAAGATCTCATACATCACGCTTCCCCACCTCCTGCCAGGAATGGCTCCGGGTCCCCAGGGTCATAGGTATTCAAGGGCAATTCCTGCTCTTCTTTCAATCCTGCTTCAAATTGATAGAGTTCTTTCACTTCCAGCAACATTTTGCGGTTCAGAATCCTTAAGTCCACGCCCATGGGACAGGCCCGCTGGCAGGCGCCGCAGTCCACACAGCGTCCCGCCACATGAAGGGCACGGGTCAGGTGGAAAATCAGATTATCAGCAAGCTGGGTAGATTTTCCTACCCACTGGGGCAGGTTGTTTTCCACAAAACATTCCCTGCAATAGCAGGCAGGGCAGGCATTGCGGCAGGCATAACAGCGGATGCACTTGGATACTTCTTTGTAAAAATATTCCTTACGTTCCTGGGGGGAAAGCCGGGCAAATGTTTTTACATCATGAAAATCATCTTCCCCTGTTTTCCCTGCTTTGCCGCTCACCAGATAATCATAGATAACAGGAGACTTGATTTGGCACCCCTCGCAGCCTTCCGTGAGAGGGCAAGGGGCTCCCAGAATCACGACCCTATCCCGTGACAACTGGTTTTCTGTAAGAAGATTAACAAGGGAACGGCTGTCACACCCTTTTATGATGATGGCCGCCTTGCGTTTTTCCTTAAGCAAATAATTGGCCAGGTTGTTTTTACAGCCCTCATCCCAGACCAGCAGCTTACAATCTTCTCCTCTGGTGATAAAACAGGGAGTACTTTTACCGGGCAGGGTACCTGCAGTAAAACCTATGACTACTTCTACCTGTCCTGTTTCCAGCAACTCTTGGGCTTTATCCCTTATCTCCCTGATGCATTTATCCATCCTGTCTTCCCCCCCATCTATCCCAGGGTTCCAGGCCTTTTACTTCTTCTGTCACGTCCCTTATCCTGGCGGCAAAACGGTTTCCTTCTGCCGCCGAAATCCAGTCAAACTGGACCCTCTTTTCTTCAATACCCACAAACTCCAGGAGGCTCTTTAACAGGGTAAACTTTCTCCTGGCCACCAGATTGCCGCTGGTGTAATGGCAGTCGCCGGGATGACAGCCCGCTGTCAGCACCCCATCGGTATGCTTTAAAGCCGTTAAGATAAACAAAGGATCCACCCTGCCGGAGCAGGGCACCCTCACGATCCTTACATTGGGTGGATACTGGAGGCGGCTGACCCCGGCCAGGTCAGCCCCGGCATAACTGCACCAGTTACATAAAAAGGCTACGATCTTCGGTTCCTTCATTCTCTTCACCCCTTTACCCGATTTGTTTCAGCATGGCCATGATCTGCTCGCTCCGGAACCCCCGCACATCAATGGCCCCGGCGCGGCAAGAGGCGGCGCAAGCGCCGCAGCCTTTACAAAGGGCCGGGTTGACTTTGGCTATCCCTTCAGTTCGGTCCACTTCCACGGCTTTGGCAGGACAGATGCTCTCACAGGTGCCGCAGCCGCTGCATTTTAGAGGATTGACCTGGGCCGTAAGTCCTCCCGCAGCCAAAGACTCTTTATTGAGGATGGTGCAGGCCCTGGCCGCAGCTGCTTTGGCCTGGGTGATTGTCTCCACCAGGGGTTTGGGTCCATGGGCCAAACCGCACAAGAACACGCCGTCGGTGCTGAAGTCCACAGGCCTTAGTTTCATATGGGCTTCCAGGAAGAAACCGTCTTCGTTGAGGGGGACTTTTAGGGCCTGAGACAAAGCCGCATTATCCCGTGCTGCTGTAGCAGCGGCCAGGCTTAATAATGAAGCTTCTATCTCTAGCTCCCGGCCTAAGACATGGTCCCGGCAGGTGACGATAAGTTTTCCATTTTTCATCCGTACTTGAGGTTGCTTTTCCAGATCATAACGGATAAAAATAACCCCCTGCCGGCGGGCCTGCCGGTAAAACTCTTCCTGGAAACCATAAGTACGCATATCCCGGTAAAGCACATAAATATTTAAATCGGGATTAAGAGCCTTAGCCTTAAGGGCCAGCTGGATGGACTGGTTACAGCACACCTTACTGCAGTAGGGGTGTTCCTGGTTCCGTGAACCCACACAGTTAATCATGACTAAAGATTCCATCTCTTTTACAACTTCAGACTGTTCTACCAAAAGCTTTTCTAACTCCAGGTGGGTTTTGACCAGGGGATTCTGGCCGTAGAGATATTCCTGGGGTTTGTATTCAGTGGCACCGGTGGCTATAACCACCACGCCATGGGCAATCTCTTCCTGTTTTTTCCCTTTCTCTATAGTCGTGTGGAAATTGCCCACAAATCCCTTGATCTCTTTAATTTCGCTTTCCAGGCAGGTTTTAATCAAGGGATGGCTGGTGACCTGAATTCGCAGATCTTCTAAATATGGGCGGACCGGTTCCCCCAGATGGTTGAAATAAAGCCTGTTGGCCATTCCTCCCAAAACTCCTTCTTTTTCTACAAGGACGACGGGATAATGCTGGGAGGCTATGGCTAAAGCCGCCGTCATCCCGGCTACTCCGCCGCCAATGACCAGGGCCTTTTGTTCCACGGGTACGGACACGGTCTCTACCGGTTCTAAAAGACGGGCCTTGGCCACAGCCATTTTCACCAGGTCTATGGCCTTTTCCGTAGCCTTTTCCGGCTCATGCATGTGGACCCAGGAACACTGGTCTCTGATGTTGGCCATTTCAAAGAGGTAAGGATTGAGGCCCGCCTCTTTTAAAGTTTCCCGGAAGAGGGGTTCATGGGTCCGGGGACTGCAGGACGCTACCACCACACGGTTCAACCTGTGTTCAGCGATGATTTCCTTCATCCTGATTTGCGTATCCTGGGAACAGGTATACATATTATCTTCAACGCAGACTACATGGGGCAGACTTCTCGCTATTTCCGCCACTTTTTTCACATCCACCACACTGGCAATGTTAATGCCGCAGCGGCAGATAAACACGCCGATCCTGGGCTTAAGCCCCAGTACATCCTTTTCAGGAGGATAGGCTTTGGCTTTGACCAGGGAATTTTTAGCGCCAGCCAGAAGGCATGCAGCTTCACTGGCCGCAGCACAGGCCTGGGTAACGGTATCGGGGATATCCTTGGGCCCGCTGAAAGCTCCTGCCACCAGGATACCTTCCCGGGTGCTGGAAACGGGAGCATAGCCGGAGGTGGCCGCAAAATCGTATTCGTTTAAGGCAAAACCCGCTGCCTGGGCTAATTTTAAGCTGTCTTCACTGGCACAGAGGCCTACGGAGAGTACCGCCAGGTCAAACTCCTCATAAGCAATGGCCCCGTCTTCCCGGGCATAACGGATGCGGATGTTCCCCGTCTCCGGAGCTTCTTCCACTGTATAAATACGGGAACGGACAAAACGGACTCCCTGGTCTTCTGCCCTCCGGTAGTATTTCTCAAAATCCTTACCATGGCTCCGCATGTCCATATAGAAGATGGCGGTATCCAAAGGATAAGGACTGTGCTCTTTGGCGATAACGGCTTCCTTGATGGCATACATACAGCACACACTGGAACAGTATGGTTTATCATCCTTCAGGGTACGGGAGCCGGCACACTGGATCCAGGCAATTTTCTTTGGCTCCTTGTGGTCGGAAGGCCGTACCAGATGCCCGCCAAAGGGGCCGGAAGCACTTAAAACCCTTTCAAACTGGGTACTGGTCAGGACGTTGGGATAACGGCCATAGCCTAAGTGACTTAATTTCTCTGCAGGAAACTCGCTAAAGCCAGGAACAAAAAGGATAGCCCCCACGTGGATCTTGAGCCTTTCTTCTTCCTGGAGATGATCGATACATCCGGCTTTACAAACCTTGACACACTGCATACATTCGGAACAAGGACCGCAATCCAGGCAGCGTGCTGCTTCTCTTTGCGCTTCCTCCGCTGATAAACCTAAGACAAATTCGCGAAAATCCTTAATCCTCTCTTGTGGTTCTATCTCTCTCAGTTTAACCCGTTCCACTTTCTCCATTTTCTGAGAAAGGGGCTTAGGGCCTACGGGGTTTCTCCGGTTGGGGCGCCCCAGACGCAAATCTTCTCCCTTTAAATAACGGCTGATGGATTGAGCCGCTTCCTTGCCTTCAGCTACGGCCTCAATGGCAATACCCGGACCGGTACGGACCTCCCCGCCGGCAAAAACCCCCGGTACAGAGGTGGCTAAAGTCACTTCATCGGCAGCCACAGTTCCCCATGTCGTCCGTTTGATGGTTTCAGGCAAGAAGGAAAGGTCCGGCATCTGTCCTACAGCTACAATAACCGTGTCCACGGGGATAAAACATTCCGAATCTGCTTTGGGCACAGGACGGCGCCTGCCGGAGGCATCAGGTTCCCCTAGTTCCATTTCCACACAGGTCATGCCTGTCAACCTTCCTGCTTCCCTGGCAAAAGACAAAGGCGTAGTAAGGAATCTGAACTGGATCCCTTCAGCCCAGGCTGCTTCTACTTCTTCTTCCCGGGCCGGCATTTCTGCCCGGGACCGGCGATAATAGACTGTGACCTCTTGGGCTCCCAGACGTAAAGCACTGCGGGCGGCATCCATGGCCACATCGCCGCCGCCGATGACGGCGACCCTTTTCCCTACGTTTACATCCTCACCTAAATTTACCTTGCGCAGAAACTCCACTCCAGACAGGACCCCTTCTCCATCTTCCCCCGGAACGTCCAGCTTCCGGTTACCGTGGGCGCCTGTGGCTAAAAAGATAGCCTTATATCCCTGGTCCTTTAAATCCTCGATCGTCAAATCAGGACCTAGAGGAGAATTCGTTTTAATTTCTACTCCTAAAGCCGTCAGATAAGCTATCTCCTTATTAAGGACTTCCCTGGGCAAGCGGTAATCGGGAATCCCTACGGCCAGCATGCCGCCGGCTACGGGTAAGGCTTCAAAAATGGTGACAGGGTAACCTTCCTTGGCCAGTTCAAAGGCTGCGCTCAAGCCGGCCGGACCCGAACCGACAACGGCCACCTTATCGGTTTTCCTTTCCGGTAAGACAAAGGGAGGACGGGGCTCATGATCACCCAAAAAACGTTTCAAGGCAGCAAGGGAGACAGCCCCCTCGGCCTGGGCCCTGCTGCACTTTTCTTCACAGGGATGGGGACAGATCCGGCCCAACGTTGCTGGCAGCAAGAGATCATCATAGACAATCTCCGCAGCTTCCTTAAACTTACCCTGGGCCATTAAAGCCACATACCCCTGGGCATTTACCCCGGCAGGACAAGCTCCTTTGCAGGGGGCAGGCCCCTCTTTTTCGATGGCATAGGCATTGGGAAAAGCCTGGGCATATTTCTTGTATATAGCTTTTCTTTTGGACAGGCCTTTTTCAAATTCATTGTCTATTTCCACAGGACACACGGCCGCGCATTCGCCGCAACCGGTACACTTTTCCACCTCAATGAAGCGGGGTTTCTTTTTTACTTCAACGTGAAAGTCCCCTGCTTCTCCTTCTACACTGACTATTTCTGCGCCGGTGATAACTTCAATGTTTAAATGGCGCCCGCATTCCACCAGTTTGGGTGAGAGGATGCACATGGAACAGTCGTTAGTGGGAAAAGTTTTATCCAGAGCCGGCATGGTACCGCCAATGGCCGGGGATTTTTCCACCAGGTAGACCTTGTAGCCCATTTCCGCCAGATCCAGGGAAGACTGGATGCCGGCGATGCCTCCACCTGCTACCAGTACGGCACCCACTTTGGGAGAATTGTTCACCTTCACTCACTTCCTTTTTCACTTAGTCTAGAATGAGGGCATTGCTGACCAGATGGTGAACATGTTTCAGCTTCACTTTAAGCTGATATTCTTTAATAATGTCGCTCAGCTGGTCATAACAGTTATGGCAGGGAGTAACGACAATTTTTGCACCAGTTCTTGCTATTTGTTCTGCTTTCAGCTTTCCTTTTTTCATGCGGTTAGGCTTAATATCCTTACCAAAGGCCAGAAGGCCGCCACCGCCGCCACAGCAGTAGTTATACTCCCTGTTGGGCCACATTTCTCTAAATTCCATGACAGCCTTTGCTACACAGTATCTCGGTTCTTCCACTATTCCTTCTTTCCGCACCATATTACAGGGGTCATGGAAGGTCACAGGCTCGGGATTCCGGGAAGGATCAAGCTTAAGTATCCCCTCTTTAATCCACTTAGCCTGGAGCTCTACAAAATTATATACCGGATAGTCGCCTTCTTCAGGACTCAGCCAAACCTTTCTGCCCCAGCGCTGGGCCCGGGTAGCATGGCCGCATTCCGTTACCACCAGGTACTGTACTTTCAGCTTTTTCACCTGTTGGGCAATGCGCTTTAAGAGAATAGTTGAGGCTTCATCATCGCCGCTGAACAAACCATAGTGGGTTGCGTCCCAGTATTCACTGCTGCAGGTCCAGTTAGCGCCGGCAGCATGCATGATTTTGGCAATACTCTGTACATCCTGGGGATAGTACTTAATCTCACGGGGATCCCAGAGGAATAAGAAGTCGGCCCCCACTTTATCAACAGGTATCCTTGCCCTGGGGTCAGCAATTTCTGCCTGCAGTTCTTCCTCCATCCACTCTAAAGTTTCCAGGTAATCCTCCTGGGAGACGGCCATCTGATTGCCGGTGTTTATTTGGTTATCAACTACCTCCTGGAGAAAACCGGGAGACTTCACCCCAAAATTACCTCTAATGGTCCTCACTATACCGGCAATGTCTACACCCATGGGACAGAGCATGGTACACCGGCCGCACATGGAACAATTCCAGATAAATGGGTCATTCAGTACTTCCTCTTTCATCCCTAATAAAACCTTACGGATAAATTTACGGGGATCCATGTCTTCATGAAGGTCACTGAAAACGCAGCCGGCCGTACACATACCACAGGCCAGGCAATGGGTAAAATCCAGCTTATCCTGCAAGGTGGCAAAAGCATTGATGATTTCCTGCCTGAAGAAAGGCTTTAGGGTTTCTGCACGTATCTGAGTCATATTTAACCTCCTTCAACAATCCATCTGCCAGATGGGAATGCCCAGCACCTGGCTGACAATGCTGTCCACAATAAACAGGGTGTGAGGCCAGTCAGGATAAAGGGCAAAAAAATCACTAAGGGTTAGGCCCGCCAGGGTACACAGTTCACGCACCGAAGGGGCCCGTTCCCGTTCCAGGTAGGACTTGCGTACGATGGACATGACCTGACGATGCCGGGGAGTAATGGGGACAATTCCTTCTTTGCTGAGGATGTTTTCCACCATCTCCTCCCAGATTTTCTCGTCTTTGATACAGTCAGGTCCTAAAGAGAGATAATGACGCCTTAACTGAGAACCTAAAATATTCAAGCTACCCATCACCACACCACCTTTCTTAACTACAACCTTGGAGAGGAGGCAGTCCCGCGATGCGCCAGGCACTGGAGAGCCCTCCCCGGGGAAAAAGACGATAAATCTCTAAGGAGGTCAACCTGGTGTGAGCACTGATTTTACGCAGAGTGGGGGCCTTTTTAAAATCACCATAATAATCACGCAGGTAATAGATCACCCGCCAGTGGTTGGCCTCCAGCTCCCGGATACCCTCCAGCAAGGCTAACTGCCCGGCCCTTTCCTCATTCCAGTCTGAGCTGTTATTGCCGGTGCTGCCCATTGCACTCCCTCCTTTTTGCCGTCTATCTTTCTATAAAGCAAATTTGATGCCAGAAATATAAAACCCCGCAAACCCTTTGTTTGCGGGGTTCCGGGGATTTTAAAGATTCTAAAAGAACTATAAAATGGGTAATAATTATACAGCAGCTGTATAATTATTACCCATTTGCCGAGTCAATCATATTAAGAGCATATTACCAATAACCCTCAAGACTGTTTACATAATACCCATAGTATCTTTACAGATTATATTTCTGCATTTTATTATAAAGTGTCTTCCGCGTAATGCCCAGAAGCTGGGCCGCCTTTTGTTTATTTCCTTCACACCTGTTTAAAACCACCTGGATTTGGTGTTTCTCCCAATCCTCCAGCCGGGTTAAACCTGTGTTTACTGTATTACCTGTAATCATATTGGGCGGTAGGTCTTTGAGTACAATATACTCCCCTCTCCCCTTGATAAAAGCGTACTCAATGGCATTCTCCAGTTCTCGCACATTACCGGGATAATCATACTGGAGAAGAAAGTTTAAAGCATCCCGGGAGACACCTTTCTTCGCTTTTTGAAAAAAGGCATTAAACTTACCGATAAAGTGGTCCAGGAGAAGGGGAATGTCGTTTCTTCTTTCCCTTAAGGGCGGCAGCCTGATAGGGAAAACATTGAGACGGTAAAAAAGGTCCCGGCGAAACGTACCTTTTTTGATTTCCTCGGGCAAATCCCTGTTAGTGGCGGCTATCACCCGGACATCAGTTTTCAGGGTTTTCTTGCCGCCTACTCTCTCAAATTCCCCGTCCTGTAAGACGCGTAATAGCTTGGCCTGTAAGTCTACGGGAATCTCCCCCACCTCATCAAGAAAAATGGTACCTTTATCCGCAAGTTCAAAGCGGCCCTGGTGAGTGGCATGGGCCCCGGTAAAGGCGCCTTTCTCATGGCCGAAAAGTTCAGATTCCAAAAGATTCGAAGTCAAAGTAGCCGAATTGACTTTGATAAATGGTTTGTAACGCCTGTCGCTTAAGTAGTGAATGGCCCGGGCCACCAGTTCTTTGCCCGTGCCGCTTTCACCCACAATCAGGACACTGGAACGATAAGGCGCCACGGCTTCAATCATTTCATAAACTTCCTGCATTTTATGGTCTTTACCGATAATATTCTGAAAACTATAGCGTCCGTGAAGTTCCTCCCGCATATGCTGAAGCTTTCTTTGGTCCGCCAGGATTTCCAGGCCCCCGATAATACTGCCGCTGCTGTTGAATAAAGGCATCACAGAAATCTCCACAGGAACAAACTCCCCATTTTTAGCCACAATCACCACATCGGTAGAATAACCTTTCTCTCCCGTATATACAACTTTATGCATCAGGCAGTTCTCGCCGCAGCAGTGGGAACTCTTAAAAAGGTGAAAACATTTCTGTCCCAGGGCCTCCTCCCGTGAATACCCTGTGATGTACTCGGCAGCCCTGTTAAAGGTTGTAATATTAAATTCAGTATCAACGGTAAATACACCTTCAGAAATACTATTGACCACAAATTCAAAGTCAATTTGCTTTTCAGCCATTCTCAGCTCCTCCGCCGGAAATGCAGTGTTTATTTTAAACATATGCTAGTGATTCAAACTTTTCAACTATTTTCTTATAGATTATTTCATCTAGGATAAAACCTAATCAGTAAACAAATTGCCAAATGAGCAGAGGGTGTGCCCCTCCGCTCATTTGTTCTCGTCAATACTTTCTTTTTCTTCTTTCAGTAATGCCTCGATCCTGTTTAACTCTTCTTTTAAGTAAGTGGCCCGTTCTTTCAGGAAGGACTGATCCAGGTCGGGCCGCGAAGCCCCTCTAAATCCCCAGCATCTAAGGCCCCGGCCCCAGGCATCGTTAAATCTTCTGCCTAAGCGCCTGCCCAGGCCAAAACCCAGCCCGGTCCAGGCCGCCTCCTTATCAGTTGAAACTTCTGTGATACAGTATCCTCGGCCCCAACCGGTCATTGGTCCCCGGTTAAAAGGGCCCATTCCATTGAAACCTGGCATTTTTTATTTCCCCCTTTTTTAAATTTCTTTGCATATATTATGGACGTATGCTCAATACTATGATATATTAATTTTGAGCATATGTCAATTATTTTTAATGAAAGGAGGTTTAAGGAAATGAAACTTGCAGTAAGCTGTATGGGTAATAGCTTGAGCGATGCTTTGGATGAAAGATTTGGCCGGGCATCCAACTTCATTATTTTTGATTTAGCTAACCAGTCCTATCAGTGTCTTGACAACGTACAGGTCCTTAATGCTGAGCAGGGAGCAGGTATCCAGGCTGCACAAAATCTGGTCAATGCAGGAGCAGATATTGTCATCACCGGGCATGTCGGGCCCAAAGCTTTTCGTACATTGAAAGAAGCCGGAGTAGATATATACTTTGCCCGTGGTATAACTGTTCAAGAAGCCATAGAAGCTTTTAAACAGGGAAAGCTGGAAAAAGCTGAAAGCAACAATGTAGAAGGACACTGGATATAAATTGCAAGGAGTTCATAAACGGGGGTACACATGATGCAAATTGCTATTGCCAGCGGAAAAGGCGGCACAGGTAAAACCACTGTCGCCAGCAACCTGGCCTATTATCTAAACAAGCTTGGCCATAAAGTGGCGCTCCTGGATTGTGATGTAGAGGAGCCTAATAATCATCTTTTTTTCCAGCCTACCTGGTATGCGGATGAAACCTTTGAATTGCCGGTACCACATGTAGATACTGCCCGCTGTATCGGCTGCGGAAAATGCGGCGAGATTTGTCAATTCGGGGCTATTGTATCCTTAAAAGGCAAAGTCTTAACCTTCCCGGAACTCTGCCACAGCTGCGGGGGGTGCATCCGGGTCTGTCCTTCAGCAGCCCTGAGCGAAAGGGCCAGAGAAGTGGGCCATGTGGAAATGGGAGTACAGGACGGTCTCCACATCATCCAGGGCCGTTTACGGGTAGGAGAAGCCATGTCCCCTCCTTTAATTAAAGAAGTTAAACGCCACGGCAGGGACGGAGAAACGGTAATCATCGACTGCCCTCCCGGTACTTCCTGTCCTGTGATCCAGGCCGTGCGAGGAAGTGATTTCGTGCTGCTGGTAACGGAACCCACTCCCTTTGGTCTCAATGACCTCAAATTAGCAGTAGAAACCGTCCGGGAATTAAATATTCCTTTGGCCGTCATTATTAACCGTTCTACCATTGGCGACAGGAAGGTATGGCAATACTGTGCCCAAGAAAACATTCCCATTATCCTGGAAATACCCGATGACCGGCAAATAGCCCAGGCCTATTCCAGGGGCCAATTGCTGTTGGAAGCCTTACCCCGGTACGAAAATGTCTTTGCTGACCTTGTCCGGAGGCTGGAGGGGGTTGTTCCATGCTAAAAGAACTGGTCGTCATCAGCGGGAAAGGCGGAACCGGAAAAACAAGCATTGTAGCCGCCCTGGCTAGCCTGATAGAAAACAAGGTACTGGCCGACTGTGATGTGGATGCCGCCGACTTACACCTGGTTCTTAACCCGCAAACTATAGAAGAGCATGAATTCTGGAGCGGTAAAACCGCCTTCATTCATCGGGACAAGTGCCTGCAATGCGGACAGTGTCTGGAATTGTGCCGTTTTGCCGCCATCGGGGAGAATTATATAGT
>JAIHAN010000044.1 GCA_020054815.1 Peptococcaceae bacterium | reverse complement strand
AAGAAAAGTATAATTTGGGGTTGGCATAAGTGCAATTCCAGCGGCGCTAAAAGCTTGGCGTAAGCCAAGTTGTCTTAAGCATAAAAACAGCGCCCGGATAACCGGACGCTGTTTTCTCTTACAACAAAATCATAATAATTGGGTCAGTTCCTGAAGGGTGTCCGAGAAGTCCTGGAAGGCAGCCAGGATAGGCGCAGAAGTAGACATATCTACACCGGCCTTTTTCAGGATGTTAATGGGATAATCGGAACCTCCTGCTTTAAGAAAATCAAGATAAGCCCCCAAAGCCTCGGGTTTTTGCACCAAGATATTGCGAGCCAGGCTGATGGCGGCAGAGATTCCCGTGGCATATTGATAGACATAAAAGGCGTTATAAAAATGGGGAATACGGGCCCACTCATAAGTCAGTTCTTCATCAATGGTAAAACCGGGACCGTGGTAGTACTCGTAAAGCTGCCGGTACAGGGAGCAAAGGACATCGGGCGTAAGGGGCTGGTCTTCTTCAGTCATCTGGTGCACGCGCATTTCAAAGTCCGCAAAAAAGGCCTGGCGGTAGAGGGTAGAACGAATACTGTCCAGATGCATGCTGAGGAGATGAGCCTTTTCTTTGGCGGAAGCAGCCTTATTCAGCAGGTACCTGAAAAGGAAGTATTCATTAACAGTGGAAGCTACTTCGGCGGTGAAAATGGTGTAGTCAGAATTGATATAAGGCTGGTTTTTATTACTGTAGTAACTGTGCATCACATGACCTAACTCATGGGCCATGGTAAAAATGTCTTCTAAAGTTCCTGTAAAGTTAAGCAGGGAATAAGGGTGAACACCATAGACACCATTAGCGTAAGCCCCCGGAGTTTTACCTTTGTTAGGATAATAATCCAGCCAGCGCTCATTAAAGGCTTGCTTTAAGTCGGTGATATATGTTTTCCCCAGGACACTTAAAGCTTCCAGTACGATTTCCCGGGCCTCCTCCAAAGAGTAGATTTTATTGATATCCTCAACTAAAGGTACAAACAGGTCGTAAAAATGGATGTCCTCATAGCCTAAGATTTTCTTCCGTAACTTGATATAATCCTGGAGAAGCCCTACATTACTGCGGACTGTATTAATTAGGGTGTCATAGACCTCAATAGGTATATGGTTCCGGGATACGGCCATATGGCGGGATGAACTATATTTACGGGTTTTGGCTAGATAAGCACGGTACTTTACACTGCCGTAGAAGGTGGAACTGATAGAATTGATGTGAGAACCATAGGTACTCAAAAGGCCTTTAAAAAACCTTTTCCTGGTTTCCCGGTCGTAGGAAGTCAGGCTTTTTCTATAATTAACTTCATTGGCTATTACTTTTTCGCCCTTTTCGTCCTCAATTTCAGGGAATTGCAAATCATTTACGGTAATATCGTCGAAGATTTTTTCAAAAGTACCGCCGAGGGATTCCATGCGGGCCAGTATTTCTTCCTCTTCCGGGCGCAGGATGTGTTCCTTTTGTTTAAAGAGTTTTTCAAACATAAAGGCATAGGTGTGAAGTTCAGGTTTCTCCTGTTCATATGTTTTCAAGGTTTCCGGAGAAACAGTCAATAATTCCGGTTCGATAAAGGCTAATTGGTCACCCACATTAGTATTGAGGTTATAGATTGTTTCATAGTCTTTTTTGGCTTGGGGGTTACCCATATCCACGTCAAAAGACATCCGGGCATAGCTTGTGGCCCATTCCAGTTTAAGGTTAAGCTGGTCAAGAAGGGTAAGTGTATCCAGTAAAGCTGTAGAACTCTTGGTTATCTCACCTTTCCTTTGGACGATTCTTTGCAGCATCACGCTAATTTCCTGTAAATCCTTTTCCCATTCAGCACGGGTGGGATAAAGATGAGATAAATCCCAGGTATATTCTACTGAAATATCTTCACGTTTTTTCATGCTTTGGAACTCCTTTACAATTTAATGGCTGCTTTTAGTATATTACATATGACTTACCCGTGTTAAGACGGGTAACGGCTTTAAAAAAAATAAGCAAAAGGTATAATAGCTTGTATAGGAGGTTGAGATAATGATTAATGTTTGGCATGATATAGACCCTCGCAGAATCACACCGGAGAATTTTTTGGCCGTCATTGAGATACCCAAAGGCAGTAAGAAAAAATATGAGCTGGATAAGGAAACCGGGATGATTATCCTGGACCGGATTTTATACACTTCTACCCATTATCCTGCTAATTACGGCTTTTTGCCGAAAACCTTATCCCAGGATAATGACCCCCTGGACGTTCTGGTTTTATGTTCTGAGGTTTTGGATCCTCTCACACTTGTCCAGTGTTATCCTGTTGGCCTGATAAAAATGATTGATAATGAGGAAGTAGATGAAAAAATTATTGCCATACCTTTTAAAGACCCTTCTTTAAACGTATACCGCCATATCGATGAACTGCCTCGTCACCTGTTCCAGGAAATATCTCATTTTTTCGAGGTATATAAACAATTAGAACACAAAATAACCAGCGTGAAAGAGGTCCTGGGAAGGGAAGAAGCAGTACGAACCATTGCGGAAGCCATTGGGAGCTACCAGCAAAAATTTTCTTCCTTAGGTTGAAGGAAACTTTTTCTGAGTTAGAGAAAAAAATTAATAATGAAGGATTACCAGAGATCAAACTAAGGAGGAATGGTTTTTATGCTAAAGGAACTGGTTCTTAAAAGCAGAAGCTACAGGAGATTTTATGAAGATATAGCTGTAAGTCAAGAGACTTTACTGGAACTGGTAGACCTGGGCAGGCTTTCGCCCACCGGGGGGAACAAACAGCCCTTGAAATTCATTATTTCCTGGGAGAAAGAGAAAAATGAATTGATTTATCCCACTTTAGCCTGGGCAGGCTATTTCACAGATTGGGCCGGTCCTGAAGCGGGGGAAAGACCGGCGGCTTATATTATTATCTTAGAGGATAAAGACATCAACATGAATGTTCCCAAAGTAGATTTTGGAATCGCCGCCCAGAGTATCATGCTGGGCGCGGCGGAAAAGGGACTGGGTGGTTGTATGATTTATATGGTACAGCGCCAAAAATTGCGTGAAGTCCTCCATATCCCGGAAAAGTATGAAATTCTCCTGGTATTGGCCCTGGGTAAGCCTAAGGAAGAAGTGGTTATTGAAGAAATTGATGAGGGAGCCGATATTAAATACTGGCGCGATGAAAACCGGGTTCACCATGTGCCTAAGCGTAAACTTAAGGATGTTGTTTTAGAACTGTAAAAAATTTACATCACAAGATGAGGTGGAGTCGTGCAGGATCTTACAATCGGTCTCGTACAAATGACCGCAAGGTTTGGTCAGATTGAAGAAAACTTGCGTAAAATAACTTACTTTAGCTTGCAGGCTGCTGAACACAAGGTAGATATCCTTTGTTTCCCTGAGATGTGTATCCATGGTTACCGCCGCGGTGTTCCGCCCCAATGTCCCCTGGAGATTCCCGGTGTCTGGATGTCAAATCTCAGGCAGATAGCGGAATCACATCAAATGATCATTGCCGTGGGACTGGCCGAAAACAATCCTGCCGGTAATCCCTATATCACGCAATTACTCTTCTTTCCCGACGGTTCCTGGGATGTGTACCGTAAAACCCATCTGGGGCAAAGCGAGGAATCTTATTATACTGCTGGCGAAAGCCTCCCTGTATACAAAAGCGCTAAAGGGAAATTTGCTGTCCAGATATGTTGGGATACCCATTTCCCCGAAATTAGTATCATTCAATCCCTTAAAGGAGCAGAAATTATTTTTGCTCCTCATGCTTCTCCCAGTATTGTAGGGGATAGGAAAGAAATTTGGACGAAATATTTAACAGCCCGCGCCTATGATAATTCCGTTTTCCTGGCTGCCTGCAACCTGGTGGGTGAAGATAATGGGCACAGTTACAGCGGTGGCGCTCTGGTCTTTGACCCGAAAGGCAATATTATAGCGGAAGACTTTTCCCAGCGGGAGGGGCTCTTATGTGTCACCCTGGAGAGTTCCTTAATTAATACTATTCGGCAGAAAGAACGCCGTTCTATGCGGCATAGTTTTTACCTGGCCGGACGGAGACCGGAACTGTACCGGGACCTGCTAACCAGGCCGACATCCGATATCTAACGTTAGTGACCAGTAACCGGAAATAACAACTATCAACCAACAACTGAATGGTAGAGCCTTCCTCAAAAGGGAAGGCTCTACCATTTCCTGGGAAATGTTGATTGTATATTTCTGCTTCTGCCAGGGAAATCTACGGTCAAAAGGGTTTACATGGAAAAGGAGAGGATTCTCTTGGCCAGGTTGCCAATAGGCATGTTAGTGTTGGTTATCGCCTCAATTCTTATTTATTTTGGTCTTGCTCAAAGGCTGTTAGACCGCATGCGCTTATCGGACAAAACCGCCTTAGCTGTGATTGCGGCCTTAATCGTAGGAAGTTTTATTGATATTCCTCTATCCCGCGGGAACATCCAGGCCTCCATTAACGTTGGGGGTGCCCTGGTTCCTATTGGACTTGCTGTTTATTTATTAGTGACAGCGGGAACTACGAAAGAATGGGTAAGAGCCTTAGGGGCCTCAGTAGTGACAGGCGCAGTAGTCTATTATCTCGGCCACTTTCTCATGAAAGGAGATCCCGGTGACCGGACAGTTATAGACCCTCTGTATGTCTATCCACTAGTTGGCGGTACCATCGCTTATCTGGTAGGACGTTCACGACGGGCTGCTTTTGTGGCCGCTACCATGGGTGTTTTGTCTCTTGATTTAATTCACTGGTTTTGGCTCATTTCCACACGTACACCGGGAACTGTCAATATCGGTGGTGCAGGAGCTTTTGACTCCATAGTGATTGCCGGTCTGGTAGCCATCCTGCTGGCTGAAGTGATTGGTGAAACCCGGGAACGTTTACAGGGAGGGCCCGAATCGGAAGGAAGAGATCCAGCACTCATCAGTCATCTCAAAACAGTACCTAAACAGGAAGCTGCGGAAGAAAAGGACTTTTATGCACGGCAAGATACCCCGAATGTCGAGAAGGAGGGTGAGGACAATGAAAAGAGAAAAAATTAATCGCTTTATTGTATACTTAAGCCTGCTTCTCATCATTGTAGGCGGATCTCTCTATTATTATGAAAGTAATCCCAAAGTCTACAATACGGTGGCCGAAGCTGGTTTAGAGCTGAATTTCCTGGATAATTTAGGAAAATGGGAAGGCGAGCGTGCAGACGGAGGGTATTATACTTTTGTCGATGAAAACGGTAAAGAAATAGATCAGATGGCCCGCGATGTCTTTATCGGGGATGAAATCATCGCTGAAGACAATAACCGGTATAAGGTGGTCCGTATAGAGAAAGATACAGTCTATTGCAAACTGGTGGGAAAAGAAAACATTGCCTGGCTTCCCGAGTGGGATCAGGTTCCTGTCGTAAATTTAGCCCAGGGGAAAAATCATGTGGCCATCTACATGACTCATACTGACGAGTCCTATGTGCCGACGGACGGCACAGAAAGTAAACCCGGTAAAGGCGGTATTAAACAGGTTGGCAACACCCTGGGCAATGCCCTGAAGGAAAAAGGGGCTAATGCCGTCGTTTCCTTTAATAATCACGATCCCCATGATGCCAATGCCTATCATCGTTCCCGTAAGACGGCGGTACAGCTTCTAAAAACGAACCCCATTGCTTTGATCGATGTGCACCGCGATGGTGTGCCTGACCCTAATTCCTATCGGAAAGTGATCGATGGTAAAGAAGCCACTAAAGTAAGGCTCGTAGTGGGAAGACAGAACCCGCACATGTCTTCCAACCTGGAATTCGCCAAACAGATAAAAGCCTATTATGATAAAAATTATCCAGGCCTGATTAAAGGAATTTTCATGGCTAAAGGGAACTACAACCAGGACCTGGGTCCCCGGGCCATACTTATTGAGGTAGGGACACATACCAATAGTAGAACTGCTGCGGAAAGGGGTGTGGCTCTGTTTGCTGATGGTATCCCCAAAGTACTAGGTATAGCCGCAGTACCCGGACCTGCCGCACCAGTTCCCGGTGCTCCCGGACCTCAAGGAGCCCCCAGTCCCGGCGCAGGTAGATCATTATTATGGCTCTTAGCCTTCCTGGTAATTGGTGGCGGTGCTTTTCTCCTCTTGAGTACAGGAAGTATAAAAGGTTCTTTAAACAAACTGGGGGGACTGGGTAAGGAATTTGCCAATTATTTAGGCCCCGTCCAGGAAAAGAAAAGACAAGATGAGGAAAAGAACACCAAAGACCCAAATAAATAGATAAAAGGGGGTAGCAGTTTTTGTTACCCCCCTTTTTAAATATTGGGGTGAAAAAGTGAGGATTATATATAACTGTTACGGGGGGTCTCATTCTTCTATTACTGCTGCAGCCATTCACGTAGGGCTTCTGCCGGAAACTCGGGTGGCCAAGAAAGAGGAACTGCTGAATGTTCCTTATTTTGATGCCCAGGTTGCCCCTGACCATGGACGGATAAGGTTTATAGGGTTTGATGAGTACGGGAATGAAGTCTATATCACCAGCAAAAAAAACCTGGGCCGTCAATACGAGAGTATTATGCGTCAATTTATTTACCTGGCAGGCGGGAAACAGGAAGATTTCCTATTTATTAATACCATGCCTTATGTCAATTTTCTCATGGTTATTGGAGGTTACACCTCACGCCGCCTGGGTTTATCTCTTTTAGGCCGTCCTATCGTCATTAGGGGCACACAACTTTCGTACATGAAATTTGTCCACCTGGTGAGATTAGTCAAAAACAAGTTTTTAAAGCAAAATATGGAGGACCGCTGTGAAAATTGTTTACCTTGACCAGCTTGGTTGTCACGCTTCCGTTCTTGCCGCCTCCTGGTATGCCGGTTTCTATGATGAAACGATGCACAGCCGGGATATCCTTAAGCTACCGCATTTTGCGGCACATACCGACTTTCGTGTGGGGAAGTTATACTATGTAGGAAAAGATACCCGGGGAACTGAACTATTTACGCTGGGCGTTGGACCGGAAGGCAAGATTATATCGATAGCTGCCTTGGATTTATTTAAATTGCTGGAAGCTAAGGAGCAAGTTTTAGTCATTGATGTTTCTCCTTGTAACCATTTCTTTATCAGACTATGCTGGTATTTGCAAATGATTAAGCCCTTAAAGCACATGATGAGTTTATGTTCCGCTTATCTCCTGAAGAGACAGCTGCAAAAAATAAAGAAATTGGTTAAAATAAACTTAAATGAATAGTATTATTTTACTTAGCCTTCTAGTCTCGCTATGACACAGGCCAAGTTTTCTCTGGTATAATAGATACATTGTGTGAATTTAGTATGGTGGTGTAATCGTAAATGACGGCAGCAGTAATAGCTGAAATAGAACCCGGTTCATTGGCTGAGGAGTTAGGCTTAAAAGCAGGAGACAAGATTATCAGTGTTAACGGTAAAACATTACGCGATGTTATTCAGTTTCAATTTGAATGGGCCGGAGAGGAAGTAGAGCTGGAAATAGAGAGAGACGGAGAGTCGCAAATATTTGAGATTGATAAGGACTACGACGAACCATTGGGTGTGGTTTTCGACAGTGCCGTTTTTGACCGTATCAAAGTGTGCCAAAACAAATGCCTTTTTTGTTTTGTTGACCAGATGCCTTTCAATATGCGCCAAAGTCTTTATGTTAAAGATGATGATTTCCGTCTTTCTTTTCTGCAGGGGAGTTTTGTGACACTGACCAACCTGAAAAAAGAGGATATAGAAAGGATCAAAAAAGAACATTTATCTCCTTTGTATGTATCGGTTCATGCCACCAACAGTGAGCTGCGGACAAGGCTTCTCAAAAACCCCCGGGCGGGACAGCTGCTGGCTCTTATGAAAGATTTAGCCCGTGCAGGCATTGAGTTCCATACCCAGGTTGTTTTATGCCCTGGAATCAATGATGGGCAGTATTTAGAACAGACTTATGAAGATTTGCTGAAGATCAAGGGCGTTAGGTCATTGGCTGTTGTACCTGTAGGGATTACGAAGTACAGGGAGAACCTGCCTGAACTTCGGCTTTTCACTCCCCGCGAGGCCAGGGAGATTATTGCCTGGGTCCATGAAAAACAGAGAGAATGTCAAAAAAAACGGCATTCCAACTTTATTTGGCTTTCTGACGAGTTTTACCTGGCGGCGGGAGAAGCCTTGCCAGGATATGATACCTACGAAGATTTTCCCCAACTGGAAAATGGTGTAGGTATGGTCAGACTCTTTTGGCATGAATTCTCTGAGCTAACTCTCCCTGAACAAGTAAGGCCTGAAAAAAAAATTACACTGGTAACCGGTGTTTCCGGGCGCTATGTACTGGACCCACTTATAGAAAAGCTTAATCAGATTAAGGGCTTGCATCTGTCGTTAAAAGTTGTGTCCAATGAATTTTTCGGACCGACTGTAACCGTAACGGGACTTTTGACAGGAACGTGTCTCTTATCCGGGCTAAAAGGGCTTGAGCCGGGGACCGAGGTCTTTCTTCCTTCCGTAATGCTGAAAACACAGGAAGGACGTTTTCTCGACGATCTTACACCCGTGGATATTGAGGAAAGACTAGGCGTAAGGATTACCCTCGTTCCTATACATGCCGGCGCTTTATTAGAAATGATCATCTCGAGATGAGGAAGAAGGTGGAAGGATGAGTAAACCTGTTGTTGCCATAGTTGGGCGGCCTAATGTGGGTAAGTCAACGCTCTTTAACCGGTTAACAGGTGGACTTGTGGCTATCGTTGAAGATACTCCCGGTGTAACCAGGGACAGGCTCTACCGGGATGCCGAATGGCTGGGAAAATCCTTTACCGTAGTGGATACCGGTGGGATTGATTTTGCCAGTGAAAGTAACTCCATCCTGGGCCAAGTGAGAAAACAGGCCCAGTTGGCCATAGAAGAAGCAGATGTTATCCTTTTTGTGGTGGATGGCCGTACAGGGGTTACTTCCGATGATGAGAACGTGGCGGAAATGCTGCGTAGGACAAATAAACCTGTGATTCTCATTGTCAACAAGATTGAGCAATTTAAAGGCAACGAGACCATTTACGAATTTTATCAGCTGGGGCTGGGTGATCCAGTTCCGATTTCCGCGGCTCACGGCATGAATATTGGTGACCTGCTGGATGAAGTTGTAGGGCACTTTAAAGACATCCCTACCGATGATTATGAACCGGATGTGATTAAAATCGCCGTGGTGGGAAGACCTAATGTTGGCAAGTCATCACTGGTCAATGTGATCTTAGGCGAGGAAAGGGTAATTGTCAGTGATATAGCCGGTACAACCCGTGACGCCATTGATACCCCCTTTATCAAGGATGAGCAAAGGTATACCATTATTGATACAGCGGGAATGCGGCGCAAAGGGAAAATCGAAGAAACAACGGAACGTTACAGTGTTATTCGTTCCCTCCGGGCTGTGGACAGGAGTGATGTCTGTCTTTTAGTTTTGGATGGAACGGAAGGCGTCACGGAACAGGATAAACGGATAGCCGGTTACATTCATGAAGCCGGTAAGGCCACTATCATTGTCATCAACAAGTGGGATTTGGTAGAAAAAGATGAGAAAACCATGCATAAATATGAAAAAACCATCCGCTCCGAATTGGGCTTTATGCAGTATGCTCCCACTATCTTCGTTTCGGCCCTCACCAGGCAGCGGGTTATTAAAATCATTGACCTGGTCAATTTTGTGGCCGAACAGTATAATCACCGGATAAATACCAGCGTGCTCAATGAGGTTATTACTGATGCGGTCCAGTTAAATCCCCCGCCGGCCGATAAGGGTAAACGATTGAAAATACTATTTTGTACCCAGGCCGGTATTAAGCCGCCTAACTTTATTTTCTTTGTCAATGAACCTGAATTAATGCATTTTTCCTATTTAAGATATCTGGAAAATAAAATAAGAGACAATTTTGGTTTTGAGGGAACACCTATCCGCATCACAGTGAGAAAGAGAGAAGGGTAAAAGTGGAGGGGTATGGATGGAGTTGTTTGTGGCAGTGATCTCCGGTTATCTTTTGGGTTCTGTTTCCTTTGGCATTATCCTCACTAAGTGGCTGAGGGGTGTGGACATCAGGCAGTACGGCAGTGGCAACACGGGTATGACCAACGTCATGCGCACCATCGGCAAGGGGCCTGCTATGCTGGTACTGTTAGGTGATGCTTTAAAAGGAGCCGTCAGTGTAGGGATAGGTTTAGGCTTGGGAAGTACCGTGTACGCGGTGATAGCTGGGCTGGCTGCCATGGCTGGTCATACCTACCCGCTTTTTCACGGTTTTAGAGGCGGCAGGGGCGTAGCCACAGGGTTTGGGGTAATTTTAACACTAACCCCGGATGTGACCCTTATTGCCCTGTCTATCTTTTTGTTAACGGTTTTTCTCAGCCGTTATGTATCCTTGGGCTCTATTCTGGCGGCTTTAAGTGTACCGCTCACTATGACAATTTTACAGAAACCCTTGCCTATTCTTCTTTTCGGTGTACTTGGTGCGGGGTTCGTGATTTATCGTCACAAGGCAAATATTAAAAGACTTGTGAATGGCACTGAATATAAGATAGGGGAGAAATAAGGAGGGACTGATGTGGCGGATGTGGCTGTGTTAGGAGCCGGGAGTTGGGGGACGGCCTTAGCTGTGTTGTTGGCCAAAAAGGGTTTTAAGGTAAACCTGTGGGGTAGGAACAGTGAACAGATAGATTCCTTAAATCGTGCACGGGAAAATCTTCATTATTTACCGGGAGTAGTTATACCCCATGGTGTGACGGCTACCGCTGATTTAGCGGAAAGCATAGATAGCGCCAAATACATAGTGCTTTCTGTTCCTTCCCACAGCATCAGGGAACTCTGTCGTAAAATCGTTGGCCTTATTGAGGAAGAAACCGTCATCATTAATACGGCCAAGGGGTTGGAAACAGACTCCCTCAAACGATTAAGTCAGGTGATAGAAGAGGAATTAAGCATAAAAAAACCCCATATAGCAGTGCTGTCAGGTCCCAGCCATGCGGAAGAAGTAGGAAGGGATATTCCTACGGCTGTCGTTGCCGGGGCCCATAAACGACAGGTAGCGGAAGGAGTCCAGGATTTGTTTATGTCGCCCAAATTCCGGGTTTATACAAACCCGGATCTCATTGGCATTGAACTGGGCGGGGCCTTAAAAAATGTCATCGCGTTGGGGACAGGGATTGCAGACGGGCTGGGTTTCGGCGATAATACTAAAGCCGCTTTGATTACCCGTGGTGTGGCGGAAATGGCGCGGTTAGGCGTGGCGGCAGGGGCTAATCCCTTAACCTTTGCCGGGCTGACAGGCATCGGGGATCTAGTGGTTACCTGTACCAGTATGCACTCCCGTAACCGCCGGGCAGGTATGCAAATAGGCCAGGGAATTCCTTTAGAAGAAGTGCTGGCTAACATGGGCATGGTGGTGGAGGGCGTCAAAGCCACAGCGGCAGCCTATGCTTTGAGTAAAAAATATGGAGTGCCCATGCCCATTACAACGGAGACCTATCACGTACTTTTTGAGAATAAGAAACCAAAAGAAGCTGTTGTGGACCTGATGCTCAGGATGAAGACCCATGAAGTGAAAGAGGTAGTAACTAATCTTAACTGGTAAGAATTTATCTGTCGAAAAAAAAAGACCTCTAGCTATAAGAAGCTGGTGGTCATTTTTTTTTAGACCAGTACTAAATAAGTCCCATTGCAAGTATATATGTATTGTTAATGAATATCAGCCTGGAGGTGTGTTTACTTGTAAATCCTTGTTGATTTTTAAGGGGGGATGTTGCTGTACGACTCTAAAGCTTGGAAATGTTATGTAGAAGGAGGGGATAATGTGGAAAGGATTTTCCGCGACTTAGCCGAACGAACTGGGGGTGATGTGTATTTAGGCGTAGTAGGTCCGGTTCGTGCCGGCAAATCGACTTTTATTAAAAAGTTTATGGATCTCTTGGTAATACCGAATATCAAAGATGTTTATGACAGAGAAAGAGCAATTGACGAGTTACCCCAGAGTGGGGCCGGCAAAACTATTATGACTACCGAGCCCAAATTTGTGCCTAATGAGGCTGTAGAAATCCAGGTCAAAGAAGGGCTCTCCGTAAAAGTGCGTTTAGTGGACTGTGTGGGTTATACAGTGCCCGGGGCCAAGGGTTATGAAGATGAGTTGGGCCCACGTATGGTGAATACTCCTTGGGCGGAAGAACCTATGCCCTTCCAGGAAGCAGCCGAGATGGGAACACGGAAAGTGATCGCTGACCACTCTACTATAGGCATCGTTGTGACTACAGATGGCAGCATCACTGACATCCCACGGGAGAACTATCTTGAAGCGGAAGCCAGGGTTATTGAAGAATTACAGGCCATGAACAAGCCCTTTGTGGTTGTCCTGAACTCTTTACATCCCAATAACGTGGAGACCATAGAACTGGCCCAGGAATTAGAGAATCTTTACGGGGTTCCTGTACTGCCCATAGATGTAGCACAGCTCAGTGAAGGAGCTATTCTTCAGATCTTAGAGGAAGCTCTTTTTGAATTCCCCGTAACAGAAGTCAACGTAAGTTTGCCTAAGTGGATTGAAGAACTTGAAGGCGAACACTGGCTCCGCCAGAAGTTCGAAACCGCAGTGCATGATACCATCAGCACCGTTCGAAGACTACGCGATATCGATCAGGCTATTGAGGTTTTGGCCCAGATGGATTTTGTGGAAGATGTTGTTTTGGACAACATGGATATGGGGACGGGAGCCGCCGCTATTGAAATGACAGCCAAAGCCGGTCTCTTCCACGAGGTTCTCAATGAAGTGACTGGCTTAAAAATCGAGGGTGACCACGATGTCCTCCGGCTGATGAAAGAACTGAGTGCCGCCAAACGTGAGTACGATAAGGTTGCTGAGGGATTATCCCAAGTACATGAAACTGGTTACGGTGTAGTCAATCTCCTTTCGGAAATGCATCTGGAGGACCCCGAACTAATAAAACAAGGTGGTCTCTTTGGTGTGAAATTAAAGGCCAGTGCTCCCTCTCTGCATATTATCCGTACCGATATCACCACGGAAATTACGCCCCTGATGGGCACGGAAAAACAATGTGCTGATCTTGCCCGTTATATTACGGAAAAATTTCAGGAGAACCCCTCGCAAATTTGGTCCTATGATATTTTCGGAAAATCCCTCCATGACCTGGTGAAAGAAAACATCCAGGGCAAACTGCAAGGGATGCCGGAAAATACGCAAGCCAAATTAAAAGAAACCTTACGGCGTATTGTCAACGAAGGTAGCGGGGGCATCATTTGTATCATCATTTAGTTAATCGGTCCAAAAGACCGATTTTTCTTTTCGGTGGGGGAAAAGATTTTTATTGAATTGGCATGAAGTTGATGTTATAATGTCTACCATATAAAGAATTATATCCGTGATACGAGGACATAATTAAAGGTGGTGAAAATCACTATGGGAATTGACCAGACAAAAAAGTTTTATATGGTAAGCAAAGACATTTTGCCGGAAGCCATCTTAAAAACGGCTATGGTGAAAGAATTATTGGCCCGTGGTGAAGTCCTGACCGTGAATGAAGCTGTAGAACGTGTGGGCTTAAGCCGCAGCGCTTTTTACAAGTACCGGGACGGTGTCTTCCCATTTTATCAAGCCAGTAAGGAGAAAATTATTACAGTTTCTTTAATCCTGGAACACCGACCTGGTATTCTGTCCAACGTTCTCAACGCTGTAGCTCATTTTAAAGGAAATATTTTAACCATTAACCAGGGGATACCTTTGCAAGGTGTTGCCAATGCCACGTTAAGTATTGACACTGCAGAGGTCTTAGGGGATATTGAAGAGTTAATCTATAAATTACAGCAGATTAGTGGTGTCAAGAAAGTAGAGATAGTAGGCCAAAGCTAGGAGGGCTTCACGTGGAAAAAATAGAGATAGCTATTTTGGGATTAGGAAATGTAGGACAGGGTGTTGTCAAAATATTACAGGAAAATACAGAAAAGTGGTGTAATAAGTGTGGTGCGGATATAAAAATTAAAAAGGTTCTCGTGAGGGACCCCGCGAAAAAAAGAGATGTCAGCCTGCCCCCGGATGTTGTAACAACCCGCTGGCAAGAGATCATCAGTGATCCGGAAATTAAAATTATCGTAGAGGTTATGGGTGGTATTGAGCCGGCCAGGACTTATGTGATGGAAGCTTTGTCCAGGGGGAAAAATGTTGTTACGGCAAATAAGGATTTGCTGGCGGAACATGGGCGCGAGTTGTTTGAAAAAAGTAAAGCGGCCGGGTGCGATTTATATTTTGAGGCCAGCGTTGCCGGCGGCATTCCTATCATCAATCCTTTAAAACAAAGCCTTATTGCCAATAATATCGAACAGGTAATAGGGATTGTGAATGGTACTACCAACTACGTCTTAACCCGGATGACCCGGGAAGGCATGGCTTTTGCCGATGCCTTAAAAAGAGCCCAGGAGCTGGGTTATGCCGAAGCTGACCCCACTGCAGACGTAGAAGGTTATGACGCAGCCCGGAAAATTGCTATTCTTGCCTCTTTGGCTTTTCATACCAGGGTTACCTTCCAGGACGTTTATGTGGAAGGAATAACGAAAATCAGACCGGAAGACCTCTCCTATGCCAGGGAATTAGGTTATACCGTTAAACTTTTAGGAATTGCCAGAGAAGAAAGTGGACAGGTGGAGGCCAGGGTTCATCCCGCTTTAATCCCGTCCAGCCATCCCCTGGCTAATGTTTATGATTCTTTTAATGCCGTATTTGTACGGGGCGATGCCGTGGGCGAAACCATGTTCTTTGGACGGGGGGCGGGCCAAATGCCCACAGGCAGTGCGGTAGTTGGCGATATCATCGAAGTGGTTAAAAATATAGAGAAGGGCAGTACCGGACGTTTAAGCTGTACCTGCTATGAGCACAAAGCCTTTAAACCCATGGGTGAAATTATGACCAAATACTATTTACGCCTGCATGTTATCGATCGACCCGGTGTATTAGCCAGTATTGCCGGTATATTTGGCAACCACGGCGTAAGTCTCGCCTCGGTTATCCAGAAAAATTGCCAGGATGGTATTGCTGAACTGGTAGTAATTACCCATAAAGTAAGGGAAAACGATATTCAGGATGCTCTGAAAATTATCCGTGAATTATCAATAACCAAAGAGATTGCCAACTTAATTAGGGTGGAAGAAAATTAAGCTCATGCGGCGGATGTAACTTTTCATTGGGGCCTGTAAGGTTAGGAGGAAAGAGGATGCTAAAGATAAGGGTACCGGCTACATCGGCAAACCTGGGACCAGGCTTTGATTGTGTTGGTATTGCTTTAGATTTATATAATGAATTCTACTTTTATGACCAAAAGGAAACCCCGCCTGAGGGATGTCAAAGGCTTTTGGAAAACAGCTTAGCCCATAGGGCTGTAGAATATTTTGCCCGGTATTTTAGGGAAAGGACACCACAGGTCAATATCGCCGTCAAGGGTAATGTACCTCCGTCCAGAGGATTGGGCAGCAGCGCCACCCTTACCGTTGCCGGGATCATTGCCGCCAATCTGATTTTTCAGGCTAATCTCCCAGAACAAAAACTTATTGAGCTAGCCTCACAATTGGAAGGCCATCCTGACAATGCCGCTCCGGCTTTATGCGGCGGTTTGGTCGTTTCCCTGATGACTTCACAAGGATTGGTTTATAAGAAAATAATGCCCGGGAAACCTCTCAAAGCAGTGGTTGCCGTCCCGGATTTCGAACTTGCTACTTCTGAAGCCCGTAAAGTGTTACCTTCCCTCATCAATCATAAAGACGCAGTGAATAATACCGGCCGTTTCGGCTTTTTTATGACCTCGCTGTTAACAGGCGATTATAGATTTTTGTCTGTCGCCATGGAGGATTTCTTGCACCAGCCTTATCGCATGCCCTTAGTACCGGGTTTAAATCGGGTAATTAAAGAAGCTGTCCAAAAAGGAGCATTGGGCAGCTGTTTGAGCGGAGCAGGACCTTCCATTCTGGCCTTTGCGGATCAGGAGGAGGAGAAAATTGCCAGGATTATGGTTGATACCTGGAAAGAATATAATATAGAGGCGAAAGCCTATATCTTAAACATAGCTTCCCATGGTGCCGAATATTCGATCATGATTAATTAATCTTTCTACAAATAACCAGGATAAATTTCTTGACAGATGAGTTTGGGGGTAATATAATAACTATTGTGGTTGTCGGGGCGTAGCTCAGTTTGGCTAGAGCGCCATCTTGGGGTGGTGGAGGCCGCTGGTTCAAGTCCAGTCGCTCCGACCATTTAATTTAATTAAGTTTACCAAACCTAAGTACAAATGTACTTAGGTTTTTTGCTTTATTTTATGAAAAGTTATACCTCAGACAAAACTTGGCCAAACTATAAAATGGTATAAAATACCACTATTTTTTTAAGGATTGTGGGTGGATTATGTCCCTGCACTTTAAGGAATGGGAAAGCGATACGACAAAATATATTAAAGCAACTTTAGAAAGGTATGAAAAATATCTCAACCCGTTTTTATCCCGGGAACTAAAAACGGCATGGTTACCAAGCGTGGCCCGGGAAGCGCGAGGTTGCTATATCAGTGATCTGAAGGGAGAAACCTACCTGGATTGTTTAAGCGGGTATGGAGTACTTTCTTTGGGATATAGTAACCCGGAAGTGATCAAAGCTGTCAAAAGCCAGTTGGAAGAAGTAGCTTTCTCCACGAAATTTTTTTGTGACGGTATTACCGGGCAATTAGCGGAAACGCTGGCAAGGCTATCGCCCGGTGATCTGCAGTATTCCCTTTTTTGCGAGAGCGGCCTGGAAGCAGTGGAAGCTGCCTTAAAAGTGGTCCGTCATAGCCGAAAAAGACAAGGGATTGTTTGTACCTACAACAGTTTTCACAGCTATCCATTAACTGAATTAAACACTTTCTCCTCGACAAATTTTCGTTTTGTACCTTATGGCGATTTGGAAACTGTAAAAACAGCTCTTGATGACAGTATTGCTGCGCTAATAGTAGAGCCTATTCAGGTGGAAAGTGGGGTTGTCATTCCATCTCCCGGTTATTTGAAGGGGCTGAGGCGAATCTGCGACGACAACAATATCTTATTAATTATAGATGAGATTCAGACCGGATTGGGCAGGACGGGATATTTATTTGCCTGTGATTATGAAAAAGTCGTGCCCGATATTTTAATTCTGGGAAAGGCCCTGGGAGGCGGGATTTTGCCGGCAGGAGCGGTACTGTTCCGGCCCCACTTAAGCCAGGCTTTACAGGAAGATCCTCTTTATTACACTACTACTTTCGGTGGCTATCCTTTGGCTTCAGCTGCAGCTCTGGCAACTTTACGGATACTAACGGAGACCAATTTAATTCTGGACGTACAAGACAAAGGGTATTACCTGCTTCAACAGCTTCACGCTTTTGCGAAAATATTTCCCACGGTGGTCAAAGAAATACGAGGAAGAGGTTTAATCGTAGGGATTGAACTTACTGACGAAAGAGCAGGGGCAATGATCATGGCGAAACTTTTAGAACAAAAAGTAATCACCGCCCCTACCCTGCAAAACCGCAAGGTGATACGGTTAGAGCCGCCTTTATTCATTACCTATGAGGAGATTGATTACATTACTGCGGCCTTGAACAATGCCATCAAGTATGCAGAAGAACTGTTAAATATTTAAACAAACTTACATAACAAAAAGTAAGATGTTTAATGTGGGCTGTAGACAAAATGCTCGGGCGGCGAATATAAAATATCAGCGGTACTAATGGGAAAAACAAACTTTTTTATTGACATCACTTCCAGATGTGCTAAAATTGTTTTTGATTGGATTGGACCCTGGCGAAAATGTTCGGGTTCTCTCAAAATAAAGTCACTAAAGGGGGCATGATAAATGAGCGCATTGGGCCGTCATGTGTTGGCCGAAGTTTATGGATGTGAATTTGAGATTCTTAATGACCTGAAAAAAGTAGAGGAAATTATGGTAAATGCGGCTCTTGAGGCTGGCGCCGAAGTAAGGGAGTACGTATTTCATAAGTTTAGTCCTCAAGGGGTAAGCGGAGTAGTAGTAATCTCTGAATCACATCTGGCAATCCATACCTGGCCTGAACTAGGTTATGCAGCAATTGACGTCTTCACCTGTGGCGAAAGCGTTAATCCATGGGATGCCTGCAATTATCTCGTTGAGAAATTCAAGGCTGGGCACATGACCGCTACTGAGGTTAAAAGAGGAATTATGGAAGGACTTCAGAAGGAAGCGGTAAATCTGTAGGAGGGATATTTATTTTATTCCGACGAAAAAAGAAAGGCTAAACGTCAACCTTGCAGACCCACAAGTTTGTGAGGTTGACGTTTTGTTTTTT
>JAIHAN010000043.1 GCA_020054815.1 Peptococcaceae bacterium | reverse complement strand
CAGTGATTTTATCGGAAATAAGACTGGTCAGCATACCTATACGGTTAATCTCTTTCAGGGCAATATACCCTACAATATGATCATCCTTGAGGACCAGCTTGCGATAAACCCTATCCCTGGGGTGGCTGACGATTACTTCCTCATATTCCGGACCCTGTGCGGCCAGGATTCCTGCAGTGGTCATGGGGAATCCGAAAAAGCCAATGGCATTCATGGCAAATCCCCCGGAAAAATTCACATCTGCTCCCGCCATATTTTGCCCTGCTACCTCGCCTTGCTTATAGGCATTGGGTAAAATGGGAATAACCCTGTCAACCTGGAGGATGGCGTCCCTTCCTTCGGTCACATCACCGGCTGCATAAACATCGGGAACACTGGTCGCCATTTTTTCGTCCACAAGAATGCCCCGGTTCACCCGTACAGGGGTGTTTTTTACCGGATCTGTGTTAGGAATAACCCCAATGGCTACGATGAGAAAATCGCATTCCAGTTCTTCCCCGTTGGCCAGCAGCACACCTGTCACAGCTTTATCCCCCAGAATCCGGGATACCGTCGTATTTAAAACAAATTTTATCCCGTGTTCTTCCATCACATCCTGGACGATACTGGCTGCTTTTTCATCAAGAATGGAACTGAGCACCCGGTTAGCCAGTTCTACCACTGTTACATCTACACCTGCATAATAAAGAGCTTCGGCTGCCTTCATGCCGATTAAGCCGGCGCCGATGATGACGGCTTTTTTACCAATCCGGGCTACCTGCCCGATGGCCTTAACATCATCCCACTTTTGAAAGGTGTAGATATGCTCTTTATTCAATCCTTCCATGGGAGGAATAAAGGGTTTACCCCCTGTGGCGATGAGCAGTTTATCATAAGAAACTTCCGTTCCGTCAGCCAAAATCACTTTCTTTTGTTCCACATCAATCCCGGAAGCGGCCACACCGCCACGGAAGTTTACCCCGTATTTTTCGTAATAATCCCGGGGACGGTAATACATTTTATCCTCGCTCACCTTACCGGCCAGGTAGTAAGAAATTAAGGGCCGGGAATAGGTATGGTACGGTTCGGCTGCAATGATGGTAATAGGGTTATCTGCATCAACTTTGCGAATTCCCTCCACAGCCCCGATGGCTGCGGCAGAATTGCCAATGATTACGTATTCCATATTTTCTCCCCTCCTTAAGCCCTAACCTGAGATTCGTCTTCCTGGTAAAGAAGCGCTCCATTGGGACAATGCTGGACACAGGCAGGCATCTCTTTCAGGCCGCTGCAGAGGTCGCATTTAGCGGCCACCTTCTTGCCCCGTTCGTCCTGGACAATGGCTCCGTGGGGGCAGACCAGGATACAGGTCCAGCAGCCCACACAGCGTGTTTCGTCATTGGTCACCACACCGGTTACAGGGTCCTTCTGCATAGCCCCTGTGATACACGCTTTGGTACAGTTGGCCTCCTCGCAGTGGCGGCACTGTAAAGCAAAGGAGAGGGGACGGTTCTCTTCCACAATGACCCTGGGTAAGGGGCGGGGATTGCTTTTCTTGAAAGCCTTCACTATATCATTTTTATATGGTGAGTGAGCCGTCACACAATGAACTTGACACAAGCGGCAGCCCACACAGAACTCTTCCCTGGCATATACCCTTTTCATGAAAGTCCTCCTATTCTCCCACTGCACTGATCCCGAGAATCTGCAGTTCTTTTTCCGTCAAACCAATCCCCCGCAGCATCAGGCGGTTGCCACGCAAGCTTTCGATGGCATTAATGCCCATGCCGCCCAGCATTTCTTTAATCTCATGCTTCCAGGCCCGCAGTAAATTGGCTGCCCGCTGGGCGCCGATTTCGGGGTTCAGACGTTTAACCAGCTGGGGATCCTGGGTGGCGATACCCCAGTTGCATTTGCCGGTAAAACATTTCTGGCACATGTGACAGCCCAGGGCGATGAGGGCACCGGTAGCGATATAGACGGCGTCGGCCCCCAGGGCAATAGCTTTCACCACATCGGCGCTGTTTCTAATACTGCCGGCCACTACCAGGGAGACCTGGTTGCGGATACCTTCCTGCCGCAGGCGGGAGTCCACGGCAGCCAGGGCAAACTCAATGGGAATACCCACATTGTCACGAATCCGCAGAGGGGCTGCCCCTGTGCCGCCACGGTAACCGTCAATGGCAATGATATCGGCGCCTGCCCGGGCAATACCGGAAGCGATGGCAGCCACGTTATGCACAGCAGCAATTTTCACAGAAACTGGCTTTTCATAATTGGTGGCTTCTTTCAAAGAATAGATCAACTGGCTCAGATCTTCGATAGAATAAATATCGTGGTGGGGAGCCGGCGAGATAGCATCGGTGCCTTCAGGGATCATCCGGGTTTCCGATACCTCCCGGCCCACCTTTTCCCCTGGCAAGTGGCCACCGATACCGGGCTTGGCACCCTGGCCTATTTTTATCTCAATGGCTGCTCCTGCCTGCAGGTACTCGGGATGGACGCCAAAACGGCCGGAGGCTACCTGGACGATAGTATTGGCACCGTACTCATATAAGTCCTTGTGGAGGCCTCCTTCCCCCGTATTGTAAAAGGTTCCTTCCTGTCGAGCAGCCCGGGCCAACGATTTGATGGCATTCAAGCTGATAGAACCGAAAGACATGGCAGAAAACATTATGGGTATATCCAGTTCCAACTGGGGTGGAATCTTTTCCTTCAACTTACCGTTTTCAATAACCAGGGAATCAGGTTTACGGCCCAGAAAGGTTTTTAATTCCATAGGTTCCCTTAAGGGATCAATAGACGGGTTCGTAACCTGGCTGGCATTTAAGAGCATATGGTCCCAGTAGATGGGGTAGGGCCTGTCATTGCCCATACCTGTTAAAAGCACACCGCCTGTCTCCGCCTGGATATAGATGGACTTAATGGCATCAGCAGTCCAGTTAGCATTCTGCCTGAATTCATTAGGAGATTTCCTGACGGATAAGGCCCGGGTAGGGCACATTACCACACAACGTTGACAGTTGACGCAGTTTAACTCGTCGGCCAGCACTTCCCCCTCTTCTTCATCGAAGCGGTGGACTTCATTGGCACACTGCTGGACACAAACCTTGCATTGGATACAGCGTTTATTATCTCTTTCGATTAAGAAAGCCGGTGTCAAGTAGCTTAAAGTCATGCAGATCTTCTCCTTTTAGTGCTAGGAATTAATAGCAATACGCTCGTTCTCTCCCGCAGCAAAGTTATAATTGACCTGGGCATTTTCCAAAAGACCAATGACCGGTTCGCCGCCCCGGGGAGCCCATACTTTGTCGGGCTTGGGACAGATTTCCCGGATGGCCGATTCTTCACTGGCCACATAGAGGAAATCTCCTTTGGTGGCGGCCACGGAGGGACGCAGTTTAATACGGTCATTCAAGGCAATCATGCCCTGATTAGTGCCCACCAGGATGGAGAAAGGCCCGTTCACTAAGAGGCTGCCGTAAACAGCCCTGATAGCCTTTACCAGTTCCCGCTTCTCGGGGTCCATCCGGTTGATTTCCATCCAGAGGGGACTGGCCATGGCGGCTACCACCACATCCAGGGACAGCCCCTGTCTTCTCATTAAATAGTCGAAGATATAAGCCATTACTTCTGTATCTGTCTGTAAAGTACATTTATAGCCGTACATTTCCAGGAAACGTCTATTGGTGCCGTAAGAGGAGATTTCCCCGTTATGGACAACGGAAATGTCAAGTAAGGTAAAGGGATGGGCTCCGCCCCACCAGCCGGGAGTATTAGTGGGGAAACGGCCATGGGCCGTCCAGATGTAGCCCTTATACTCATCGAGGCGGAAGAAGTCACCGATATCTTCCGGGTAACCCACACCTTTGAAAGCGCCCATGTTCTTACCGCTGGAGAAAATGTAGGCTCCCTCAATTTCACTGTTGACCTTCATGACAAACTTGACCACATACTCTTCTTCGGGTATACCTGATTGGATTACCATTTTACTCTTGGGCTGAACAAAGTAGCGCCAGATGATGGGAGCATCTTTGATAGCCTTTGTTTTACGGGTAGGAACAGGTTCGTCAAAGATAATGGTAAACTGCTTGTTCAGCAAAGTTTCCACAGTCTCTTTGACAGTATCGTCATCAAAGAAGAAATGGAAAGCATAATCATCTTTAAAGTCTGGATAAATACCATAGCCGGCAAAGCCGCCTCCCAGTCCGTTGGACCTGTCATGCATAATGGCGATGGATTTAATGATATCTTCCCCGGAGAAACATTTGCCTTTTTTATTCATCATGCCGCTGATGGCACATCCTGATGGTATCCTGACAACTCCCTCACGTAACATTACAATATACCTCCTTTATTTCCCGTACTGCTGTACTACCCGGTAATTTCATAACACCATTTATTTTGTTAGTGTATATTATAACAGTTTTCATCTGGATGGGAACTGGAATTCAGAAGAAATATTGTATACAAGAAAAGAATATTGTATACTGTTCTATAATAGTGTATGATGTATACAATAACACCCCAACAAAAAAGAGCCTGTAGTTCTTATCTACAGACTCTTACTGATTTACTTAAGCAGCTCCGATATGGGCTTGAATACCACCTCAATAACCTTAGTGGGATTGGGTAATTTGACTCCCAGTACCTGTGGGATACTTAAGGCCATACCGGCCAGCAGGTACACTGAAAAAGCTACCAGTTCCCGCCACATTTTCTTCTTTATCAGTGCCGGCACCTCCAACAGGATAATGCCGATAAACAATAAAAGCAGTAAAGCAATCATGGTTCTCATCCATCCTCTGTAAATTCACTTTTCTGCAAAGTTTATTCTTCAGGGGTACCGGCCCGCTTGCTTAAAAGGCCAATCTCCCGCACATAGGCTTCTGCTTCAATAATAACCTCTGCTTCCGCAAATTCCGTATCCCACCGGTTTTTCAGTTCCCGCCAGGCTTTTTTGTATTTCCGGTGGAAAGCATCGCCAAAACCAAAGATATCCACGCCATACTCTTTTTGGGCTTTCTCCAGGGTGATGAAAGCTCTTTTTTTAATCTCTTCCGCCATTTCCTTTTCCAGAACCTTTATCATCTCGGGTTTGGCCAGGTTCTCGCGGCTTTGCTGTTCTACCATGTCCCCTTCCATTTTCACCTTGACAGCGAAGCGCAGGTTTTTACCGTCGTATTCCGGTACAACCTTCGTACTGCCCCGCCGGATTGTGATTGATACTTCTTTGTCCGGCTCACCGGGGTCAGGGACAGTGATTACTCCTTCCATGGGCTCACCCTTGAGCCAGAGCAGAGCTCTGGTCTCGTAATCGTCCAGCCACCCAATCAGTTTTTCCTCTTTAAATACCCCTACACCGGAAATTTCCACCTGCTTATGGACAGGTGGCTTCATCTCCTGTCCCGGCCCCGGGGTAACCCCCGCTTCTTTTACTTCAACCCGGGTTACCACCGGCTGTACCCCCTTGCCGGCCAGCATCTCGGCCAATTCCCAAAGCTGAACGGAATACCCGGTCCTCATCCTGGTCAAAAGATTAGCGGCCTGGGCCGAAGTCTTCTCCAGGTCCGAATAGGTTTCCAGGAAATCTTTGGCCTCTCCTTTAGCCACCAGAACCCACATGATTTCCCGGGGCTCCCTGCTGCGCAGAAAGAAATTCGTAACCAGATTTGTCCCCTTTCTGGCCATTTCTTCCCCTATAACCAAAATCATACAATGATCCCAGAAAATATTGCGGGGCACCTTTGGGGCTAAGTTTCTTGCAGCCTCCTCAATAGTCTTGCCTTCTGCCGAAACCACCCAGTTGGTGGCTTCTTCTCCCCTGCCTGCTGCTTCCTCTCCAGCAAAAGCGCCGGGTTCAGCTATCTGGACCGTCAGTCGGAGCCGGCCTTCTGCCGTCCAGTCAACTCCCGTCCCCAGCACAATGGCCATATCCGTAATTTCTTTCCGGTTCCAGCAGCCTGCCAGGGAACTGGTTAAAAAGATCAGCAAAAGGAGAACAGCAATTTTTTTAAGCATTTTTCCTCCCCCCTTTTCCCCTGACCAGAGCAACCAGCAACAAGACCAGGGGGATACCCGCCTCAAAGACTATTAAAGCATAAGGAGGCCAGACCCTGGCCAGAAAATCAAAGAGATCTACAATACCCTCATGGATAAGAATTGATAAAGCGACCAGGATTATCCCCACGGGCAGCACCAGAGGCCGGTAATCCTTTAGTTCCAGCCACTGGGCGCTGCCCAGAACGGCAGCGTAGTAAAACACCCCGACTTTGAAAAAGCCCCCAAGGACCCAGGCCAGCACAATAATTATCTCCAGCCGCCCCAGCGAATTGTCAACGGAAATTAACCGGACAGCGTTAAAAACGGGAAAAATCCAGGCTCCCGTTAGGTTGGGACCAAAAATTAGCAGCGCCTCCAGGATGCTGGCCGTTAAAAAGAAGCTGACCAGCAGAACAGACAGGGCTGCAACCCGGTGGGCTTCCCTGGGTCTGTTAAGATAGGGAATAATCATGGCAAAGGTAACAATTTCCCCCAGCCAGCTTGCAGGCGCGGCTGCCCCCTTTATAATGGGAAGGAGGCCGGTGTCAATAACCGGCAGCATCCTGGACAATTTCATATTTCCTGTAGACAAAATGAAAACCGTGGCCAATAGTACCGTAGTGGGGATTAATAACTGATTAGCCCGGCTTAACACCTCCAGGCCGTTACGGACGGCATAGGCCGCCACAACCACCACCACAATGTGAAAAACGCTGATAGGAGTATCGGGCATTATCGCTGTAGCCAGAAAGACGCCATATTCCCTGATCACCAGGGCATTCATGTGCAGAAACCACCAGATATAGAAAAAGCTGACAATTTTCCCCGGTATTTTACCTAGAATTTCCTCCACGTATTCAAACAGGGTTTTTCCCGGAAAACGGAGGCTTAAAGTTACCACTAGCCAGGCAATGAGCAGTCCTACCACGGTAGCAACAATAATGGAGAGCCACGCATCCTGTCTGGCAGACTTTACGGTAATAGCAGGGACACTAAGGACGGCTGTAGGCAGGATCATGCTTATCATTAACAAAATGGCCTGCAGACTGTTAATTTTACCCTTTTCCAGCATGTGACCTATCTCCTGCCTTTCGACGTTTTTTCCGGCGAGGTTGGTTTTAGCCCCCGTCCCTGCCTTTGCTGGTTCTGTCCCGTCATTAGACGGGGACGGGAAAGCATGGCCCACCAGGGTGCCCGGGAGACCACATCTGCCAGATCAGTACTGGCAATTGGGGCTAGGGGGGACAGGTAGGGAACCCCGAAGGACCTTAGTGTGCACATGTGGATGGCAATGAAAGCAGCCCCGCTGATCATCCCAACCAGGCCTAACGTACCCGAGAGGACCATTAAAGCAAATCTTAACAAACGAAAGGCCATACCGGCGCTGTTAGCAAATACTAAAGAGGCAATGCCTGCAAAGACCACTACTATGACAGTGCTGGCCGCGATGAAACCCGCCTGTACTGCTACCACCCCCAGGACTAAGGCTGCCCCAATACTTATTCCTTGCCCGATAGGCCGCGGCAGGTGATTCCCGGCCTCCCTTAAAACTTCAAAAGCTATTTCCGTGATCAACACTTCGAAAAATACCGGAAAGGGAACTACTTCCCGACGGGCGGCCATACCCAGCAAGAGAGGGGTAGGGAGCAGTTCGTGGTGGAAGCTGAGCACGGCAATATACAGGGAAGGCAGCATAAGTGAAATAATCATGGAGGCAAACCGGATAAGCCGTACGGCCGAGGCAAACAAAAACCGCTGGTAATAATCTTCGGGAGCCTGGAGATACTCGACGAACAGGTTAGGTACGGTCAGAGCAACGGGGGTCCCATCCACCAGAATGGCCACCCGCCCTTCCAGCAGCATAGCTGCCAGTCTATCCGGTTTCCCGGTATGGTTAACGGTGGGAAAAAGACTCCAGGGGTTATCTTCGATGAGTTCCTCGATGTAACCGCTTTCCAGGATGGCGTCAATGTTAATTTTTTCTAGTCGGCTTTTGACTTCTGTCACCAGCTTCTCATTTACAATACCTTCGATATAAACCAGGGCTACGTCAGTATCACTAACCTCGCCCAGCCTCAAAGCCTCAATTTTTAGGTTGGGGCTTTTTATTTTCCGCCGGATCAGAGCTGTATTGACCCGTAAGGTCTCCGCAAAAGACTCCCGCGGTCCCCGCACCGTGGGCTCCGTTTCCGAGTCGGAAAGAGGACGGGCTTCCCAGCCCCTGGCCCCGTTAACCAGGGCGACAGCATGCCCGTCCACCAGTAAAACGGTATCACCGGATAGAATTGCGTGGATGATATCTTGCAACTTATACGTTTCCTTCAACTGATGGATGCACAGGCCCCGCTGTTTGATGAATTCCAGGGCCCGGGCCTTGGTAATCTCCTGGCCGGGCACAGCCATTGGCACCTCCAGGGACAGAGCCCGTATAATTTGATCACTGATCTGGCCTGGGTCGGCCAGACCTTCTATATAGATCAAGGCCAGTCTGATCTCCTCATTCTGGGCAAAGACAAATTCCCTGTAAATCACATCACTGCATTTATCTAAAATGGCTTTAATTTGCTGGAGATTGGCTTCCAGGTCCTGACTCAAAACTAGGTTCTTTAAAGAATCATTATAATCCCTTGCAAAGATCCCGCCTGGCACCCCGGTTCTGGTGGGCTTGCGAAACTTTTCCATTTTTTCCCTCCTTGCCCCTTTTAACTTGGGCTTCATTCAATCAGGCGTCTTTTCCTTTAATTTATTTTTTCTTAAAGGACCTTTTACTTTATTATCCTGTAAAGAATGAATGAATATGTATTTGGTTTGAAAACAACCTTGGGAAAAAAGATTAGGGGATACCACATTCATGGCTCCCCCTTTTTCTACTGAAGCAAATATCAACTTTTAAAAAAAACGTTTGCTACCACTTCCTGATTATTTACTGCCAACTGCAAACTGCCCACTGCGAACTGGGATCATCCTCCCGCTACGAGATGAATGGCTTTTACGTCAGCACCATCAGGTATGATGGTGCTGACGTATTCATTCTCCGGAACAGATAACCCGTTAATGAGTACAACAATGGTGGGAAAAGTATAACCTTTCTTCTCCAGCAGCTTTTTGACTGTGAGGCCCTCTTCCCAGGGGAAGTCTTCCCCGTTAACCTTGATCATGCTGTGCATCCTCCAGTCTTTTACAGGTATTTCTTCACAACCTCCACGACTTCCGGAAAGTCCATCCCCAGTCTTTCCAGGGTTTCCAGTTTGGGAACAGCGTTTTCCGTCCAGCCCCTCCGCTTATAAACGGCATCGCATAGTTTCTGGTACTGGTCTTCCCGGTATTTTCTTAAAACCGCTATCTTTTCTTCCGTCGTCTTGCCTTCGGGGTCAAAACCTACCTTTTCTTTTAACTGCTTATCGTATCTCTCCTGCCTGGATTCATACTCTTCAACTGTCACAGGTCCCATAGAGCGGTAGGGCACCTGGTCATGTTCCCGGGTGCCAAAACCCATTCTCAGGTTGAAAACCCTCTGGAAGTTATACACCCGCTCAGACTGGGTAATAAGGTCTTCTTTCGTAATGTTCATGCCGGTAACGCCGTTAAAGAGATCCACATAGTTCTGAACGTGTTCGGGTATTTTGGCAGGTTCTGCCGTGGTGCGGTTATTAGCGGGCACAATATCATTCCAGGGCAGCTTGCAGAGCCCGTTGAGACTGAACCAGGTCCGGAACATGGGGAAATAATGAAGGGCTTCGGCTTTATCCTCAAAAGTGGGAATCTGATTATTGACCATATCCATAAAAATCAACCAGGCTTCGTCATGCTGGGGTCCTTTGTTGGTCAGTCCGTACCCGCCCTGCTGGGCCAGGGATTCCTTGGGCAGGTAAATAGAATACTCCAGTCCTTTTACTTCCATACCGATGTCCTCTAAGAAAGCGGGATCGGCTCCATACTCTTCTACAAAAAGCTTTTTCAGGCGCCGTACACCCAGTCCGGCAATCTTGCCAAATCCTTCACCGCGGGCCATCTGATGCAGGACTTCCATGGCTGCTTCCCCATTGCCAAAATTCAGTTCCAGGCCTCCGGTGATTTCCTTGTTGATAATGCCGTTTTCGTAACACTCCATAAGGAAAGCCATAATGGTGCCAAAAGATATAGTATCGATACCGTAGGTGTCACAGTAGAAGTTATTCTCAATGATGTATTCAGGGTCAAAGATACCACAAACGGACCCTACGCCGGCTACAGTCTCGTACTCCGGTCCGTCTACCAGGACTTTCTGTCCTTTATAGGGACCCGTCTTCAGTTCAAAGGCATTAATGGCCTTGGCACAGGACAGGGTACACCCGTACCAGCAGCCGTCATGTCCCGTCAGGTTAAAGTATTTGATAAAGGCGTCCGAAGCAATATTGTTAGCAGCGGGATGGGAGCCGAATTTAAAGTTATTGACAGGCAGAATATCATAATCGTTCATGATCTTGGTCAGGTAGGTGGTACCGCCGATACGCATCTTGTTTTGCGAATTGTCCAGGGTGGCAATCTCCTTATGGAGTTTAATCCCTGCCTTATCCAGGAGGGTCTTATCAGCGGGGTGATTTAAGTCACCTTTGATCCTGGGGCCTCTCACCACCAGGGCTTTAATTTTCTTATTTCTGAAGACCGTGCCAATACCACCCCTTCCCGCCTGTTTAATTCGTACAGCCTTCCTTCTTTTGTCGTAGAAAGAGAAATTGAGCATGCCGATGAGGGTATGTTCCGCCGCCGCCCCTGTAGAAACCACAGAAACATTTACTTTGTCCTCTTCGTTAGCAGCATACATTTCCGTAAGCTGTTCCACCAGGATATGGCTGTTGACAACTGCCTGGGACGCTTCTTCGATGGCTACCGTGCCGTTGACGCCATCAATAAAGACAATCACGTCCTGCTCAGCTTTACCCTGGATTTCCAGAGCATCAAAGCCGGAAAATTTGAGGAGGGACCCGAAATAGCCGCCCACGTTGCTGTCAATGACAGTATGGGTAAGGGGGGACAAACTCACTACATATGACTTGCCGGCCCCAGGGTATTGGGTAATCCCGGCGATGGGTCCGGGAGCGATGATGATTTCATTCTCGGGATCATCCCATTTGGTATTTCCCGTAACACCATCCCATAACAGTTTGAGCCCAAAGCCCCTGCCGCCGATGAACTTTTCTTTCATCTCCTGGGAAACGGGCTTTTCCGCAATTCTATTTTCCGAGAGATTTACATACAGGGTACGGTTGGCATAACCCTTCTCCACCTTGCCCGGTATATATTGAAACTGAGCCAGCAGCCTGTGCTTTTCTTTCAATTTCTCCACACTCATCTTTCTCGCCTCCTCCGCCGTCATTTAAGACACTTCTTCAATAAAAATGGCTCCCGTAGGACACTGCTTGGTGCAAATGCCACAGGCCACACACTTGAAGGGTTCCAGGTATTCGTGATGCTGGAACATGGCCCCCTCCGGACAAAATCCTACACAGGCAAAGCAGCCTACACAGAGTTCTTTCTTTATTCTGATTATACCGTTCTTGTCCTGATAGATGGCTTGAGCCGGGCAAATCTCCATACAGACACCGCACTGGGTACAGGCAATAATGCTCGAACCCCCCTTCTCCCCAATCTCGATTCTGATGGATGATTTTTCCCTGTTCTCCTCTTTAAAATAAGTCTTGGAACATAGATCCTCACAGAGCTGACATGCAGTACAAAACTCTACTTTTTGGGCCAATCTTTTCAATTTTCTTCACCTCCGGATATTGTTTTAAGAAATACGGCTGCGCCGCTCGGACTTCCGCTTTCCGACTTCCGATATCAATCTTAGTGACCAGAGCCCAGTGACCAGTGACCGGAAAACAACATTTGATAGCCGACTACCGAAGTCCAACCCAAAACCACTAGTAACTAGGAACTAATAACTTAAGTACTGCCAACTGCGAACTGCGAACTGCCAACTGCGAACTGCCAACTGCGAACTAACTATACTACGCTGGGTTCCACATACAAACTGCCCTCGGCGAAACGTTTGACCCCGTACATTTCAATAGGATATTGAGGTTCCAGGCCCAGCATAACCTCAGCCATCAATTTGCCCACCACAGGGGCCATCATAAAACCGTGCCCGGAGAAACCGGCTGCCACAAAGAAACCCGGCACTTCGGGAATAGCCCCCAAGATTTGGGTTTTATCCGGAGTTAAATCATAAAGACCGCTCCACTGGCGCACCACCCTTACTTCTTTAAGAACAGGCAGCATAAAGGTAATTTTGGCTGCCATTTCATGGAGGAACTGCCAGGTAGAATCCTCGTTAAAATCTTTAACCTCATGGGGATCACCCAAACCCATAAGAAAACCTCCATGAGGTACCTGCTGGCAGTAGGTGCCATGGTAAAAGGACATGACCATAGGTCCCAGCAGGGGTTCTACAGGTTCAGTTACCAGAATCTGGTGACGTTCCGGATAGATAGGCAAATCTACGCCTACCAGCCGGGCCAACTGCCGGGTATAAGCACCGGCACAGGCGATAACCAGAGGTGCTTCAATAATACCGGCCGTAGTTTCTACCCCTTTGATCCTGTCGCTGTTCCGGGGCAGGTCAGTGACTTTGGTATATGTCAGAATTTCGACACCCAGTCGTTTGGCGGCCTGGGCATAGGCATCCGTAGTTTTAAAAGGATTACAGTGCCCATCTTTGGGACAATAGGTAGCCCCATGTAAGCCCTGGGTATTTAAATGCGGTACAATCTCTTTGACTTCTTCAGGAGTCACCCAGCACGAGGGAATACCCAGCCTATGCTGGAGCCCAATATTCATATGAAACTGCTCCACCATTTTTTCCGTATAGGCCAGGAGCAGGTAACCACTCTGCTTAAATTCAATACTGCCCGGATATTCCAGTTCTTCTTCCAGGTTTTCCAGCATTTTGATGCTGTCCCGGGCAAGAATACAGTTAGGTTCAGTACCCCACTGCATGCGAACTCCCGCGCCACAGCGGCCGGTAGCCCCGCTGGCCAGGTATTTTTCTTCCACCAGTACGACTTTTTTACAGCCTAATTTGGCCAGGTTATAGGCAGTGGCACAGCCTACAATTCCTCCACCGATGACTACCGCATCTGCTGTCTTAGTCATGGGTCTCCCCCCTTGTCAGCACTTCTAATTTTATAGGCGCCGTCAGGGGGCGGAAGGTAGTCAATTTCACTTCGCCCACGTATTTTCCCGTGGCTCTCGCTATTTCCCCGGCAAGCAAAGCCGAACAGGTACGGCCCTGACAGGGGCCCATACCAACCCGGAGAAGACGTTTTAACTGCTCCATGTCTGTAATCCCCTGATTAATGAGGGTGCGGATTTCCTCCAGGGTCACATCCTCACAACGGCAGATTACAGTAACCTCTTCTCTTTTTGCATATTCTTTTCCCGCCACGTTACCGTACCTCCTCCATTTTAAAATGACGCACTTCCATAGAAAGATCTTGGGGTACGGCCAACCAGACGATATTTGTACCGTCCATTTGCTTCCCGGACTGGACCTTCACCACGCGGGCTTTGCCCACCGCCTGCCCCAGGCGGTTAATGGCTGTTACCACATCGCCCGGTTTGGGTAAAGGCAGGAATTCATAAGGCAGTTTTACCAGGGCCTCACTATCACTGTAAGTCTGGTCAACTACGAAGATAGCCAACCCCGGACAGCGGTTAACGCATAAACCGCAGCCGTTACATTTTTCATGGTCAATCCGCGGTCTTTCATTAATATCGGCAAAAGGAGCGATGGCCCGCCGCAGGCAGCTGTGGTAACATGGATCACAGGGTATTTTCTGAAAACACTCGGCAATGGCAACAGGCCCCTGGGCTAACCTCTCCGGAGCGGGTAAAACCTGGGCCAGGTCTTCCCCGGTGGGAACACCATTTTCTGCTAACACAATAGTACCTCCCCTACTTAGAAGTTAGAGGTTAGAAGTGAGAGGTTAGACAGCCCACTTCTCATTTCTCGCCTCTCAGTTAGAGTTACTTTTTCCAGGCCTTTTCTGATTTTTTCTCCCACCGGCCCTGAGCGTAAACTCTCCAACTCCCTTAAAATATTGGCCCGGCGGCTGTTAAAGTCCGGTGCTGAATATCCCAGGGCTCTAGCGGCATTGAGGCCGGCCAGGGCACCTTCCATCATGGCCGCCGATGCTTCCTCTATACCGCCTGCGTCACCGGCCACATAAATTCCGGGTACAGAAGTCTCCAGGTATTCATTTCTTAAAGGTACGTAGCCGCTCAATTCGGGAACATATTTCATGGCACAGCCCGCCTGCCAAAGGATTTCCGTAAGGGGATTTAAACCTACCGATAGACAGATAACATCTACGGCAAAATCCTTTTCCGTCCCGGGGATGGGCTTCCACTGCTCATCCAGTTCCACAATGGTAGCGCCTTCTACTTCTTTCTTCCCCCAGGCCCCCTTGATAGTATGCCTGGTATAAATAGGCACCCCGGCCCGTACCACTTTAGCTGCATGAACCCAATAAGCGCCAATGCGCGGGGCTGCCTCTACGATTCCGGCTACTTCCATCCCGGCCTGGAGCAGTTGATAACTGACGATAACCCCGATATTCCCCGCTCCTACCATCAACACCCGCCGCCCGGGTTTAACCCCATACACATTTACCAGTGTTTGTACCGCCCCGGCACCATAAACACCGGGTAAATCATTATTGGGAAAAGGCAGGGTCTTTTCGGCTCCTCCTGTGGCTACAATGATTTTTTGCGGTTTGATTTTCAGGAATCTTTCATCTTTCTCTACGGTAACGACACCGTCTTTATAGTAGCCCAGGGCTGTGGCCGCAGTAAGAACTTTAATGTTTTTTTCCTTTTCCACAGCAAGAGAAAGCTCCCGGGAAATACTGATTCCCCGTTCCGAGGCCTTCTGCTCTTTGGAACCAAAGAAACGGTGGGTTTGCTTGATTAGCTGTCCGCCCAGGTAATCATTTCGATCAATTATAACTGCCGAAGCCCCCAGGGAAGCGGCATGAAGGGCTGCCGTCAGGCCCGCCGGACCTCCGCCAATAACACAAATTTCACACGCTAGCACTTCAACTCACCCTTCCCTTTCTGAGTCATGACAATCATACCTTCCTGCAATTTTTCCACGCATACCCGCACATTGGGTTTGCCATTGACGATCATTAAACAGGATGAACAGTTGCCAATGTTACAGAACAAGCCTCTGGGCCGGTGCAGGTGGATACTTTCCCGCATGGTCCGTACCCCATTGGCGTGGAGCGCTGCGGCGATGGTCTCTCCTTCAAAGCCTTCTAATTCCTGGCCGTTATAAGTAAACTTAATCTTCTTTCCCCTGGCAAAATCCAAGATGGGATGTTCAGTGATACGCATAGATGTTCCCCCCTCTATCGCTGCAAATATTTATTGCAAAAACTGTGCCAAATAGAACAAAAAAAAAGAGCGTGTAAACACACGCTCTTTGCTTGGGAATGAAATTTTTTCTGTATACACATGTCAGTTTTTTGTACAACTGGCAGAATAACTGGCACCCTATTTAGAAAATTAAGTGTTCCAATTCCCTAGGATAATCTGTAATCACCCTGGCTCCCTCTTTCGTGATGATTACCGTATCAGAATGGCGGAATCCCCCCACGCCCGGTATGTAAATACCCGGCTCTATGGAAAAGGCCATACCCTCTTGTAAAATCAAGTCCGAGTCGAACCTGAGGGATGGTTCTTCGTGGACACCCAAACCAATACCATGGCCTGTTCTATGAATGGCATATTCTCCATATCCTGCCTTTTGAATGATTTGACGGGCGGCCATATCCACTTCTTTGGCCATAATTCCCGGTTTTATCATTTCCATGGCCGCTTTTTGCGCCTCAAAAGCAACATTAAACACTTCTTTTTGTTTTGCTGTTGGTTCCCCGATAAAAAAAGTTCTCTCACATTCAGCCCTGTACCCGTTTAAACCAACCTGCCTGCTGTGTATGACAATGTCATTTTCCGTTAGTTTTCTGGTATTGGAAAACACGTGGGGCATGACACTTCGAATCAACCCCGAAGGCGACATAACGAAATAATCTAAACTTGCATTGGGATATTTTTGGGCGGTTTCTTCAAACAAGGCTTTATTTCCGTATTGATCCAATTCTATTTCACTTATTCCGGCCATGGCCTTTTTTAAGGATTCACTAAGGGCCAAACTCACTAATTTTCCGGCTTCAATCAATAACTCTATCTCCTGCTCATCTTTGATAAATCTCATCTCAGCTATTTTTCTGCCTATGTCAAACAATTCATAACCTTTATTTTTCAGGTAAACAGCCAAACCCGTGGACATGGCGTTAGCTTCCACGCCGAGCCTGGTCCCGTGAGGAAAGGCAGAAATAATTTTATCCAAATGTTCCATGTATGATTTGGGATCTTCCGTTTTTTCCGGATGTTCATAGTAAATATATAACCGGTCAACGGCTGCTTCTGCTTCGGCATGCTTTTCCTCTAAACCGGGTATAATTAAGCCCGTGGCAGCAGGCTCTACAAGTAACGCGATGGGTCTTGAATAAATGATGGCTTTAAAACCGCTGACGTAATACTGGTTTTCAGGATTCATGATAATGCTTAAGCTTATCCTATTTTCCTCCATATACTCTCTTAATTTTGCTAAACGTTTAGACGTATCCATTGTCCCACTCCTTTTTTCCTTGAGAACTAAACTTATTTAACAACTAGCCAATAGTAATATTTTTCTTAGTGTCTATTTTGGAAGCAGTGATTAAAGTGACAATAATCAATACTAAAATCGCTACCGGCACGGAAATCACCGAACTGTTCAAAGCAAAAGGTTTTCCCAAAGGAATTTCCCACAACAGGGTAGTAATTACACCAGCCAGCATGGAAGCTATCCCCGCCGGCTTGGTTACACGTTTCCATAAAAATACAGACAGGACGGCAGGTGTAATCCCGGCAGCATACACGGTATAAGAATACATTTGTACCGCTAAAATCGTGGGAAAGTAACGTATCATAACATAAGCGATGATACCTAATACAGGTACTAACACTTTGGTAAAAAATAATTTCTCTCTGTCAGTAGCATGAGGTTTTATATACCGGCCATAAATATCATAGGTAACATTGGTAGCTGCCGATAATAAATAGGAATTTCCCGTAGTTACAATAAAAGCTGCTGCTGCCGCAAGTAAGATCCCTCCAACAAATGTTGGCGTCACTAGCGTTGTAGAAATTAAGGCCATACCGGGGTTAATTTTGGGGAATAAAGCCCTGGCAGCGAAGGCAATTACAGCAACCCCGGGACTAAGGATTAAAAGACCAATAAACCAGCCCTTCATGCCAATCTTGGCCTCTTTCGTTCCTTTTGAGGCCGCCAACCTTTGGTACATGTTCTGGTCTCCTAACAACAGGAATAAAAGGGGTAAATAATAACCAATTAATTGAAGAGGTGTAAGGGAACCAAAAAACGTAAGGTTTTGCGGCGGCACATTGGCAACAATCTTATTCCACCCTCCCGCAGCATTTATCACAGCGGGAACGGCAATCATGAGACCAAATAACATGAGAAAAGCGCTGATAGCATCAGTCACAGCTACTGTCACTAATCCCCCGGCAAAGGCTAAGAAGATAATCAGAAGTGCCCCCAGGATAGTACCCATTTCCACGGAAATACCGGTAGTTACATTTAAAATAAACCCAAGCCCTTTAAACTGGTAAGATACGATGCCCACATAAGCCAGGATAATAATTAACCCCGCCAGTATCCTGGCCGTAGTACCAAATTTATCTTCCAATATTTCAGAAACAGTATATTTCCCATATTCTCTTATTTTAGGAGCAATTATGTATAGGGTAAATATTCCTATCAAACTGGGGAGGGTGTATAAAAGCCCCGGCCATAAGCCAAAAGAATAAGCCAGTGAATTTGGCCCCCCTGTCACCGTTCCACTTCCACACCATGTAGCAATTAATGTCCCCATTAAGACCAGCGGTCCTAATGATCTTCCTGCCAGAATAAAATCCTCACTGGTGTGAATCTTTTTGGAGTAAATAATGCCAATGATCACCATGACAAGACCGTAACCTATGACATACCACAAAAGACTGGGATTGTGCGATAAAGCCATCAATCATACCTCCTCTTTTTAATAATGAAACTTTAATAAATTAAACGAAGACAGTAAGAGTTAACCCACCTCCTTTTTGCTATAGGTATATTCTGTATTTTTATACCATTTTTGTCAATATATAACTATAGCAAAATTTGTGCCAATGAAAAAAAGACCTAACAAAGGTCCCAAAAACTTTCCAATAAATATAACAATCTATGAAATAATTGATAAAAAATCTGTCTAAAGAAGTTCTGTATTGTGTATAAATATGCCAATTTTTTAAACACCTGAGAT
>JAIHAN010000042.1 GCA_020054815.1 Peptococcaceae bacterium | reverse complement strand
GCCAGCATAAAGAAGGGTATGGCTAACAAAGGAAAGGAATCATTACTCGTATACATCCTCTGAACAACTACGATCAAAGAAACATTCCCCATAAGTACCAACCCTACTACACTCGCCAATCCTAAAGCAATCGCTATGGGTACACGTATCACCATCAAAAGAAGCATAGAACCGAAGAGGGCGGCATTTAACATTGGTGCACCTCCCCCTGAACCTCAGGCTTTTTCTTAGAATTTACTACCTGAGTTATCAGTTCTTCAATGGTATAAAGGAACATCAACAATCCCCCAACGGGTATAGCTGCGTAAACATAACTCATAGGCACTTCCAGAGCTGTAGAAACCTGTCCCTGGGTAACCTGTGTTATTTCTATTCCTTTAACGATGATAAGAGCAAAGAAGGAAAGACTGCACAGGGAAGCTATTACTAACACCATGCTCCTTACTTTCTCGGGCATCCAAGAAACAAAGAGTTCAATAGCGGCATGACTTTTTTTTCGGAAACAGACCGCTGAGGCTAAAAATACCGACCAGACAAACATAAAACGAGCTAATTCCTCGGAAAAGTATAATGAACTGTCAAGGACATAACGAAAAAGAACCTGCAGAATACCCATTAAGGTCATAATGCTAAAAGTTACTATACTGCCTATAGCCGCCAACTTTTCCGATTTATCTATGATTGTTGTGAATATATTCAAGTCAACACCCCCTTTTTCTTAGGAATCTCACTGGGGGGACAGCCCCCAGTGAGACCAGAAGTGTTTTATCTCATCAGATATGGTATCTCAATACGCAAGGCTTTTTCCGGACATTCTACCTCACAAGGCAGGCAAGACCAACAAGTGCGGAACTTACCCCAAGGTTCCCCACACGACAGACAGCGTTTGGCTTCCAATAGGGCCTGTTCCTGATTGATAACTTCCTCTGTCTCGGCAAAGCTGCGGCGTTTTTCTCCTTCTAGTTGTGAAGGTTGAACACGGGGGATTAGATTGGCAGCAGAGAAGTCTACCGAGAAATCGATATCACAGGAGGCCAGAGCATCACGACCATAAGCCAGAGGCAGCTTGCGTAAATAACGATCTACTGATTCTGCCGCTTCCCGCCCTTGAGCCATCGCATCAACCACAGATTTATTGCCCAGTGTAATATCACCGGCTACGAAAACTTTTTCCACATTGGTCTGCATAGTAACCGGGTCTCGTTCAATATAACTGCCATTACACTTTATGTCCGTTCCCTCTAAAATCGCCAAATCGGTATTCTGCCCGATAGCAATGATCACTGTATCCGCGGGAAAACTCTGCTTCTCTCCCTCGGAAAACAGAGGGGAAAATTTGCCATTTTTATCGAAAACAGAAAGACACCGCTTGAATTCTACTCCTGTAACCCTACCGTCTTCTATAACAAAATGTTCCGGACCCCAACCGTTTTCTATGACAATACCTTCTTTAAGCGCCTCGGCAACTTCCCAGGAGAAAGCAGGCATAGCCTCCCGGTTTTCCAGGCAGACAATCCGTACCTCCTCAGCCCCAAGGCGATAAGCAGTCTGGGCAGCGTCAACTGCAGTATTTCCGCCTCCGATGATCAAAACCCTTCTGTCAGGCTGTACATTAGCGTGATTTTCCCGAACTCTTTTCAAGAATTCCAGAGCGCTGTAGACATTCACGGCATCCTCACCGGCTAAACCCAATTTTTTGTCTGCTGGGGCACCGGTAGCGATAATGACAGCATCGTATTCCTCTGTTAGCTGGGTTAAAGAAACATCTTTGCCAACGACGGTGTTATAGAAAATTTGTACACCCATCTGCTCGAGAACCTTGATTTCTTTATGGGCAACGACCTTGGGGAGCCTGTATTCAGGAATACAATTAGTAAGCATTCCCCCTAGCTGTTTACCAGCCTCGTAGATAAAGGTTTTATACCCTTTTTGCCTGAGTGTATAAGCTGCCATCATTCCGGCAGGTCCTCCCCCTATGATGGCTACTTTGTAATCTTTGGCCTGCTCAGGCTCTTGGTGTGTGAACGTATAGTTGTCTGCCAGGTAACGTTTTAAAACTCGTAAAGCTACCGGCTGCCCATCAACTTCGTTACGATTACAAGCCGTTTCACAAGGATGATGGCAGATACGTCCCAGGATTCCAGGGAAAGGCAGGTTCTCGCCAATGACTGACAACGCTTTTTCCTCATCCCCGCGCACAATCAACTGTGCATACCCCTGGCAATTGAGTCCCAGAGGACAAGCTTTTCTGCAAGGAGCAAGCTTCAAACGCAGGTTATCCAGGATACAAGCCTCAACACACTTACCGCAAAAAACACACTTCTCCTTGTCAATAATAACGTTTTGTGACAGACATTCGAGTATGTTGGACATACTTATACCCTCCTCTCAGCATCGGCAGACCGTTTCAGGACCTTTTGCGGGGCGCGCAGAACCAGTTCAGGTTCCTGATTGGAGCCTTTTTTCACAATAACATGTTTAAGGAAGTTCTTATCATCTTTATTTGGGTAATCGGGCCGGTAATGCCAGAATCCCCAACGGCTTTCTTTGCGTTCCAGAGAAGCATGGGCAGAAAGGATAGCGCAGGAAATAATACTTTCAACCTCAAAGACCTTCACTAAATCATGGATACGTCCGATTTTCACTTTTTCATAGAGTTCCTTTTTCATGCCTGTCATGACTTCAATGCCACGCTTGAGTTTATATTCGTTCTTGGGAGGAGCAATAAACTCGTTAATCTGTCTTCTAACCTTGTACTCAAATTCTTCGATGGTAATATTTCCCCGGTTATTCTGCAAACCCTCAATCTTCCGCGTAATCTCTTCCAGATAACCGGTAGCATCAGCCTTACCATCCTTAATAGTAGCTACATAAGCGGTAGCTGATTCAGCAGCTATCTCGCCAAATACAAAGGCTCCGCTTAGATGCCCCCGTCCTACGTTTGCCACATCTCCGCCGCAGTAGAGACCGGGGATGGAGGCAGCGGCCTGCTCGTTGACAACTACTCCCGTAATCCCATGTCCGCCACACAAGTAGGTTTCCGTAGGTCCCAATTCAATATCTTTACTGCGGAAGTTAACACCTCTGCCTTTAAAGAATCTCTCACAGGCAGGTTTTTCCGTAGTGAAAAGAATATCTTCAATACCTCTTATTTGCTCTTCCGAGAGGTGGCTCATTCTGATCCGCACATAGCCAAAGCCTTTCTGATGCTCGGCTATAATTGATTTAATAGATGGATGACCTAAGTCCAAACGTTCATCCAGGGCATTAAGGAGATGAGCACCACGGGTTAGGGTAATATAGAGAAGGGGAGAACTGATGTCTTTAATGATGTAGTAGTGGAGAGTGTACTCGAGTCCGCTTAATTCTGCACCGGCCTTGTAGGCCATCATGTATCCGTCACCTGTATTGGCAGGACAGTCGTAAACACCATACAGGTAACCATTACCCGGCAAGCCAAAGCGGGCTGCTCCCCCGGCCGTTAGGATAACAGCCTTAGCATTACAAATAATTAATTCACCCGTACGGATATTCATCCCAATGGCTCCGGCTACTCTTCCGTCTTCCACGATAAACTCCAAAGCCATGGTTCGGTTTAGCACAATGGTATCGGTATTAGCAACACGTTCATAAAGCTTAGTTTTTAAATCCGGTTCTTTCATGGTGAGGGTGTAGCGCCCTTTGGCATGGGCTTTTAGAACCTCATACTCCCCATTGTACTTGGGAAAACATACTCCCCAACTCTCCAGCTTTTTCATCAGGTCCCAACTGCGCTGGGCCATAACGTAGCTTGGCCCCTCATCAATAATGCCTTCGCAGCCTATAATTGTGTCTTCTACATAATCTTCCGGTGAATTAATACCTGGCACCGTAACAATATTAAGGGCATCCATACCCCGTGGAATACAACCACTATACTTCATCTGACCTTTTTCAAAAACGACAACCCTTTGTGCAGGATTCAATTCTTTAGCGCGGATCGCAGCCATAACACCGGCGCTTCCGCCACCAATTATTAAGATATCCGTGTCGATTGTGTAAACCTTCATTTGCCTTCCCCACCTTTCTAATACTTTTTCTAAAACATCTAATGAAAGCCTAAAATGCTCACCTCCAAATTTCGCATGCAAATTAATTTCTAAAGCACTTAGAGAATAAACTTCTGTACTTATGTGCCATTAAAATTCTTTATATCCCCTATAACACCTTTGCGTATTTTTTACCCATAATTACGTATTCTTGTCTTCTTTTATATAAGGTAACTTTACGAACTGTTAAAATTTAAAAACCAGTAGTGTTCTACTGGTTACTTACTGGATAATTTCAAAAGGAGAAAATTGTATATCAAGTGGGGTTATTCCTGTCCAATAATTTGTCACAATAATCTCTAAGTTTGTTTCAACCCCTATCTTTCGGGAAACTAAAGCTATCACTTCTGGATACTGCCAGCAAAGGTCAAAAAGCGAAAATGAGCAGGAGAGCTTAACCTGCAATCTCTTTTGCCGCAGCCAGGTAAGCGCTATAGGCTTCCTTGTTGAAACAAACCATAAACACCTTTTCCATTGTGGTATTTTTTCTCAGGAAATCCTTGATTTCTTTTATAGCAATCCTTGCTGCCCTCTCCACAGGGAATCGATAAGCTCCCGTACTAATGGAGGGAAAGGCAATGGTTTTTATCTGATACTCCGCAGCCAGGGCTAAACTATTTCTATAACAGCGAGCCAAGAGCTCATCTTCGCCGCTGTTTCCTCCCTGCCAGACAGGGCCTACGGTATGAATAACCCACTTGGCAGGTAAGTTATATCCCTTAGTAATCTTAGCCTCCCCCGTGGGACACCCCTTCAGTTTACGGCATTCCTCCAGCAAACCTGGACCTGCCGCCCGGTGAATGGCTCCATCCACACCCCCGCCGCCCAGAAGGGTACTATTAGCCGCATTGACAATGGCCTCTGTTTCGCACCTGGTGATATCTCCTTCTATTATGAATAATCTTTGGTTCATGCTTTCACCCCCTGTTTATAAGTTTTATCTAAATTATTCTTCACCTATTGCCATTACCCTGTTTCTCGAGTTCACAAAAAAATCGCCCCAATAAGGGGCAATAGTGAAAGAATTACTACTGGGCGAAAAACAACTGCTGTCCGTTTACTTTGTAACCGTTGATGATGTCTTTTCCCTCCTGGGAAGTAATAAATTCAATAAGGGCCATAGCTCCTTGATGGTTGACCTTAGGGTGCTTAGCCGGATTTACGGCTATAATCCCGTAAGGGTTAAGTAACTCAGGAACTTGTTCCACCAGTACCGCGAGCTTTAACTTATCTTTCATACTGGCATATGTTCCCCGGTCGGCCAAAGTATACCCTTGCTTTTCGTCCGTCATAATCAGGGTATCACCCATACCTTTGCCCACAGATAAATACCATTTGCCTTCGGGTTTAATCCCTGCTTTTGACCACAACTCCAGCTCTTTCTTATGGGTACCCGAATCATCACCCCGGGAAATGAATTCCGCCTTTTTCATCTGCGAAAGATTCTTCATGGCTTCAACTATGGGGAGTCCCTTGATTTTAGCCGGGTCACTTTCCGGTCCTACCAGGACAAAATCATTATACATCACGTCCCGCCGATTGACCCCAAAGCCGTCAGCCACAAACTTGTCTTCCGCAGCCCTGGAGTGAACCAAAACTACGTCGCAGTCCCCCAGTTCCCCTGTTTTCAGGGCCTGACCCGTCCCCTGGGAAAGAACCTTCACTTGGTACCCTGTCTTCTGTTCAAAGACAGGCAGCAGCTTGTCCAGAAGCCCTGAGTCTTTGGTACTGGTGGTAGTGGATAAGACAATGGTCTTGTTTTCTTCTACGGATTTAGGGGCTTCCTGCTTTGGTGCCGTTTTCCCGCAAGCGACCAGGGAAAAAAGAAGAATGACTGTCAGCAAAACACTAAAAACCTTTTTCACCTTTACTCCTCCTCGTAAATAATGATGTTGCTATGGTCTTTTTTGTTGCCCTTTAAGAGTTTGTCGCTCTTCACATTAAATATGACAACAAAAAAGCCCCTTTTCAGGGAAAGGAGCAGAATTAAGGTACAAAAAAACGCCTTCGAAAGAAGACGTTTAGAACCTTAAAAAGCAATCCACTCTGGATCAGCCTTGCGTTCTCCTTTCCACACGGGAGGCACCACCGTTTCCAGTGACACCCTGTCGGCCTGTACTCCATAGACCCCGTCCCCAGGAATCCAGGCTCGGAGATATGTAGTTTATATAGTTATTGTATTTCATCAAGGGAATACTTGTCAATCTCTTACTTGTTTCACCGAGGTATATTATTCGTATAATTTGATTATGCCGGTATAACCTAAACTAAAGATTATATATAGCCTAACTAGAGTCATTTCTAAAATTTGATTATTTCTTCAATAAAGAATATAATTTTTATTGTGCGTTTTATACCTTAGATTTCTGGAGGTTGCTTTAAAGTGGCATCAGAAAGAATCAGCTCAACTTCTACTACCCTGGATCACTGGATGGATTTCCGATTTAAGCTGTTCCTGGAAGGAATCCTTATCGGTTTTATCGCTGGCTTTGTGATCGTCTTTTACCGGCTCTTACTGGAAAAGGCCGATCTATTCCGTGAAATAGTATACACTAACTTAAAATCCCACTCCTGGTGGTTTATTCTCCTCTGGTTCTTAATATTGATTGTGACCGGTTATCTGGTAGGTTATATGACAAAAAAAGAACCCATGATCAGCGGCAGCGGCATTCCCCAGGTCAAAGGCCAGTTGTCCAGTCAATTAACAGTGAATTGGGCCAGAGTTATTGTCGGCAAATTTATAGGGGGGGTTCTGGCCATTGGTGCAGGCTTGTCCCTTGGCCGTGAAGGCCCTTCCGTTCAGCTGGGGGCAGCAGTAGGTCACGGTATCGGACGTTCCCTGGGAAGACTAAAAATAGAAAATAAGTATTTGATTACGAGTGGAGCCAGTGCCGGTTTAGCCGCAGCTTTTAATGCTCCTTTGGCCGGTGTAATCTTTGCCCTGGAGGAAATGCATAAGAATTTTTCGCCTATAGTATTGTCTTCAGCTATGGCAGCATCCCTTACAGCGGATTTTGTCTCCCAGCGTTTTTTCGGACAGAAACCGGTCTTTAACTTTCAAGCTCTACCTGATCTACCTCTTAACCATTTCCTGTTTCTGATTGTACTGGGTATAATAATCGGTTTATTTGGTGTGCTTTTTAATTATTTTCTGGTAAAAACCCTTGATCTTTATAGTAAATGGGGACTCTCTCCGGAATTCAAAGTTATCATACCCATTACACTCGCTGGACTACTCGGCTTTGTCTTACCAGAGGTATTAGGCGGCGGCCATCATCTCATTAACAAATTGAGAGCTGAACATTTAACTCTTACTACTCTTAGTATTCTTCTTATTGTGAAGTTCCTTTTTACCATGCTGAGTTACGGCTCAGGGGCACCAGGAGGAATTTTCCTTCCTCTTCTAGTGATCGGTGCTCTTACAGGGAATATTTACGGTGATATCATCAACAAGCTACTCCATATCGATTCTGCGTATATAAACAACTTTATTGTTCTTTCTATGGCAGCTTATTTTACTGCCATCGTAAAAGCACCAATAACCGGCAGTATTTTAATTACAGAAATGACGGGTTCCTTTAGCCACCTTTTTGCCCTGGCTACTGTGTCCATGACAGCGTATCTTGTAACGGAACTGTTGCATTCCAGGCCTGTCTATGAAATACTCCTGGAACGAGTTTTAAAAAGTAGAGGAGTTTGCGAGTTGGGTACGGATTGCAAAAAAATGATTATAGAAATACCCGTTTGTTTAGGTTCCGAACTTGACCAGAAAAAAATCAGAGACATAAAATGGCCCAAAGACTGTTTGCTCGTTGGTATCAAACGGGGTGAAAATGAAATAATTCCTAATGGCAATACCTTAATTCAAGTTGGTGACTACCTGATAGTCTTAACCAACGAGGATAAAGAGGTAACCGCCAAAAAAGTCTTATCGTTATTAGCCGGAGAATGTAATATTTAAAGGGTTGAGAAATCTCAACCCTTTTTTCATAACTTTCTTAGGACCATCTCCAGTCCTTTTGCCCATTCTAATAACCGCTCATCGGCCATAAAAGGAGCAGTAAATTGTAAGCCAAGTGGTAAATTGCTCTCACTCATCCCTGCAGGCAATGTAATTGTGGGCATACCAGCGTAAGTCCAGGGTAGATTCATAATGGGATCGCCCGTAGCACTAATACCCTGGGGGGCCGAACCAACGGCAGCAGGACTGAGCCAAAGGTCTATACCGTGTTCAGCCATTAATGCTTCTAATTCTTCCCGCAAAGCAAGTCGTCCGGCGCGGGCTCTCTTCAGTTCTTCTTCCTCAACTTCTTTACCGGTCAAAATAGCGTCCTTTGTTTGAGGGCGATAAAGGTCTTCATATCTGGCAAACCATTCCTCATGAATCTGGGCCAGTTCGGCAAAAGCCATCCGCCTGTGCAGCAGGTTGATCTCCTTAATATTTTCGAAAGCAGGTACCCTCTTAATCTCATAACCTCCCTTTACCAACATCTTCAGTTGAGCCTCAAAAGCCTTAAGCCCCTCCTCACTGGCTTGAGCCAGATAAGAACCTTCCGGCACCCCCAGTACCGGCAATTTTGCAATCTCTTCCCCTGGAGCGGCAGGCTCCCAGTCGTAACACAAAATCGAGGCCGCCAGGTTCATCCCCTCTACATCCTGGGTAAAAAGACCAACATGGTCAAGGGAAGGCGAAAAGTAAATGAGTCCTTCACTGGAAATCCTGTCATAGCTGGGCTTAAAACCCACTATGCCACAGAAAGCAGCGGGACGGATAACCGAGCCAATGGTCTGGGTACCCAGAGCCAGGGGACAAAAACCTGCAGCCACAGCGGCTGCCGAACCACTGCTGGATCCCCCCGGAGTGTGCTCCAGATTATAGGGGTTGCGGGTAGGTCCTGGCGCAAAGAAGGCGAACTCAGTGGTTACAGTTTTTCCCAGGATTAAAGCCCCGGCTTCCCGCAGTCTTCTAACACACTCTGCCTCCGGACCCTCAAACAGTTCCGGAGGGAGCTGGGCACCGGCCCTGGTAGGAAACCCTTTGGTACGGAAAATATCCTTAACGCCCACTAACACCCCGTAGAGGGGAGGCCTTTTATTGGAGTCGGGATACGTGTTTTGTAAAGCTTCAGCCTCCTTTAAAAGGCGGCTTCGCCGGTCGGGTTCGGGGATCAGGGCCTGAATATGGGGCTCGATGACTTCAATGCGGTCACAAATCTCGTTAACATACTTAAGAAGGTCAAGCTGTCCACTTCTTAATTCAGCCACAGTCCCGGGGAGAGAAGCAGGGGAAATATACATACAGAGTCCTCCTTGTTATCTTTAATAACTATATAATACAGTAATCTTATCCATTTTACTTCTACACACGAGGTCGTCTTCCTCCCAAATACTAATTTATTCCTTTTACTAACGTCATTATGTGCGAACAAATATAATGCTAACCCCATTAACTGTATAAGGAAATTATGGGGTTATATCAGGAATGTGTTGCAATATCTCAGTATCTTAAGGTAACATATCTATATCTATAGTACTAATATTCACTTAATAAAAAGGAGAAGGTTAAATTGGAAAAGTATGTACCAAACAGGGATGAGGCTTTTGCACTTTTCAAAGAATATAACAGTAACGATAGCTTGCTAAAACATGCTTTGACTGTTGAAGCAGTAATGTTGCATTTTGCAGAAATACTTGGTGAAAGTGATAAGGAAAAGTGGAGAATTATCGGACTGGTTCATGATCTCGATTATGAAATGTACCCGGACCAGCATTGTACAAAGGTAGTAGAAATTTTAAAAGAAAAAAACTGGCCCGAGGATTATATTCATGCCATAGCAAGCCATGGCTGGAATATTTGTACGGAGATCGAACCCGTGGAAAGAATGGAAAAAGTATTATATACCATAGACGAACTAACTGGACTAATTACAGCAACTGCACTTCTTCGTCCCAGCAGGAGTATATTGGACACAACTGTGGCATCAGTTAAAAAGAAATGGAAACAAAAAGGATTTGCTGCCGGTGTCAATCGGGAAATAATTGAACATGGAGCACAAATGTTAGGCCTGGATTTAGATTATATCATAGAAGAAACAATAAAAGGGATGCAAAAAGTAGCGGAAGAAATCGGTTTAAAAGGGAATCTATAATCGAGAGTGATGCAAAATGCCGACATCGTATGCTTCGGTCACTTTGCACTATGTTCCAGATCCCCCTTTCCTTCCTTCAGATCCTACCGTTAGCTACTGGCACCTTTACTTACGGGTTGGTTAGTGACAGGGTTGCTTTCAACCCATCGGCTTAGTAAACATGCCGGACGAACAATAAAACCCATAAGAGTCAAGTGACCCCATGGGTTTTGTTTTGCAGTCCTTAAAATTTGGGCTTACGTTTCTCGAGGAAAGCCGTCATACCTTCTTTCTGTTCTTCATTACCAAAACATAGGCTAAACATACTAGCTTCGTATGCTAATGCTGTCTGAATATCTGTCTGTAATCCATTATGTACAGCTAACTTTGCATAACGTACTGCGTAGTTACCTTTGGAAAGAATTTTCCGGGCCATTTCTTTAGCTGCAGCCATGACATCCCCATTGACTACCTTATTAATCAAGCCTAGCTGTAGGGCATCATTAGCTGAAATAGTATCTGCTGTAGTGATTAGTTCTATTGCTTTTCCCTTCCCAACAAGGCGTGGTAAACGCTGGGTACCACCAAAACCAGGGGTTATACCTAGATTTACTTCAGGCTGTCCGAATTTAGCATTTTCGGCAGCAATCCTAATGTCACATGCCATAGCAAGCTCACAACCTCCACCCAAAGCAAAGCCATTGACTGCGGCAATTACGATTTTAGACAGAGTTTCAATTTTAGCAAAAATATTTTGACCTAATTTGGCAAATTCATAAGCTTCATTTATAGTCATCGTCTTCATTTGAGCAATATCGGCACCGGCTACAAAAGCTTTATTACCTCCACCGGTGATTATTACTACCTTGACCTCATTGTCAGCTTTTACGTCTTCTATAGCTGCATCAAGTTCCTTTAATACCTCAGTGTTTAAAGCGTTTAAGACTTCAGGCCTGTTTATAGTGATCAGAGCTACAGAGTCTTGTTTACTTAATAGTACTGTAGCCATTCAAATCACCCTTTCCATTTATGAGTATTGATAAAATCCCTTTCCAGTTTTATGTCCCAAGTGACCAGCACGCACCATTTTTCTCAATAACGGACAGGGACGATATTTACTATCGGAAAATTCGTTATAAAGTACTTCCATTACGGCAAGGCAAACATCTAAACCAATCATATCAGCCAGAGCTAAGGGACCAATGGGATGGTTTGCACCCAGCTTCATTGCAGTGTCAATATCCTCGGCAGTGGCTACCCCTTCTGACAATAGATAAACTGCTTCATTAATCATAGGTACCAAAATTCGATTAACTGCAAATCCCGGAGCCTCCTCAACTTTTACAGGAGTCTTACCTACTTTTTTGACGAATTCAAGTGCTTCATTAAAAGTCTCCTCGGCAGTATTCGCACCCTTGATTAATTCAACAAGCTGCATAACCGGTACCGGATTAAAGAAATGCATTCCCAATACTTTATGGGGCCGTTTGGTGACAGCTGCCAAAGCAGTAATACTTAAACTGGAAGTATTTGATGCAAGGACAGCATTAGGCTGGATCACGACATCCAATTCTTGAAATACCTTTTTCTTTAGTTCTAGGTTTTCAATAACTGCCTCAATGACGAGATCTACATCTTTACCTTCTTCCAGATTCACGCAACCCTTTATACGTTTTTCAACATCTGCTTTTTCCTGCTGTGATATTTTCCCTTTACTTACCAATCTGCCGAGATTCATATTAATTGTGGCAAGACCTTTTTCGACATAACTTGTTTCCACATCTTTTAATAATACCTCGTAACCGGCCCGGGCTACCACTTGGGCAATGCCTGAACCCATGGTTCCGGCTCCTAAAACCATCACTTTTTTCATAATTGTCCCCTTCTTTCTCTAGATATCTCTAGTCCACAGTGAGGCCATAGCAGGCCCTCCACCCACACAAAGAGAAGCACCGCCTACTGTTAAACCTAACCTTTCCATTTCATAATACAAGGTAACAACAATACGCAAACCGGTGGACCCTACAGGGTGACCTAGGGCAATACCTGAGCCATTATGATTTACTTTTTCTAGATCCAGTTCAATTCCATAATCGTTTTTTAGCATTCTACCAACACCAAGCCACTGAGCAGCAAAAGCTTCGTTGATTTCCCAATATTCTACATCTTTGAACTTCATGTCGGCTAATTTAAGGGCCTTAGGAATAGCTACTGCTGGTCCAACTCCCATTATTTTAGGATCTACACCTTCGCTAACAATGTTAATCATTTTTAATAGTGGCTTAATTCCCAGTTCTATGGCCTTGTTTTTAGACATTACCACTACGGCCGAGGCCCCGTCGTTGATACCGGAAGCATTGGCTGCGGTGACTACACCGTCTTTTTTAAATACGGGAGGTAGTTTGCTGATGGACTCCAAAGTACAACCCCTGATTAGATGCTCATCGGTTTCAAAGAACGTAACCCCTTTCTTACCCTTAATCTCTACAGGAACTATTTCTCTCTTAAATCTGCCTTCATCTATAGCAACGGCAGCTCTAGTATGACTCAATACAGCTAGTTCATCGCATTCCTGCCGCGAAATACCATATTTTTCGGCAACATTTTCTGCAGTTAATCCCATATGACCAGGAACCAGTTCATCATGCAAACCATCATGAATCATGGAATCTTCAATATTCCCTGCCCCCATTCTGTAACCCATTCTGCCCTTTGGGAGAAGATAAGGAGCATTGGTCATGCTTTCTACACCTACTACTAAACCAATTTCAGTTTTACCAAGCATGATATTATTACAGGCTATTTCCAGGGCGCGCATACCTGAAGCACAGTTCTGATTTACGCTTACTGCGGCGCTCCGGTGGGGTAACCCTATCCGCATGGCAACCTGACGAGCTGGTAAAGAACCTTGCATGGCAGTGTAAAGCTGACCCATGACAATTTCGTCAACCATATCCGGCGATATTCCTGCCCTTTCGAGAGCAGCTTTACCCGCAGTCATAGCCAGTTCCCTTGCAGAAATGTTGGCAAGGCTCCCCATAAATTTCCCGATAGCTGTTCTGCAGGCACTTACAATAACGACCTCTTTGGTTTTCATGCTTTACCACCCCACTATTCCTAATCAGAAATTACATTCTCTCACATAAACTCCAGCTACAGGAGGTATAAGTACATATACCTCCTGGACTGGAATTAAATTAAATTTTCACACTAGGCTTGAATACTCTTTTGCTTATTGGAAACCGTTATTTTCTCGATAACCGCTTTGTCCCAAATACCGTGAGTCTGTTTAATTCTTTCAAGAGACGGCTTTTCTGTATAGCTGCTAACAACAAAGCAGACTATACTGTTTACAATTAGTCCCCAACCACCTGTATGAATTCCTAAGGGATGCCGCCAGTAGAAATAGGTAAGGAATACGGCAATCATGCCACAAATCAAGCCTGCCGTCACACCTGCCCTGGTTATTCTGGGAAGATAAGTAACACCAAGTATGGCAGGCAACATGAGCATCCCAAAAGCAGTGGCCAATGTACCCAAAAGTACCAGATAATCTAACACGGATACACTGAATATTACTGCCAATAAAACAATGACCAGTACCATTAAACGGCCCATCAGCACCTGCCGCTGGGGAGAAGCATCAGGGTTTATGTACCGGCAATAAACATCCCTGGCTAAGATAGTGGATGTGTTGGCAAGATAGCCTGCAGCCGTTGAGTTCATAGCAGCCAGAATACCAAGGGCAGTTACCACAAACATCCAGGGGGACATATGATTAAATATCAACTCAAGTGTCAAAGCATCACTGTTTGCAAGTTTGGTAATAATACTTTTACCACCGACCCCAATAAGCGGAGAGAAAATATAGTACATAAACCCCATAGCTAAGGCCATGATAAAGAAGGCTTGGAATTTAAATATTTTCGGTGATGAAGCGGCAAAAGTTAACATTGTGTATGACGGGGAAGTGTAAATACCAGCCGTAGCAATGGCAATTGTTAAAATGTAGGGCCAGCTCCATATTTTACCTGTCTCTGGTATAGTTATATAACTATTACCCTGCGCCACAATACCTTTATACCATTGAGCCACAACCCCACTACCCTGTGACATGTTACTTAAAATCATTACTGCTGTTATTGCAAGGAGAGCACCGCCCAAATAAAGTAAAATTCCCTGTATCGTATCTGTGATGGCTGCTGCTTTTAGGCCTCCCAAAAACACATAAAGTATAACAACTACTCCAAGTACAACAGCACCGGTAGTTGGGTCAATTTTTCCTCCACTCAGGGTGTTGAAAACATAACCGGCTCCTCTAAGCTGTAAAGCTACGTAAGGTATGGCATAAAGGGCAGCAATAATGACAACTAATATCCTGATGAGTTCACTGTCATAGTACGTTCCATACATTTCGGACGGGGTGATGAATCCATTTCTTTTGCCCACAGCCCACTGGCGGCCAAAAATTAGTAGTCCTAACATAGCCATTAGAGGAATATGTGCATAGTGAGCAATGTAGGGAAAGCCTAGCTGCCAGGTCAAACCCTGGTGACCAAGTATAAACCAGGCACTAAAGACAGTAGCCATCATAGCCAGACTTAAGACGATAGGACCAAGCGCGTGACCAGCAAGGAAAAAATCAGAGGGTTTTGTGACTTTTACTCTGGATGTATAAATACCAATTACGGCACAACCAATAAGGTATAATGCTGTACAGACTATCAATAAGGTAAAGGTATCCATCCTATGCTTCCCTCCTTACATCTTCTTTCCCTTCTTCAATATCATCTGAGATATTAGTAAAGGTCAGTTTGTAACCCAAAAAGTAAGTTAAGATAAGGGAAATAACCCAAAATGCCAGGCTCCAGACATAAAGAACCGGAAAGTAACCAATAAATGCAGGTTTATTTGCCAGGAGTAAACCTGGTCCTAATGAGAAAAAAATCCAAAGGAAGAAGGCCCACAACCACCAACGTTCACTTTTAGGTACACCAGATAGCACAATACTCCGCTCCTTTCATTCAATTTGTTAACGTATTCATTTAAGACAAACCTACTCTAATTTAGAAAATTGTTCACCCCCTTTTGTTAGGCGGGTCCCCTCCCCTGTACAGGGTGAGGGGACCAAATATGATCCTGATATTTACTTTGGAAACACCTTGTGAAAACTAGAAAGAATACGCCTGGACTATTGTTTTATTATTATATTTTATTTTGATTTTTTGTTTATTTCTAAATATTGTTTGGGACCTTATAACAAATTTCTCCGTCTTGCTGCCGCGGTTAATTCAGCTCGAAAATCAGGGTGGGCAATAGCTATTAGTTGTTGAGCCCTCTGTTTGTTTGATTTATATCTTAGATCCGCTACTCCGTACTCGGTAACCACATACTGTACATCATTACGTGAAGTAGTTACAACTGCACCTTCATCAAGAATAGGTACTATCCGTGAATACTTTCCACTTCCCGCCGTGGATGGCATTGCAATAATAGCTTTCCCCCCACGAGAACGGGATGCTCCCCGGACAAAGTCAACCTGGCCGCCTACCGCGCTGTACTGCCTATAACCTATGGTATCTGCACAAACTTGTCCAAGAAGGTCCACCTGAATAGCTGAGTTTATTGCTACAATTTTATCGATCTGTCCAATGATACAGGGGTCATTACAATAATCAATAGGTTTAAATATAACTTGAGGATTATGATCAACAAAATCGTAAGTGACTCGGGTACCCATGACAAAGCTGCATACTATTTTTCCCCGGTCGATGTTTTTTTCTTTAGAATTAATTATTCCTTCTTCTACTAAATAGGTCACTCTGTCCGAAAACATTTCCGTATGAATACCAAGATCCCGTTTATTCTTTAGGAACATCAAGACTGCATCAGGAATGGCACCAATACCTAGTTGGAGGCACGAGCCATTCTCAACAAGACCGGCAATGTGTTCTCCGATAGCCTCCTCCACTTTACCAATTTCCGGAAGTGGGTATTCCAATAAGGGACGATCACTTTCCACAAATAAATCGATTTCAGAAACATGGACAAATGTATCACCATAGGTATAGGGCATCAGGTTGTTAACTTGAGCAATTACCAGACTTTTAGCACTTTTCACAATTTCCATGGAATAATCTACTGAGATACCTAAGCTGCAGAAACCCCGTTTATTGGGTGGCGAAACTTGAATGAGGGCCACGTCTGGGGGAAGATGGTCCCTGTATACTCTTGGTAGCTCGTGGAAAAAGCATGCTGTAAAATCAGCCCGCCCTTCATCAATGGCTTTTCGGGATTGTGCACCTGCAAAAAAAGCAGTGTGACGAAATCTACCTTCGTATTCTGGTTGACAGTATTCTGCTGGACCAATAGCTGCCATATGAGAAATAACAACATTTTCTATATCCGTTCTTTTTACCATTGCTTCAATGAGAGTACGCGGTTCAGCGCAGGCATGATGAATAGCGACATGATCGCCGGACTTTATCTGTTTAACAGCCTCGTCAGCTGAGACTAGACGGCTTTTATATATTTCCTGCCAACTCATTTCTTTTTACCTCCAATTTTTTAATGACTACATTAACCTGCTCGAAACTAGGATAAGGAACAGTATCTACGGTTTCACCTGCAATCACAACAGTAAAGAATGCAGGAGTGGGTCGTGTGGCACAGTCTACCTGGCAACCATTTACAACAAGCAATACATCAATATGTGGGCTGTCTGCCGGAAGCCAAAGTGCTTCCGGCATCTAGCCCGGACTTTTTGAAACAATGCTGGCCCGTCAATATGGGGGGTACAATTGCCACAAAACTTAACAGCTATTTTAAGACCCTTCATCCTATTCCTTATCCTTTGTTGCTGCTGCTTCTTTCTCAGCAGGATATTCTTTAATGATACCGGCTAATCTTTTTGCCAGTTCCTTCTTATGTTCTACGTTACCCTGACGGGTTAGCATCACACGCATCGCTTGTGGCGAACCTGCTCCATGCATGCTTTCCACTAAAGCCGTACCACCAGTCATGTTTTCAATAAGCCGGCCCATACGGTATCTCTCTTCAGTGGGGAAGGAGGCTACTGCCTTGTAGTACTTTTCAATGTATTTTCCTAATTTAGGATCCTTGTAATCCTTTTCTGACGGCATGGTAGCAATAAAACCTCCGGCAATGTCATGGCAAAGTCTGCAAATCTCATAAATGTTCCTCGTGACATTTAGCTTTACTACGTTAGCCAGTAAAGGATCTACATAATAAGCACCGGAAGGTAATTTATGACCCTCAGCAGAACAAGCTATTGAACAAGCATAGAGGGACTCGGTCAGGTGTACCATCTCCACAATTTTATCTTTTACATGGGCAGCTTTTGCAGCTCCGTTATACTCAGCAATAGCAGCAGCAGCCCCCGTAACAATGTCGCTAACACCGCCTTTGCAGCCACCATAATTCTGGCGGTGATACGAGGCAAACCGTTCTACGAATAAGCCTGCAAACTGATATTCACCACACATAAAAACCTTATCCCATGGGACAAAGACGTCCTCCAGTACAGTTAGACATTCCCCACCCACGACACCGTATTCGGCATTGCCTTGATCCATTTCGTCAAATTTCCGCTTGTCGTTAGTCTGACGGCCGAAGATATGGAATACTCCTTTAGCATCCACAGGTACTGCACAAGATACTGCATAATCTTTATCATCTGGAGTAAGGGCTGTAGTAGGCATGATCAGCATCCAGTGGGAATTAACCATACCGGTCATATGTTGTTTTGCACCTCTTATTACTATCCCTTTTTCGTCCTTACTGACTACATGAACAAACTGATCGGGATCAACTTGCTGACCGGGTTTGAGACTCCTGTCACCCTTGGGGTCTGTCATTGAGCCAGCCAGCATCAGGTCTTCTTCTTGAACGAATTTTAGGAACTCTACAAATTTCTTATGATAGTCGGTACCCAGTTTCTGGTCCATATCAAATGTAGTCGAGTAGGCAGCATTTAGGGCATCGAAACCAACACAACGTTGGAAGCAAGAGCCAGTTCTCTGGGCAATCATTCTTAACATCTTAACCTTTTTCACCAAATCTTCTGTACTTTGATGAATGTGAGTAAACCTGTTGATCTTTTTACCAGTTAAATGGGAAGTGGCAGTTACTAAATCTTCGAACACAGGGTCAAAAGCCATATCATAAGTCAGTGCCGCTGAGTTAACATGGGGTCTGGTTAGTGGATGATCCACTACCGATTCAATTTGTTTTCCTTCGAAATAAACAATGGGCTCTAACTTTCTTAGACTTTCAATATATTGAGCACCTGTTTTCATATAGACCTCCTCCTT
>JAIHAN010000041.1 GCA_020054815.1 Peptococcaceae bacterium | reverse complement strand
GAAGTTCGAGGAGATATGTCTTGCCGTCAATTTCTTTCTTCTCCTTTCCTTGCTCCACAACAGTTCCTACGCCGGTAGGAGTAAGAACCCCTCCCAAACACATCCCATAAAGGGCTATACCGGACATCTCGGTTGACTTTACATTTCCCCGGGCCCTCATCTCGAACGCCTTTTTAAACCGGCGTCGTCCAGTATCCTTGTGCACCCAACCGAAGATACACCCTTTATCAAACTTTTGGAAGGGCTGTAGCTTGATCAACTGACCGGAAAACGGGCCCCGGACATGACGGCAACACCGCTCAAACCAATCGAATATACGATTCGCTCGGGATTCATCAAACACAAAAGGGAACTCTTCGGTTCCCTGACGTTGCAAATCTTTCAGATGCCGTTCACAGGCCTGCCATTCTCGTTTACAACTGGGGCGAAGGCCTGAGACAATTTCAACAGCGTACCTGGTAGTAGGGTGCAGGCTCTCAAGATCAGTCAAAGAGGTCTGCATTAGGATCCATCCCTTCGTCAGCCTTCTTCTTTGCCAGCCTTGCCCGAGCATTGGCGTTTAACCCAAGCTTGTCGGAATACTGAAGCATAATCCTTGCGTAAGCCTGCTGGGCTTTTACGTAAGGGCTCACTGTCTCAGCACCGGTTGCTCCTATCGAGATATATCCATTTTCGCGAATTTTAAACGTCAGCTCTCGATACCTGACCACAGCATCACAGTATGTAGCCAGAACGTCGGCGTCCACGTTATCGAGGACCTCAAACTCGGCCATCTCCTTCAGTGTCTTTTTCCAGACTTGACGGGCCTCGTCATCTAACCACACAGGCATTTTCAGTTTAACCGGTGATTTTCTTTTTGTTTTTTGAGCAGCTGCCTTTCTCCGCTCAACCTGGTCTTTTGTCCAATGTTTCCCCCCGCCTTTTCGCCCAACACGCATTTTGTCAAAAGTTACTACTTGTGGCAAGCTGCTCACCTCCTATATGTTATCTTATATGCAAATTTTTCTGGGGACATTTTCTCACAGCCGATAGGCCGCGCGGTCTTAGCCGGTTTAGGCTAAAATTTTTGACCCCGCCCTACCCCCTTAATGAGAATGTATCTTATTATGGCATGAACTGCACAAACTAACCAAGTTAGACAATACTAATCGTAACGACCAATCATCCTTTATCGGTACTTTATGGTGGACTGTTTCAGCTCTAGTTAATTGTTTCTCTTTAAGACATTCCTGACAAAGATAATGGTCTCTTATCAGAGCTTGTTGTCTTGCCCGATTCCATGCCTTGCTCTTATAAAACATCGTCACCTTTTCATCTCTGATAAATTTATCATAGTACTTACTTGATTCCGCTCTTTGCTGTTGTTCTTTAAAGCGATGCTTATCACAGTATCGCCCCTCGCTTATTAATTCCCTGCATCCCGGCCAGCTGCATGGGCGCTTTGGTTTTGTCGGCATGATATCACCTAATAAAAATTAATTACGTAATTTGCATAATTTATATTGATATTACGTAAATTATGTAATATAATATAAGCAGAAAGGAGGTACATAAATCGATGAAAAGACGGGACTTGATAAGAAAACTCAAAACCAACGGCTATAGAAAAGCAAGAGAAGGCCACGACCACACAATATTCACAGCTCCTAACAGACGGCCGGTACAAGTCCCAAGGCACAATGAAATTAACGAAAACACAGCAAGAAAAATCCTCAAAGATGCGGGGTTGAAATAAACCCCGCCTCCCCAGAGGAATAAAATAAAAATATAAAAATTTGTTTTGTAAGGAGGTAAAAATCTATGGATTACATTTATCCGGCTATTTTTGAACACAATGATGACGGCAGCTATACAATAACCTTTCCCGATTTACCGGGTTGTATCAGCGAAGGCAAAACATTAGCCAATGCTTTAGAAATGGCACAAAAAGCTTTAACTCAATGGATCGAATATTTACTCGATGAAAACGAATCAATTCCAGAGCCCAGTGATATTAAAAATATAATTCTTACTAACAACCAGTTCGCAAATTTAGTCCGCGCTGAAATACGAGATAACCGTGCAATACGTCGCACTGTCAGTATTCCAAGTTGGCTGGATGAAAAAGCATCGAATGCAGGTCTTAGTTTATCTAAAATTCTTCAGGATGCTTTAAAAGACCGTCTTGGTATTCAATAGCTTCGGCAGCCCTAACCGGGCTGTTTTTTTATTTTCACCTCACCGCCCCCACCCCGCAGCATACTGAGGTGTACCTTTCCCGCCTTTCGGCCGCCAAAGAGAAAAGAAAAAGAACGGTGCTCAATCCCGTTCTTTTCTCGTTCCGTCATTGCGTTTATAACAGATCTTCCCGTATTTCCAACCAAGATTCTTGGCTTTTCTTTTTGCCCACCAATACCTTAAGGCGTTTATCTGTACTTGCTCAGTCTCGGTCAACATTGTTTTTACCCCTCTACTTCGCAGAAACCCTCTATTTTTGCTCCACACATAGGGCAGAAGTTTGGTACTTGCGTTCCTTCTGAATTGTATCCAAAACCATGTCTTTCGCAATCCCCAAGGGTGTACTATTCACGTTGAAAAAAGTATAGCCTTGATGGATAAAGGAAAAATTTTTGAGGAAGGTACCAAGAACGATGAAGACAGGATCATAGATATGCCGGGGTGGTATATGGAAGAGATGAAACAGTATAGAAAAAAATGGCTCAAACAAAAAATGCTGGTCATGGATAAATGGGAAGGCGCAGATAAAGAGTATATTTTTCATAGTGGGTATGGACAACCTTTCTACTATACCTACCCCACCGAAAAATGGGAGCAATTTTGCAAGAAACACAATATTCGCTACATCAGCTTACACAAACTGCGGCACACTTCCGTGACTATACTCATCGAAAAAGGAGCCCCGATGAAGGCCATCCAAGAAAGAGCCGGTCACAAACAAGCTCAGACGACAAATGATATATACGGCCATGTCACGAAAAAACTAAGCCGGGAAGTCGCCAACATGCTTGATAGCCTCAACCCCCAAAAGGCATCAAAATAGCTCTTGTCCCCAATTTGTCCCCAACTACCTCTAGAGACAATTTCCTGACTGTTTTGTCCCCAACTCGGAAAATAAAAAAACCCTTGATACACAAGGGATAGAGTCTGGTGCGGCTGAAGAGACTTGAACTCCCACGGGCTTGCACCCACTAGAACCTGAATCTAGCGCGTCTGCCAATTCCGCCACAGCCGCATGTATATTGTTGTTAGTTGCTAGTTGATCGTCACTAGTATAATTATACACATAATTTATTTTTTGTCCACTAGTAACTATGAACTAGTGACTAGAAACTTTTTGAAAATGGCAGGGGCGGCAGGACTCGAACCTACGCATGACGGAGTCAAAGTCCGTTGCCTTACCAACTTGGCTACGCCCCTGTATTGGTGGAGGGGGTAGGATTCGAACCTACGAAGGCAGTGCCAGCAGATTTACAGTCTGCCCCCTTTGGCCAGCTCGGGAACCCCTCCATGTTGGATATTCGAGATTGGAAGTTCGATTAACGTGGCAAACCCGATGGGGTTTGCATCTAGTCGAACCTCTAATTTGGAAAATCGAATCTCGAAGAGTGGAGCCGACGATGGGACTCGAACCCGCAACCTGCTGATTACAAGTCAGCTGCTCTGCCAATTGAGCTACGTCGGCTTGTAATGGCGGAGCTGACGGGAGTCGAACCCGCGATCTCCTGCGTGACAGGCAGGCATGTTAGGCCACTACACCACAGCTCCTTATATAGTTGTTAGTTGTTAGTTGCTAGTTGGTAGTTTGGTTTAGTCCACTAATAACTAATAACTAGTAACTAGTAACTGCTTTTTTGGTGACCCGTACGGGATTCGAACCCGTGTTACAGCCTTGAAAGGGCCGTGTCTTAACCACTTGACCAACGGGCCATGATTAGTAATGTGATGACTTCTAACTTCTCAAACATGGTCGGGGCAGAGGGATTTGAACCCCCGACCCCCTGGTCCCAAACCAGGTGCGCTACCAAGCTGCGCTATGCCCCGTCTCGACGTGACGAATTATATTGTAACAAAATATCATATGCTGGTCAAGGACTAATTAGTAAGATATTTTTTGGTAGTTACTGGAGCAAAAACTTGGCATATTTGTCCTTTTTCATAATAACATTTAATAGAATACCCATATTGAGGTGAGAGATTTGAATCGTGATGATCGCCTTATTGAGAAAGCTATTTTATCACGTGTTGACCGTTTAGTCAACATATTAATCGAGTTAAGCCATACAAACGAACATCATAAAGGACCATTATTGGAGGAAGCGGTTAAAGTAATTGAAGAAATGAAACCCTTGCTTTTAGGCCTTGTAGACGGAAAAGAGCAACATTTAGAGCCAATGTTAAGGCAGTTGGTCTCACAAAAATTACCTAACGGTGTTATTATGAACAGTTTTGGCGACCTGCAAAAAGATTTAAACCGTATTTTAAATCTCGCCCTGCGTCATGAAACCAGTGAGCAGCAGAATATCGTGGACAAAGTGGAACAACTCCACCAGCAGCAGTATAATCAATCTAAAACCGGTCACCCTGTAAAAAAGGAGAATCCCAAAGAACTGCTAGAACAGTTTCTCAAAAAAACATATCCTGATATGAAAATCGTTAAAGGCTATTATATACGCAGTTTATGCTTAGATTTCTACCTGCCCGAAAAGAAACTCGGCTTCATTCTTGTCTCACCCCAGTATAGAAATAATAAAGTCCTGGAACATTTTCTAAAAAAGGAAGAAATAAAACTTATAGAGGTTTACCCCGCTGACCTGGAAAACAGCCGTTTACTGGCCCGTAAAATGCCAAAATAACAACTTAACTTTACTATAAGTACGCATAAATAATAATTAGGCCAAAAAGCTAGCTTAGTCGCTAGCTTTTTATTAGTTATATTCGGAATCGGGAGTCGGGGATCGAAATATATTATGTCCAGGAAATTTCAATTTTATCTCCATCCTGTAAAGGGTACGTATATTCTTTCTCTTCGTTATTTACCAAAAGCAAAAGCCGGGTTTTGCCAGGAGGCGGGTTTGGTGAGAAATTTATTTTATTAAATATATCGATGAGGATTGGTTGATATTCTTTTTCACAAAATTCATAGTCAATGGCATCACCCGGTTGAACCGGGGTAGCTCTTTCCCCAGGGTTTTTATTCACCCAGATTTTCTCACCCTGCTGCAGGGCAATCTTTTCTCCGTTTACATAAACTTGTAGGGCAGTTCCTTTAGTGACAGTTCCGGGAAGAAAATTGTCCACGGTAAGATTTTTTACAGGTTCAAAATAAATGTGGTCTCCCGGTGCTACCTGATCATCGAGCTTTGCCTTTTTGCCGTTAATTGTACAAAGGGACATATCCAGTAGAGATAAAACTTTACCATTAACCGTCACCTCTGTAGAACCTCCGATAAAACCGGCTTCCGCCAGGATGTCTTTTACAGTTTGCTTCGTCACCACTTCCGCTTTACTGCCATCAACGATGTTGTCTTCAAGAGAGATAATCTTATTACCTGTTTTAACAACCGGTTTTATCTCCACATTTTTTCCGTTTACTCGACAAAAACCAAAATAATCTTTCAAGACCTCTCCATAGGTAGCTTTGGCCTCTTCACCGGGCTTGCCCGGCGTAAAGATAATTTTATCTCCTTGTTTTACCGTATTGTTTAATTGGGCAGGCTCACCATTTAAAGTGATACTGCCGGGTGTTCCCATTTTACCAGGGATAGAAATCATCTGTCCATTTATTTCAAAGGTTAAGGCCATACCAGGTCTGCCATAAAGGTCACGGAGATTAAAGCCTCCCGCCAGTAATGCTTCCGCTACGGTATTTTTCCCTATATTTAACAGACGTACAGGTATATCATTAATATTTACGGAAACAAACCCCATGGTTGGACAGGTTAAACCTGTATAGGCAATACCCAGTACGGTGATAAAATTGGGCCCCAGAGAATCGGGCTGTAAGTTTAAAACGTTGTTCAGTTTGCCGGCCTGTTGCACGGCCACCCTGTTTTCGGGGAGCTGGAGTTTCTCAGCAAGACTCTTGGTTAATCCGGGAGTAAGACTGCCCCCGCCCACTAACAATACTGCCTGCGGTGTTTTGCCGTTTAATTCATATATTTCTTTGGCAATTGCCTCCGCCAAACTATCTACGGCGGGGGCTAAAATTGTCAGAACTTCACTTTTTTTGAGAGTTTGTTCAATACCTAATACGTCTGTTACGGTAATATTTTCATCAGTTAGGTTACGTTTTACCTGCTCCCCCACGTTAAAATCTAATAAATACGCATCACAGATAGCCTCGGTAATTTCATCGCCCGCCATGGGTACCATACCAAAGGCGCTGACAGTGTTATCACCGCACACGGCAATATCAGATGTTCCCGCCCCAATGTCAACCAGTACTAAATTTAGACGTCTCATGGTGGGATTTAAAACCAGATTGGCTACAGCAATGGGCTCCAGGGTAATACTGAACAACTCCAGCCCTGCCTGTTCCACCACAGTCTGCAAGGAGTCAACAACAATGCGCGGCAAAAAAGTAGCAACCACCTGAAGGTCCGCGTCCTGTCCCCTCTGGCCAACTAAAGAACCGATAGTTATATTATCCAGGTGCTGTTCCACAACACTGTAACCAACACAGTAATACTGTTGGGAAAGAGGTGTATAGCCCTGGTTTTTGGGCAGGGCAAGCTGGGCATCCTGTACTGCCTGCAATTCAAGAGATAAAACATCTTCCCTGGTGATGACAGTTCCCACAGGAAATTTAACTTTGGCCGTACCCCTCACTGTGCGTAAAGCCCTACCTGCTGCAGCTACAGCCACTTTTTTTAACTCCAAGCCGGACATGCTCCTAATTTCCTGTACTATTTCTTTGACAATCTGGGTAACTTGTTCTACATTATGTATTTGTCCATCTAACATTGATCTGGTCTTGTGCTCTTTATAAATCAAATGAGAAACAGAAAGCTTTCCATCCTCTAGTGAAGCAATTAAACCCATTACCGTCCTGGTGCCGATATCTAAGACAAAGATAGATTCCAATTGTTTTCACCTCCCAACATTTACCCTATTTCGACTTTATACCCAATAAATCCTTTTCTGAGCAAAAAATTAAAGCATTGATTGCTCAATGCTTCAAGATCTATGTTTTTATTTACTCAGGCTCTCTGCATGCGCCCGACTCAATTTATAATATCTAAGAGCATGGGTCTTTCTCTCTTCAAAACTAGAAGAATCTAAGGTCTTAATTACTTTGGCCGGAGAACCAACTACCACGGAATAAGGAGGAATTTTGGTTCCTTCGGTAACTAAAGCGCCGGCTCCAATCACAGCCCCTTCCCCAATCTCCGCATCGTTAAGAACGATAGCACCCATACCTATTAAGCTGTAGTCGTTTAGTTTGCAGCCATGAAGCACTGCATTATGGCCAATGGTCACATATTTACCGATAATTATGGGTGATCCCGGATCAGCATGAACGATACAGCTATCCTGGATATTTGTATATTCATCCACGGAGATGGCTTCCACATCACCACGGATAACAGCGTTGTACCAGATGTTAACACCTTTTTTTAGAGTAACTTTCCCGATGACGGTGGCACCTGGTGCAATAAAAACATCCTCCTCTACCTGCGGCAAAGTTCCTTTGTAAGGATATAAACCAGCCATTTGATCTCCTCCTACGACTTAAAATTGTTCTATAGATTTGATTCTCCCTTTACCTTTCACTAATTTATTTAAATCTTTCATACCCCTGTTTATATCTAAGACCGTTACATACTCGGCATCAAACTCCACTACGATATGTTCAATGGCATCCCAGGGATCCACTGTTTCCCCACAGGTGAAGACATCTACGGCGGCATAACCCAGTTCGGGCCAGGTATGAATCGTGAGGTGAGACTCGGAAATTACGACCACACCGCTTACTCCCTGGGGTTCAAATTTATGAAAGACGGCCTCCCTTATTTCCGCATGAGCTGCTTGGGCAGCTCCTACCATGATCTCCCGGCATTTCTCTATTTCATCTAAATAATCTTTGTTACAGTCATGGAGTTCCGCTAAAATTTGATGACCAAGAGAGTGGATTAGAGGATTACTACCCAACGTATAATACCTCCCAGCATTGTTAAATACTTTTTTTAGCATTCCCCAGCTAAGAAGTACTATTCAGCAAATCTTTAGGGACGACGATAGAAGAATATAGCGGCCGATTCATAACCGATTTCCCTGGCCTGGATGATCTGTTCGGTACTGCCGGTAAACAAGATTCCCTGCCGGCGCAGTGCGTTATAAAACTTCTTATACAGTTCGTATTTTGTTTCTTCCGTAAAGTAAATCACTACATTACGGCATAAGATCAGGTCAAGCTGTTCGGGGAATTTATCGCGCATCAAATTATGATTACGGAAAGTGATCAGTCTCTTTAGTTCATCTTTAACCCTGTATGTATCACCCTGCTGAATAAAATATTTCTGCAGGTAATGACCCGGAATCCCTGCCATGGTTTTTGCCGGATAAGCACCTTCCTGGGCTTTTTTTAATACCCTGACATCAAAATCCGTGGCCAGGATGCTGTGCTGTCCCCGGGGAGCAACTTCTGATAACACCATGGCCAGGGAATAAGGTTCTTCCCCCGTGGAACAACCTGCGCTCCAGATTTTTAAATTGGGATTTTGCGCTAAAAGAGCCGGCAAAATTTGTTTCTCTAAAACCTGCCACTGGGCAGGGTTACGGAAAAACTCCGAAACGTTAATGGTTAGATGATCTAAAAACTGGTCAAATCTCTGTTTATCCCTAACCATTAAATCTATGAATTGATCATAGTCTTTTACCCCTAAAGTACGCATAAGGGTATTAATTCTTCTTTCCATTTGCGGTCGCTTATACCCTGTGAGATCCACATCCAACCGCCGCTGTAAATCCTTTAAAAACTTTTCGTATGCGTCCATATCAAGCCTCACCCCAAATTTTGTCCTTACTTTATTCGCTATTCTTTTGCTATCTCCTGCCTGCCAACGCTATCCGATCGCCGATTTCCGACATCAACCCATCAACCTCGCTTTCTGATTTTCCCACATCCGACAGTTCGCAGTTAGGACAGCTGGCAGAACTAAGAAAAAAACCCACAAAGTGTGGGTTAATCAACACGTATCTTGAACCAGCTTGAAATTGGTAATTCCGGGGATCTCTATAAATTTCCGTGGGCGTCGGAAGCCGGATATCGGATTGTCGTAGTTCGTTATTTAATAGCAGCCCGAAAAGCTATGCGGCTGGCGGCAATAGTTTTTTCCAGGTCTGCCATGCTGTGGGCACTGGAGACAAAGAGCGCTTCAAACTGGGAAGGCGCCAGGTAGATACCCTGCTCCAGCATAGAACGGAAGAACTTCCCAAAGGCTTCGGTATCCGCAGTGCAAGCAGAAGTAAAATCGCGGACTTTCTCTTCTGTAAAGAAACAACACAGCATAGAGCCTACTCTTGTGAAATAAACTTTGGCCCCTGCCGTTCTTGCCGCATCGGCAAGGCCTTCTGCCAGGAAAGCAGCTTTTTTCTCTAATTCTTCATAAAAGCCTGGTGTGTTGATGACCCTTAAAGTAGCCAGTCCCGCCGCCATAGCCAGGGGATTGCCGGAAAGGGTACCGGCCTGGTACACAGGTCCCGCCGGGGCAATCATTTTCATAATCTCGGCTTTGCCTCCATAAGCACCCACAGGAAGCCCTCCGCCAATAATCTTGCCTAAACAGGTCAAATCGGGATCTATGTTATACAGGGCCTGGGCGCCACCAAGGGCTACACGGAATCCGGTCATCACTTCATCAAAGATTAAGAGAGCGCCATAGGCTTGAGTAATTTTTCTTAAACCTTCCAAAAAACCGGGTTCAGGAGGAACGACGCCCATATTGCCGGGAACCGGCTCCACGATCACAGCGGCAATATTGTTTCCCTCCGCTCTAAAAATAGCCTCCATCCCGGCCAGATCATTAAACTGGGCGGTAATGGTATTCTGGGCAATACTATTAGGCACACCAGGGCTGGAGGGAATTCCTAAGGTTAAAACACCGGAACCTGCCTTCACCAGCAGGGGGTCGGCATGTCCATGATAGCAGCCGGCAAATTTCACAATTTTATCCCGACCGGTGTAAGCTCTGACCAAACGCAAGGCACTCATGGTTGCTTCTGTCCCCGAATTCACCATCCTCACCATTTCAATGGAAGGAACGATTTCCCGGATAAGCTTAGCCATTTCCGTCTCCAGTAAAGTCGGTGCCCCGAAACTCGTCCCGATCTCCAGGGTTTTCCTTAGGGCTTCTTCTACCTGGGGATGCCGGTGTCCCAGGATGAGAGGTCCCCAGGAGCCCACATAATCAATATACTGGTTACCATCTACGTCATAGAGGTAAGCACCCTCGCCGCGGGCAATAAAAACAGGATCATGTCCCACGGCCTTAAAAGCCCTGACCGGGCTGTTCACACCGCCGGGTATATATTGTTGTGCTTCTTCATAGTAGGCCCGTGAGGTGGAATAGTTTTTACCCATACCATCTACCTCCTAAAAATTTCCGTCCCGGATCCATTTGGCTACATCTTTGGCGTGATAAGTGATAATCATATCACTGCCCGCTCTTTTCATACCCAGCATCATTTCCCGTACAGTTTTCTTTTCATCAAGCCAGCCATTCTGGGCGGCGGCTTTCACCATGGCATACTCCCCGCTGACATTATAAGCGACGACAGGAGCAGCGAAAGCATCTCTCACCCTGCGGATCACATCCAGATAAGCAAGGGCAGGCTTGACCATCACCATATCGGCCCCTTCCGCCAGGTCCAGCCGTACCTCTTCCAATGCCTGCTCTATAGAACTGGCCGGATCCATCTGGTAACTTCTCCTGTCACCAAACTGAGGGGCTGAGCCCGCTGCATCACGAAATGGTCCGTAAAAACAAGAGGCATATTTGGCTGAATAAGCCATGATAGGGATGTGGCTGTAACCCTTTTCATCCAGCTTTTGACGGATGGCATAAACCCTCCCATCCATCATATCAGAGGGCGCTACAATATCAGCACCGGCCTGGGCATGGCTTAGTGCGGTTAAAGCCAAAAGTTCCAGAGTTTCATCATTTTTGATTTCCCCTTTTTCAACGAGACCACAGTGGCCATGGCTGGTATATTCGCAGAGGCAGACATCGGTAATCACCACAAGTTCCGGGTATTTACCCTTTACCTCTTTGACCGCCTTTTGTACTATGCCCTGTTCGGCATAAGCCTGGCTGCCCACTTCATCTTTTGTTTCAGGAATGCCAAATAATAATATGGCAGGAATTCCCAAACCCACTACCTCTTCTGCTTCCTCCAAAACCCTGTCCAGGGAAAGCTGGTAAATCCCCGGCATAGAAGGTATGGGGTTTCTTACATTGTGACCTTCACTGACAAAGATGGGATAAATCAAATCATCTAGCTGCAAATATGTATGCCTCACTAAGCGTCTTATTCCTTCGGATTGCCGTAACCTGCGCATACGCAGTAAAGGAAAAACTGACATGCCGACCTCACCCCTTTAAACATTTAATGATAATAAGCGAGAATAGCCTTCACTAAACCGGGAATGGTGTACTCTTCTGCCTGGATTTCCACTTTGAGCCCATACTCCTGGACGGTTTGCGCCGTAATGGGCCCAATGCAGGCAATGACTACTCCTTCTAATAAAGAAAGGTTATCTTCACCTAACATCTCCACAAAATTTACCACTGTCGATGAACTGGTAAAGGTTACGACACTAATCTTTTTTTCTTTCAGATAGTTTAACAGTTCCCGGACGGAACTCTTTTCCTTCACGGTCTTGTAAACATCTACTTCCGTAACGTGCGCTCCCAGTTTTATGAGTTCTTGCGGCAGGAGGGCCCTGGCTATGTCCGCTCTGGGTAGAAGAACTCTGTCCCCCGGTTTTATCCTGCTTTTCAGCCCTTCCACAATGGCCTCGGCCCGGAATTCCTGTGGTACATAATCCACCAGGAAGCCCTTTTCCGCTAAAGCCCATGCAGTGGCCGGTCCAATGGCAGAGAGCCGCAGATTGTATAGTTCCCGGATATCCCGGCCCAGGTCCCGAAAACGCTTGAAAAAGTGCTGCACCCCGTTGACACTGGTAAAAATCAGCCACTGATAATCCTTGATCTCTCTAATGGCCTGGTCCAGGGGACCATAATCATCAGGTTCAGTAATAGCAATAGTGGGAAACTCTAATACTTCTCCACCTAAGCGGCTAATTTCCTCACTGAGCTGGCTGGCCTGCTCCCGGGACCGTGTCACCACAATGCGCTTCCCAAAAAGAGGTTTGCCCTCAAACCAGCTGAGTTTCTCTCGTAATTGAACCACTTCCCCTACTATAATGATGGCCGGAGAAGTGAGCCCAGCCTCCTCTACCTTTACTTCAATATTGGCCAGGTTTCCGGTAACCGTTTGCTGCTCAGGCCTGGTGCCCCAGCGAATAACCGCCACCGGGGTTCCCGGATCTTTACCGTGTTTCATAAGCTGTCCCACAATTAAGGGTAAATTTTCCATACCCATGAGAAATACCAGAGTACCAGACCTGCTGGCCAAACATGGCCATTCGATACGGGAATCATCTTTGAGGGGATCTTCATGCCCGGTAATAATCGTAAAGGTTGAGGTATAATCCCGGTGGGTAACAGGAATTCCTGCATAGGCAGGAACGGCAATAGCCGAAGTTATGCCTGGCACAACCTCAAAGGGTATCTGGTGTTCCCGCAGCACTTCTGCTTCTTCTCCTCCTCTGCCAAACACAAAGGGGTCCCCCCCTTTTAATCTGGCTACGGTTTTCCCGTCCAAGGAGAGCTTCACGAGGAGTTCATTGATTTCTTCCTGTTTTAGGACATGCCGTTCCGGTGATTTCCCTACGAAAATGAGTTCGGCATCTTTTCTGGCATAAGATAAAAGCCGCGGGCTGGCCAACCTGTCGTAGACAATACAATCAGCCTCTTTGATACATTCCAGCCCCTTTACGGTAATTAATTTGGGATCACCCGGGCCGGCACCGATTAAATACACTTTTCCTACATTCATCTGTCTATCTCCTGTAACACTTGGTTTAATATTTCCTGGGCTCCTTGTCCCCGCATCAACTCCGCCAGTTTTACCCCTAGACTTGGGGCATTTTCCGGGACATCTGTCATCCTTTGGCGCATCAGCCTGGTACCGTCCAGACTTGCTACAACCCCGGTTAAAACCAGACCCTCTTTTTTAACCTCGCCATAGGCACCTATCGGTATCTGGCAGCCTCCTTCCAATGTCCGTAGGAAAGCCCTTTCTGCCGTGATAGCCACCCTGGTTTCCCAGTGGTCTATGGCTTCCACAATTTTCGTGATTCTTTCATCATTTTCCCGGCTCTCTACGCCAAGGGAACCCTGACCCACAGCAGGCACGATTTCCTCCGGCGAAAAGCGGATGCTGATTCGATCCTCCAACCCAAGCCTGGCTAAACCGGCTGCAGCCAGCATAATGGCTGCAAAACCCTCCTTCTCCAGCTTAGTCAAACGAGTGTTAATATTACCTCTTAGGTTTTCCACCCTTAAATCCGGGCGCTTATGAAGCAGTTGGGCACGCCTGCGCAAACTGCTGGTGCCAATCTTGGCCCCCGGGGGGAGCGTCTGCAGGTTGTAGTTATTGGTGGAAACCAGCACATCGCAGGGATCATGACGTTCTGTCATGGCACTGATGATTAATCCCTGGGGTAGTTTGGTCGGCAGGTCTTTCATACTGTGCACAGCCAGGTCGATCTCCCCGGCTAATAAGGCTGTCTCCAGTTCTTTGGTAAAGAGTCCTTTGTCGCCAATCTTGGCTAAGGCCACGTCTAATATTTTATCCCCTTTGGTTTTCATGGGAACGATGACAAAGTCATATTGAGGCCAGTGTCCTTTCAGCCGCTCTACAACCCAGTGGGTTTGTTCTAAGGCCAAGACGCTGTCACGTGTTCCCACCTTAATCAGGTTATCCATTTTTATGCCCCATTCCTTTAGTGAGATTCAACCCGAGCCTTTTCGGAAGCTTCCTCAATTTGCAAATTGAAAAGTTTGTTGATTACTTCCGCGTAGAAAAGTCCTTGAGTGCTGTAAGATACGTCCTTTAACTGCAGGATTGCGTCGTGCAAGAGCTGGTTAACTACGGAACTGACACAAGAACTGATGACTTTCTTATCTTTTTCACTAAGATTCCCCAGGCGGCGAAAAGCCCGGTCCAGTTCCTTTTTCTTAAGCCCTTCCGCTTTCTCTTTAAGGGCTACGATGGTGGGCACAACTTTTAAACTGCACACCCATTTAAAAAAGTTTTCTTTTTCTTCTTTGATAATATTTTCCACTTTTTCCGCTTCTTTAAGGCGCTCATTGATATTTTTCTGGACCACATTCTCCAAATCATCAACATCGTAAAGAGTCACATTAGGATAGCTGGCACAGAGCGGATCAATATCCCGGGGTACCGCAATATCAATGAGAAACAAGGGTTTATTTTGACGCTGATCCTGTATTCTTTCGATATCCGCCGGGTGGACAATATAATTAGGTGCCGCTGTACAACTGATGACAATATCGGCTTCCTTTAGATAATCGTGAAACTGGTCCATCTTGACCGCCAGGCCGCCAAACTCCTGGGCCAGGGCTTGGGCACGGGCAAAAGTTCTATTGGCCACAATCACAGAGGAAATGCCGTTGGCCACTAAATGACGTGCCGTTAATTCACTGGTTTCCCCTGCTCCGAGCACCAGGACCGTACGCCCCTCAAGATCACCAAAAATTTCTTTGGCCAGTTCTACCGCAGCGGAACTAACAGATACGGCCTGCCTGTCGATAAAAGTCTCTGTACGGGCTCTTTTCCCCACAATAATGGCTTTTTGCCATAAGTTATTCAGATAATTGTTGGTGGTGCCGGCCTTAAGTGCCTCCTGAAACGCTTCCTGGACCTGGCCTAAGATCTGGCTTTCCCCTAAGATCATAGAATCTAATCCGGCCGATACCCGAAAAAGGTGATGTACAGCTTTTTCCTCCTCATAGGTATAAAGAAAAGGCAGAATCTCGGCCACAGTCATATTGGCGATTTTCCCATAATATTCCTGTAAAACCCCCCTGGCCAGTTCTATCTCCCCTGTAGACAGATAAACTTCCGTCCTGTTACAGGTGGAAAGAATCACAGCCCCACTCACACCCTGCTTCTCCATTAAATAGTGTAAATGGTCCTGAAGGCGATATTTGGCTACAGCCACCTTTTCCCTTACTTCTACTGGCGCTGTTTTATGGTTTAATCCTGTAACGATAATAAACAACGATTAATCCTCTCCTTTACAACCTCCAGCTGTCCATCCTCAATAAGTCTGAGCAATTCCCCGGTAACCAAACCCTGCAGCACCTTACTCCGCATCTTGTCATCAGGGCATTCCGCAAATAGCGTCTCCCGCAGGCTGCCCAGTAATTCTAAGGCTTGGGCAAATTCTCCCCGGAACTTTTCCGCCAGTTCTTCCTTAATGACCCGGGCCAGAGCGGGACTTTTTCCATTGGTGGAGACAGCAATAAGCAAATCTCCCTGTCTGTGTACCGCAGGTAAAGTAAAGCTGCACCAAAGGGGGTCGTCCACAACGTTGATGAGAATATTTTTTTCCGTACAAAGGGCCGCCACCTCATGATTTAATTCTGCATTATCAGTAGCGGCAATCACCAGAAATTTATCGTTAATATCTTCTGCTTGAAAATTACGGTTCAGCCATACAATTTGTTTTTCTTCCGTTAATTTTTGGAGCAGGGGATGAAGCATAGGACTTACCACATAGACCCTGCCCCCACATTCCAGAAGACCTCTTACTTTTCTTACGGCAACACTTCCCCCTCCGACTACCAGGCACCCTTTACCGCTAATATTTAAATTTACAGGATAAGATAAAGACATAACATCACCATCATTAACAAATTTAAACCCTACCTGTAAGTAGGGGGTAGAGCAATTGCTAGAATTGACGTCTTTTGATGAACACGGCTAATTTGTGAAGGGATTCCGTAATTTCATTGGCGGGAAGCACTTCCAACTCTTTTAAAGCCTTTTCCACATAGCGGCCTGCAATATCCAGGGAATAAGGTATTGCCTCGCTTTGTTTGATTAATTCCACCACGTCATGAAGATCATCTTGAGAGCTAGCAGGAGAATTTAACTTTTCCCAAAGACTTTTTTTCATCTCTTCATTGCCGCAGTTTAAAAGATAGATAACCGGGAGTGTAATAATACCCTGTCGTAAATCACTGCCTACCGGTTTTCCTAATGTTTTTTCATCGGCAATAAAGTCTAAAACATCATCAGTGATTTGGAAAGCCATCCCCAAATAATGCCCATACCTTCCCAGGGTTTTCACAATATGAGGGTCGGCTTGGGCAGCGATGGCACCAATCTGGCAGCTGGCGGAAATTAAAAGTGAGGTCTTTCGTTTAATACGATAAAAATAATTGCGAATGTTTTGTTCCAGTTTGTAAGCGGAGGCGATCTGTTCCAATTCGCCCTGGCACATCTCAACGCTGACGTGGGCCAGCAGCTGGTTGATATGGTTACTCTTATAGTTCTCAATAATCGTTAGGGCCTTGGCAAAAAGAAAATCACCGGAATGAAGGGAAAAATTATTGCCATACTTGGCTTTAACGGTTTGCCTGCCCCTTCTGATGATAGAAGAATCAATAACATCATCATGAACCAGAGTGGCCATATGGATGAGTTCCAAAGCTGCCGCCAGAGGTATGATCTTGCTGCTATTATATTGGCCATATTTCGCCGCTAATAAGACAAAAGCCGGCCTAATCCTTTTTCCTCCCGCTCTTAACAAGTGCACAAAGCTCTTTCGTAAATCTGCATGTCCCGCCTGAACATATTTCAATAAATATTCTTCAACTTGTCTAAGTTCACCTTCTATTTCATAAAACAGATGATTCACTTGAATATCGCACCTTTGTCATTTATTATTCCACAAAAGATCAAGCACGTAAATCTTTGCAGACCGGCGGTCTTTCCAATCCCCATTTACGACCGAGCCCCAGTAAAATAGCTTGAAAACATTCTCTACCCGGACCGGGAGGCAGTACTTCTAGCAGTTCCCAGGCGCGGTACCATTTGGTCAGATAGGGGTAAGGATCATAGCCTTCTTCCCAAACACCCCTCAGCATCCCAAGATGATTACCCATCTGTTTTATGGTTTCATAGAGATAGGTTTTGCCTGCAGAGAGATGGGCCGCCAGGTAACAGGCGGTTTCCCCCAGGAGTGAATATATCCGGAGAACATGGGGCTCTTCTGAAAGATTTAGTTTTCTTTTCTCGTTGCGCAGCACGTGTTCCTGATGAATATTACCAATGAGGGTGGCCAAATAGGCCAGGTATTGATCCAGTTCGTACCTGCAGATGATTGCATAAAAACGGCTGTATAATAAATCCCCCAGTAAAATAGGGTACTGTATTTGCTCTTTCAATTTTAAGCAATCTTTATCTTCGGGAATAGCCCAGTGGATTCGGGTTGCTAAATATAAAACCTGCATACTGGCAGCCAGGTAAATCACCTTGGTGTTTGGTTCTTTCAAAGTTTTAGCTGAAACAAGGGAGAGCGAGGGTAACCATAAATAATCATCGGGGGCTTCTTTCAGACTAAGCAAAGTTGCTACATGGCCTGCTTTGCTTTGCATGGCTTTTTGAGTTTTCGCCTGAATGACGGCGATTTCAGGAGCAAATTCTAGTACAATTTTTTCTAGCATCGGGACCCCCCCTATCTCAATTATAGCAAATAAATGAATGGTTTCTTCTCCCTGGTTAATTAAATTAAAATACAGTAATGAATAGATAATATTAATTTTCTCATAATTTAATTTTTCTTCACGCACCGGTTTCTGCTTTATCTTTCTCTTTTTTACGATAGAGTACAAGTGAAATAAGAATACTTAACTCGTAGAGTATCAACATGGGAATAGCCATTAACAACTGGGCTATGACATCAGATCCCGGTGACAACACCGCAGCCAGGATAAACATGCCTAATATAACATAACCTCTTTTCTCCCGCAAAAACTGGGGAGTGATCAATCCCAAGCGGGTAAGAAAGTATGAAATGATGGGAATTTCAAAAACGATACCAAAAGGCACCAAAAAAGCAATAACAAAGGAAATATATTTACTTACGGAGATCATGGGGGTTAAGCCGCCGCCGAAATCAATTAAAAGCACTTTCAGGCCCAATCCCAGCACATATTTATACGCGAAGAAAATACCGGAAATAAACAAAAAGAGAGCAAGAAAAAATGCAGGTATAAAGACCCTCTTCTCGTGAGCGTGTAAAGCAGGAAGGAAAAACTTTAACAACTGCCACAAAACAATGGGGGACGCTAATATTATACCACCCATTAAGGCCAGCTTAATATGGATGAATATTCCTTCCGTAACGCCTAAAAATACCAGATCCATACCTAGTTTTTTAATGGGGTTAAGCAGAATATCTTTAATGGAGTTAAGAAATAGAATGTAGCTAAGAATAGAACCAAGAAAAATTGAGACAAGGGATATTAACATGACCCTTCTCAGTTCTTCTAAATGTTCGGTTATAGGTGCGATTTTCTCACTCATCATTTTCACCTTATAAACCAGCGTTTTGGAATATTATCATGCATAACAAAAATATTATACCAAAAACCCTGTAAAACTACAGAGAAAAA
>JAIHAN010000001.1 GCA_020054815.1 Peptococcaceae bacterium | reverse complement strand
CCTGGCGGCCATTATAAGTTACGTGCGGGGATATGAAAAAGTTCCTGTCATACTGGCAAGCTGTATCATCGGGATTTCCGACAATCCTTTCATTATCATGGGTCCAATTATAGCATTTCTTTTAGTAGCCGGGATGCTGATGGAAGGTACGGTGAACATTTTATTGTTAACACCCATCTTTCTTCCTATTGTTACAAAAGCAGGTTTTGATCCGGTGCATTTCGGTATCATAATGGCGATTATGATTCAGATCGGCGGGATTACGCCTCCGGTAGGAGTGAACATGTATACCGTTTGCTCTCTCGGCAATATTCCAATTGAAGATTTTGTAAAAGAGAGCTTGCCCTTTGCCCTCGCGTTGTTGATTTTAATTGTAATCTTAGTTGCTTTTCCTCAAATAAGCCTGTTTTTACCGGGACTGATAAATTAGCCGCTACAATAAATTATTGGCCATATGCTGCCTGAAGAAATTCTACGGATGCCTTAGAAATGGCGAAAAAGTCTTAAAATTAAGGTTTAAAATTATTCGTTTTAACCTGTAAGAATAAGGTCTTATACCTTTTTCACCTATTATTTCTGTTATTTCTGTCGAAAAAAACTGCAGGTGAGAATAGTAAATTATAGAAGGAAAACCTTCACCTCCGCCGAAATTAATACATAAAGGAGGGGGTAACATGACAAATAGCGTCATCAGCGGGGAAAATGCCTGCAGGCTATGTAATGACAAACTGGTATGGGCCGCTTCGTTTCCCGTCCAGGCACAAGCAGCAGAGGAAGGGGTTATTGTGCCTGAGATTGTTACCACGGATTTCTTAAATGGTGCAGATGGGGTTTATCTAAAAGTTAAGGTTAATGTTAAATGTCCTCAATGTGGAATAACGAATCGTTACGATAAATTGATGAAAAAATAATTTTTATAGAAGTGGAAAGAAAAAGGCTGACCCGTAGAGGAGTCAGCTTTTAAAATGATTTATATAAAAGGAAAGATATAAGTTCACTTAAAAGTATACAACAAAAAGCTTTAAAAGTAAATGTTGTCAGTCAAAAATATGGATAAAACTCTTTCCCTTACCAGTAATATTTGGTATTAACTGTAACTTGTGTTAAAATATTAAAGTCCATTTAATAACGAAAATCGTGCCAAAACAGTGTTTAAGGGGAGATAAAGATGAGTTATTTTCAACCGTCTGAGCTTCCCAGGTGTCTCGACTCTATTAATTTGACCAAACTCTGGAATATGGGGAAGCGCGGTATCATTCTGGATTTGGATAATACAATTACCCCCTGGCGCACCGAGGAAATTACGGAAGAGGCCGACAGGTTCATTAAGTCTGCTTTAGATTTAGGCTTTTCCCTGTGTTTATTATCCAATGCAACGAGGAGCAGGGCAAAAAAAATAGCTGATCTTTATCAGATTCCTTTTTTGGCTCCTGCTTTAAAACCCTGGCCCCTGTCCTTTAAAAGGGCGTTAAAAATACTTCAATTACCCTGTGCTCAAGTTGTGGTGGTGGGCGATCAGATTTTCACCGACATACTTGGGGGCAACTTAGTAAAATGTTATACTATATTAGTACCACCTTTACTGAACAAAGAATTTATCGGTACCAGATTCATGCGCTTTCTGGAACGTAAGGTGATGGGACGCAATCTATAAAGTATAAACATAAAATGACCATCATTAGGCGTAATGATGGTCATTTCCCTAACTAATCTTTAGTATAGGCCAGGACAATGATTTCTTTACCTGCTTCCGTGTTAAGCTTTTGTTCGACTTCCCGTAATTTTTGCAGTTGAGAGCCGCTAAGGTTGGCAAATTGATAGTCTTTCCGGGGTATAGTTTGCGTAGTCATAAAACACCTCCTTATCATTTTATCAATAGTATGAACAAAAACTTGTTGAGTCTATGCGTACCATTTGTCGAAATTAGCTAGCAAAAGCTATAATTTTAGTGCAACAAGTCTTAAAGTGTTGGAAAAAAGATTGGTGGTAAAAAAAGGAAAATAGACCTCCTCAGGTGAATTATTGTTAAGTGTTACGTAATTATTCACAAGGGGGTTTATCATGTGGAAAAAAAGCTGACAGTTAAAGAAGCTGCACGAATTTTGCAAGTAGAGGAAAGTACTGTACGGTTTTGGGAAAAAGAGTTTGCAGAATTCCTGCTGATCAAGGCCGACAAAGGTCAAAGAAACCGTTATACCCAGGAAAACATAGAGATGTTTACCAAAATTCGTGAATTACTTCATACAGAGTTGTATACTATAAAGGGGGCCAAGCGCCGTTTGGAGTTGGACCGGACAGTGGGTGATTCCCTGGGGGTCGATCATAACTTCAAAACTACCGTTGTTTTTATGTTTTCGTCTATTCTTACAGAACTCCAGGAGGCACGTAAAGAAGCGGATAAGTTATCCCGTGAAGTACAAAACTTAAAGCGGGCCAAAAACGAGATAGAAGAGAAATTGTGGGAGGAACAGAGCAGGGGGCTTTTAGGATTTTTTCGTACCAGGTTAAGGGTTAAACAAATAGAAGGAGAATGATTTTTTTCATATGACTGACAGAAGACAAGGCAGGTGAGATGATGAAAACGAATATCGTACTGGTGGGTTTTATGGGTACCGGTAAAACGGCTGTGGGTAAAAGACTGGCCGCGGTGTTAAATAAGGAGTTTTATGATACAGATCAGGAAGTTGAAGCTGTAACAAATATGACTATTCCCCAGCTGTTTGCCAAATATGGAGAAGTGCGTTTCCGCTCCGAGGAGCAGCTGGCTATTAAAAGGCTTTCCCAAAAAGAAAACTGTGTGATTGCCACCGGCGGAAGTATGGTTTTGGATAAGGAGAATATCGAGATGCTGGCGGAAAAAGGAATTATCATCTGTCTTTCCGCCCACCCTCAGGTTATTTATGAAAGGGTGAAAAGGCGCAATAACAGACCTCTTTTAAAAAAAGGGGATCTTTACGAAACCATTGTAGAACTCATGAAACAGCGGGAAGAATTATATAAATGTGCAGACGTTCATATTGATACCTCTAACCTGGATTTTCACGAAGTAATTGAAAAAATACTGGCTTTCCTGGAAAAATACGAGTCCCAAAAACAGGATGATAAAGAATGCAAAATTTGAGCCGCAAGGCTCTTTTCTTTTTCCATAAAAATCATAAATGAGAGGAATTTGCTGTTTGCTGTCGAAGAAGAAGGGAGGGAAGGAGTGGTTCCATGATACCCCGTGAAAGAAAACGCTTAGGCGACCTTTTGGTGGAAGCCAATGTGATAACCCAGGAACAATTGCAAAAAGCCCTGGAGATCCAAAGAAGCAGCGGCAAAAGATTGGGCACAGTATTGACGGAAAATAATATTGCCACTGAAGAACAAATCATTACTACTCTGGAATTCCAGTTAGGGATTCCCCGTCTCTACCTGCACCGCCTGACTCCCGATAAAGCTTTGCTGGAGAAAACACCTGAATCACTGGTACGGAGACATAAGATTTTCCCCGTGGGCGTCCAGGGGACCAAGGTACTGGTAGCTATGAGCGATCCTTTAAACCTGGTAGCCATCCAGGACCTGGAACTGGCCTTGGGGTTAGAGGTGGAAGCGGGCATTGCCACAGAAAGGGAAATAGAACTTGCCATTCAGCGTTATTATGGTTTGCCTGAAGAACTGAAAAGTGCCTATGAGAGCAGCAAGACGGAAACAGTTAGTTTTTTTAACATCGACCAGGGGAGTACCAGCACAGATGACGCTCCGGTGATCAAAGCCGTTAATACTATTTTACAAACTGCGGTCAAAGAGGGGGCCAGTGATATTCACATTGAACCCCGGGAGCATGACCTCAGGGTAAGACTGCGGGTGGATGGGGTTTTGCGGGAAGCCATGACACTTTCTAAAAATATTCATCCCCCTATGATATCCCGGTTAAAGATTATGGCGGAAATGGACATTGCGGAAAAGCGTTTGCCCCAGGATGGACGCATTATGATTAAATATGGCACGAGAAATATTGATTTGCGGGTGTCATCCTTGCCTTCTATTTTTGGGGAAAAAATAGTGATTCGCCTTTTAGATAAGGAGAATCAGTTCTTAAGCTTAGAACAATTAGGTTTCCGGCCCAAGCTCCTGGAAAAGTTCAAAAATGTTTTGGCTTCTCCTTATGGGATGATCCTTTTGACAGGCCCCACGGGAAGCGGGAAAACGACGACCCTCTATGCCTCCCTGGGCGAGATTAACCAGGTGGGCCGCAACATCGTTACCATCGAAGACCCGGTAGAATATATTTTACCGGGAATTATCCAGGTACAGACCAACGTTAAAGCCGGCCTGGATTTCGCTTCAGGCCTGCGCTCTATATTACGCCAGGACCCCGACGTGATCATGGTAGGAGAGATAAGAGACAAAGAGACTGCCAGCATTGCCGTACGGGCTGCCACCACCGGACACCTGGTTTTCAGTACATTACATACCAATGATGCGGCAGGAGCTGTTACCAGGCTGTTGGATATGGAAGTAGAGCCATTTTTAGTGGCTTCCTCTGTTGTGGGTATTGTGGCTCAGAGACTGGTGAGGCGCAACTGTCCTTACTGCCGGGAAGAATATGACGTTCCCCCCGGGACCCAGGAACGCCTGTTTTTAAAAATACCCGATGAACAGCCTTTAAGGCTGAAACGTGGAAAGGGTTGTGCCCAGTGTGGTTTTACGGGTTATAAAGGACGGCTGGCGCTCCATGAGCTGCTGGTTGTTAATGCCGGGATACAAGAATTGATACTGCGTAAGACTTCAGCCGAAAAAATTAAGGAACTGGCCATGGCCCAGGGAATGGAAGACCTCTATATGGATGGAGTGGAAAAGATACTGCAAGGCGCTACCACTGTTCAGGAGGTCTTACGGGTGGCCTACTGGGAAGAAGGGAGATAACAGATGGATGTTATAGAATTATTAAAGAGTGCGGTTAAAGCTGGGGCTTCAGATATTCACCTCTCCGTAGGCGCTTATCCCATGTTTCGTATTAATGGTCAGTTGAAGAGATGGGTGCCGGAAGGAGAAGAAAACGTGCCCTTAAAAAGGGAAGACACGCTAAAAGCGGCGGAAATCCTCATGAATTCGGAACAAATGGAAGCCTGGCAGCAAAAAGGAGAACTGGATTTTTCTTATTCTCTGCCTGGCGTGGGGAGATTCAGGGTTAATATATACCGCCAGCGGGGCTGTGTGAGCCTGGCTCTGCGGCCTGTGCCTTACCAGATTCCTTCCCTGGAGAGCCTAGGGGTTCCCCAGGCTGTAGTGGGTCTGGCCGATAAAACCAATGGGCTGGTACTGGTCACGGGACCAACAGGCAGCGGCAAATCCACTACTTTAGCTGCCCTGATTAACAAAATCAACCAGGAGCGGGCCTGTCATATCATTACCATTGAAGACCCCATCGAGTATCTTTACCAGCATCAAAAGAGTGTAGTGGACCAGAGGGAACTGGGGAGCGATACCTTTTCCCTGGCCGGCGCCCTGCGGGCCTGCCTGCGCCAGGACCCGGACGTTATCCTGGTAGGTGAAATGCGGGACCTGGAGACTATTGCCACGGCCATTACTGCCGCGGAGACAGGCCACCTGGTCTTTGCCACCCTCCATACCAACAGTGCAGCCCAGTCTGTGGACCGGATTATTGACGTCTTTCCACCCGGCCAGCAGGAACAGATCAAGGTCCAGCTTGCGGCTACCCTGCAGGGCGTCGTAACCCAGCAGCTCCTGCCCAGGGCCGATGGCATGGGCAGAGTTTTAGCGGCGGAGGTAATGATTGTCACTCCTGCGGTCCGTAACCTAATCCGGGAAGGAAAGACCCACCAGATTCAGACTGTGCTGCAGACAGGCGGGCGCTGGGGGATGCAGACCATGGATATGGCTTTGCGCGAGCTTGTGCGTTCCGGGGCAGTAACTATGGAAACGGCGCTTAAGTATACCAATGACCAGGAAAATTTTAGCCGCCTGGTGAATGCAACGGGATTTTAAATTAGTTGATAGTTGATAGTTGGTAGTTGGTAGTAATCTTTGACGTGAACCGTTAACAGTTAACCGTAATTTCGAGTTGGCAGTTCGCAGTGGGCAGTTCGCAGAATAGACCGCGCATCGAGTACTGGGTGCCGATTACTGGTCACTGGACACCGGTCTCTGGTCACTAATGTCGGATATCGGAAAGTGGAAGTCGTATGTAAGGAAGTTGAGGTAAAGCAAATGGCGGTATTTTATTATAAAGCCCGGAACAGGAAGGGGCAGTTAATTGAAGGTCAGCGGGAAGCGGCCCAAATCCAGCAGGTAGCGGCGTTTCTGCGCGATGAAGGCCTATTTATCGTGGACATTACCGATAAAGCTCCTGTGACCTTGGATTTTAAGAAGTGGCTCACCCGGCGGACCAAACCCATCAAAGAAGGGGAAATGGCTGCCTTCTGCCGCCAGCTGGCAGTCATGCAGGAGGCGGGTATTCCCCTTTTAACAGGTTTACAGCAGCTGGCTGACCAGGCTGCAAACGGGCGCCTGAAAAAGGCTTTACAGGAAGTGATAAAAGATATATCCGGCGGAAGGACTTTAGCTGAAGCGGCGGGGCGGCAGGATACAGTCTTCAGTCCCGTTTTTGTCCACATGATTGGGGCAGGTGAGCTGGGAGGCATCCTGGACGAGGTCCTGGTGCGCCTGGCCGAGCACTTTGACCGGGAACACCAGATCAAAGAAAAAATTAAAACGGCCATGATCTACCCCCTTGGCATCACCTGTGTGGCTCTCTTGGCCGTGGTGGTCCTCCTAACCTATGTACTGCCTAAATTTGTAAATATATTGCAGGGAATGAATATAGAATTACCACTGCCAACCAGGATAGCCCTGGGGGCCAGCCATCTCCTGAATACCTACTGGTACCTGGCCTTATTGCTATTGGGGATTGTAGTATTGGGTTTACGGCACTGGTTTGCCACTTCCCGAGGTAAGTTTTTCCTGGACAGGCTGGTCTTAAAAGTGCCCGGCTTTGGTAAATTCTCTCGCAGCATTATTTTGGCCCGCTTTACCCGGACCCTGGGAACCCTGCTAAAGACAGGCGTTCAGGTCTTGCCTGCACTGGAGATTGTCAGCAAGGTGGTAGCCAATGAGATCGTGGCCGCTGAAATCCTAAAGGCCCGGCAAGCTGTCCAGGACGGGCGCAGCATAACTTCGCCTTTGGTTAACTCCAGGTTCTTCCCGCCTATGGTCATCCAGATGATGCAGGTAGGGGAGGAGTCTGGGAGCCTGGATATGATGCTGATTAAAGTGAGCGGACACTATGAACAGGAAGTGGATGAAATGGCCGAGCGGTTGTCCAAGCTGGTGGAGCCTGTGCTGCTGGTTTTTCTGGGAGGCTTTATAGGCTTTATTTTGGTATCTATTCTCATGCCTATGTTCAGTGTCTTTACCAATATCGGTCAACAATGACAATTCTAGAATCGAGTCCTAAATAATTAATTGATAAATAAAGAATATAATAAAAATTTTACCGGGATTTAGTTTTGACATATCTTGTAGAAAAAGGATAAAAGCCTTACAATTAACAATATACATATATTTCGACAGAAAGAAAAAAGGAGGTGTAAAGGAGAATGTTAAATTTTTTCTGGAGAATGATGAGAAACCGCAAGGGTTTTACGCTGATTGAGCTGATGGTGGTTGTGGTAATTTTAGGTATTTTAGCGACATTAGCTGTTCAACAACTGGGTGATCAATCGGGAAAAGCAAAAATTAGTAAGGTTAAAGCCGATTTAAAAACAATAGCTTCTGCTGCAGAAATTTATAAGGTGAATACAGGGGATTATCCAAATAGTATTACTAATTTAATTACAGCATATTTAAAGAAATGGCCAGAATCTCCAGTTGCTGGTCAAAGCTATGCATGGGATCCTACAAATGATGTAGCAGTATTATGCGGTGATACTAATGGTAATGGTGCTTTAGATTCAGGTGAAACTGTATATCAATTCACTACACCAGAACCTTTTGTATGCAGTTCGGCTAATTTATAATAATATTAGTACAGCCCCCTTACGGGGGCTCCTTTATTATGTAAAGGAGACTTGGTATGACGTTATTCTTAACATTTGCCTACGGCCTCATCTTTGGCAGTTTCCTCAATGTCCTTATCTACCGCCTGCCCAGAGGGGAAAACATTGCCTATCCCCCGTCCCACTGCACCTCCTGTGATATACGGCTTAAAGCCCGGGATTTAATTCCTGTCTTTAGTTTTCTTTTCCTTGGAGGAAAATGCCGTTATTGTGGCGAAAAGATACACTGGCGTTATACCGTGACGGAAATTGTCAATGCCCTGGGCTGGGTAGTAATTATACATAATTACAGTATTTCCGCCATGGGAATAACCGGGTGTTTTCTCTTTTCCCTGGCATTAGTAATAACTCAAATCGACTTAGAACATTACCTCATTCCTGACAGCCTGGTCATTACTTTACTGGCAGGGGGAGTTGTTTATCATTTTTTTAGCCAGGAAATGGGTATTCTCAATCGTATCTTAGGATTAGCTGTGGGTTTTGCCATTCCCTTTATCCTGGCTGTAGTAAGCCGGGGAGGCATGGGGGGCGGGGACATAAAACTCACAGCCGCCATGGGCTTCTGGCTGGGCTTTCCCGGCGTGTTCTATGCCCTCTTTGTGGGAGCCCTGGTGGGAAGTATTACAGGAATTCTTTTAATCGCTTTGAAGAGAAAAAAAAGGAGAGACCCTATTCCCTTTGGGCCATTTCTTGTACTTGGTTTTCTCGTAATTTTCTTTTTCCGGGACCAATTTGCCCAATGGTACTGGAACCTGTTTTAGGGGTGTTGAAGTGTACAATAAGCAGGGTTTTACCTTTTTAGAAGTTATGGTGATAACCGTTATCATAGGGATTCTTACGGCAGTCGCCATGCCTTCTGTTGGTGATGTTTTAGCGGAACAGAAACTAAAAGCTGCTGCCCGTACTTTGGCCTCAGACTTAAGGAAAGTTCAAGCAACAGCCATTTCTCAGGAGACCCCGGTTAGGGTCAATTTTGATCTGCTTAATAACTATTACAAAGCCAGCATAGGAACCGCCAATATCCTGGGTCCCAAGTATTTACCCGCTGATGTTAAAATGGTTTATGCTCAGTTCAACGGCAGCGCGCAATTTTATTTTAATGCCTTAGGGGCTGCAGAAAACGGTACCGTAACTTTAGCCTTAACAAATAATCCTTCCAAAATGCTCTATGTAATTGTATATCGATCCGGTAGAATTCGGATTTCCCCTACTTCCACGCCTTAGAGAAGGTGTCATTACATGAGAAATCAACAAGGTTTCACCCTTTTAGAAATTGTTGTTTCTATTGTAATACTGGGCATTGCTTTAGTGCCGATGCTTGGCATGTTTTCTACGGCCCATTTTAGCCTCAAACATGGAAATTCTTCCACAGAGGCTGTGGGTTTGGCTCAGGAAATTATGGAGGATCTAAAACTGCAGCATCTGAAAGGTATAGGCTTAGACTCAAGTCCTCGCCAGGCAATAGCAGGCCATCCTGATTATTCTTATGAAGTTCATGTCAACAGTGCCGGTTCACGCCTGAAGCAGGTAAAAGTAACCGTATATTATAACCTGGCTGGACAAGAACGTTCTATAAGCTTATTAACGAAAATGGGTGAATGGCAATGAAAACAACTTACGATATCCGATATCCGATTTCTAAACACTGCCAACTGCGAACTGCCAACTGTGAACTTAAGACGGGTTTTACCATTATTGAAGTAATCATTAGCATTACTATTCTTGGCCTGGTTATGGCCGCTGTGGGAGGCCTCCTGGACAGCGGCTTACGGGACTGGGGCAAAGGTGAGGTCAAAGTGGAGGCCCAGCAGAATTTGCGGTTGGCCATGGAACGAATAACCCGTGATATCCGCTTAGCTTTTGAAGTCACCAGTAATTCTGATGATGAGAAAATAGAGTTAAAACTTCCGGGAAATAAAATTATAAAGTATTATTTGGTGACACAAAGCCTTTGGGGTCCGGGGGGATTAACGGGCAAAGTGCTGGAAAGAAAGGAAGACTCAAAACAGGCTGAACCTGTGGCCAGCTATCTCAAGCTGGTGGAGTTTTCCTATGAACCTAACGGTACATACCGTGATTGTGAGAAAGTAAATGTACTATTGCGTACTGAACTGCCTTCGGGAGAACTGATAGAAATTAATACTGGTATAGCCCTGCGGGGCAAGTTTCTCCCCCGGAGGTGAGGCCATGCTAAAAAATGAACGAGGCGCGGCCCTGCTCTTAACCGTCCTTGCCATGTTCCTAATTCTTGCCCTGGGAATGACCCTTTTGGAGACAGGGGCTACCGAGGCTAATATAGCTTCAAACCAGATCCGGTCTGTCCAGGCTTTTTATGCTGCAGAGGCCGGCATAGAAGAAACCCTGGTTCATTTAAAAGATAATCCTTCATATGATCCGCCAGACACCCCTGTTACTGTGGGAATAGTGGGCCCGGGCAACCTGGAGGCCAAGTACCAGATTACCTTGTTTTCAAAGAGTGGTGAAACTGTACAAATTGAATCCACAGGTATGGTTGGCAACAGCAAATATACGCTGACTGCTCAAGGCACTGTAAAACAAGGCGGGGGTTATTTGTCCCGGGGATTGACGGCCTTTGCGGTATCTAGCAATACATTGAGCATCATTGTTAAAGAGGATTCCTTAATTGGTCCTTACATGTTCAATCATCCTCATCGTATTAAACATACAACTTATCCTCCCCATAACCAGGATAACAGTATAGGATTTCCTGAACTTCCCACAGACTGGTATAAACCGGCGGGGTTAGGGTCACCTTACGTTATTAACGGTACAGTTTTTGATTTAAATGTGTTTAAAACCGGTTATCCATACTATAAAGTTAACGGGGATATTTATTTGCGCCATGGTAATTTATCTTTAAACGGCACGATTATTGAGGCAACGGGGCAAGTTTATCTTGAAAACGGGACTTTTAAGGGATTTACTATGGCTGCAAATCAAGGGATAACAGTAAACAGCAACACTGATTTAGAAAATTTAGTATTGACAGGTAAGAATATAATCTTAAATTCAAACACGGATGCTGATAATTTATTTATCTACAATACCGGCTATACCATTATAAACAGCAATGTGGATTTCACGGGAATTCTTATTACGAAAAATTCTTTGGTGGTTAATTCCAATGTAGAAATTGAAGGAAGCGTGGTTTGCAGCAGTCTAATCGTAAACAGTAATGCTACGATTACTTATAAAGAGGATATAGCCGTACCGATTGTACCCGCTGAAATTAGCGAGATCGTGGTGAGTCTGGACTCATGGGGATACAAGTACACTTTGTAGTGTGTAAGGAGGAGAAAGTATGGAACTGGTCAACTATACAGAAATTTGGGTAAGACAAGTCCTGGATGAGATGCTGGCTAAGAGAAGGGATATTTGCACATGCGAGCAGTGCCGCCTGGATATGCTGGCTATGGCCTTGAACAGGCTGAAGCCCAACTACGTGGTAAGCCAGCATGGCAGTGTCTACACCAAGATCAAAATGCTGGAACAGCAGCAGAATACGGATGTCATCGCAGAAGTCGTTAAAGCCATGGAACAGGTAAGTAAAAATCCCCGTCATTTAGCATAAACAAACATTCTAGGAGTTGTCATCATGCTTTTTAGGACCAGGGAATATATAGGCCTTAGTGTAGGAACGGAAGAAATGATATTAGTCCATGTGAAACAGGGTAGAAAAAAAGAGTCGGGGCTGGGGAAAATTATATCTCTGCCTGTACCTGAGGGCGCTTATGCCGATGGGGTCATTGCAGACCGCAAGTCTTTAGTTCATATCCTGGCCCCCCTGCTTAAGGAAAACCGTCTCAAGGGTGTACGGGCCAGTATCGCCGTGAATTCCCGCCAGGCCGTTATTCGTTCTGTCAGGCTGCCCCTTATGCCTGAAAAAGAATTAAAGCAAGCCCTGGAATGGGAAGCCAGGAGGTACATTGCCCTGGCCAACAACCAGTTCACCATGGATTACCTGAAGCTGGGTGTCATTGATGTGGAAGGAGCTATCTACCAGGACCTTCTCATTGTCGCTGTCAAAGAGAATGTCTTAAATGAGTTATGTCTTTTCTTAAAAGAAGCTGGACTTAAGATACTGGCCATAGATGTGGAGCCTATGGCTTACTTGTACTTGCGGAGTTTTGCCGCCGCCAGGGGCCTTTGGCCTGCCCTGGAAGACACCTGGGCCAGCGTAGAGTTAAGTACTAGCAAAATTACGGTAGCTTTTTATCAAAGAGATACCTTGCAGTTTGTCCATACCATTCCTCTTGCTTATAACAACGACCCTTATCTGATGGGAGATATTTTCCGGGAAGTGCAGCGTTCCTTTGATTATTACCATCTTAATCTTAAACGCCCGCAAACCAGCAATGTCTACCTGTGGGGAAAAGGGGCAGGGCAAGCCCTGGCTTCTTTCCAGGGGGGGCTAACCTATCCCGTCACCTATTTGCCCCTTTCCTCACTAACAGAAGTTTTAAATTATTCCGGTGAAATTGATGATTCTGCCACTTTGGCTTTAGGCATGGCCTTGCGGGAGGTGGTACTTTGATACAAAAACCAAACCTCCTGCCGCCGGCCTTTCAGCCTAAACCCCTGGTACATATACCAAGGCTCTTGATGACCATTGCCGGGGTTGTGCTTTTTTTCTGGTTAGGATTTATATACGCCCAGTTCCAGTGGGAAATTAAAGAACTGGAAAACCAGACTCAGAACCTTACCCAGTCTTTGGGACAGTTAACCCAGGTAAGGGAACGTGTGAGGGAACTGGAAAACCTGCAAAATGAGATTACTCGTTTACGGGGATTATCCGGTATGGTAAAACAGGTGGAAACAAACTGGTCTCAAGTTTTAGCAGATATCGCCAGGGTGATTCCCCCCGGACTCAAGTTTAGTGAAGTGGACCTTAAGGAAGACGACCGATTAGTGATTAAGGGTGAGAGTACCAGTCAGGTTCTGGTAGCCCAGTATGCTTTTGCTTTGCGGGAGCTTACCTGGTTTAGCAGTATAGAAGTAGTTAAAGTGAATAGAAATGATAAAGGCGTGATAACCTTTGAGTTAACTGCCGTCTTGCCAAAGGAAGGGGGTAAACCGGATGGGCAAAAGCCTCCTGCAAAAGAATCCACGCCTTAAAATTCTCCTGCCTTTGCTTTTGGTTTGTACAGTATGGGTTTTATATGTGTACGTCTTAACACCCCAGCTGGCTTACCGGGAAAACTTAAAGAACAGGTTAGCCGCTTTAGATAAAGAGTTAACCCATATTTATAAACTCACCGGTGCTATTACAACCGAAGAGAGAGACCGGATGGTCCAGGAATTAAGGACTATCAAAGAGAACCTTGGGGTAGGCTTAAGTTCCTCGGAAATTATCGTATTATTAGAAGATAAAAGTAAGATAGCTCAGGTGGATATCCAAAATATTGTTTTTGAGCCCGTAATGACGAAAGAAAACCTAGAGCAGCGAACTTTGAAAGTTACCCTTACAGGTTCTTACCAGGCTATCCTGGCCTTACTAAAGAGCCTGGAGGAATATCCATCCTTTGCGGGCATGTCCGGTTTAACTATCCAGCCTGCAAAAGACAGTAAAGAGCTGACAGCCGATATGAAACTGACTTTCATGGCTGTTCCCGATCATTATGCAAAAAAAGATGTAAGTTCCCTGCCGGTGAGGGATAATCCCTTTAAATAAATGGAAAAGTATAGCCTGAGGGCAAATACTTTAATTTTGCCAGTCCAGTGATTCCGAGGTGTGAGATGATGGATAGAAAAGACATAGCCCGGATTTTAGAGCGGGCCATGGGTCAAGGGGCAGACTTTGCCGAGTTTTTTTGGGAACATAAAGTGACTACAGCTATCAGCTGTGAAGATAACCGCATCGAAAGAATTAATTCCGGGATCGATGAAGGTGTGGGCATCAGGGTAATGTCCGGGGATAAGACTTCCTATGCCTACACCAACGATTTGAGTCTGCACCGGCTTTTAGAGGTGGCGGAAGTGGCCGGCAAAGCGGCCCAGAAAACAAACAGAAGTTTTCGGGCCTTAGATTTTACCACCCCGGTTTCTAACCTGGAATTTACCGTGGAAAAATCACCGGATACCGTGGATATAAAGAGCAAGGCGGCTAAGGTCATGGAAGCCAATAATGCTGCCCGGGCTGTGGATCCCCGGATCCGCCAGGTTTCTGTGAGTTATGGCGATGTGATTCAAAAGGTCACTATCGCCAATACTAATGATATCTTTGTCGAGGATACCAGGGTGAGAACTCGTCTATCCGTCAATGCCGTGGCTGCCGAAGGTGAAGTCATCCAGACCGGGTTCCAGTCTGTGGGGGGAATCATGGGTTTTGAACTGCTGGAAGAAAACGACCCGGCCAGCCTCGGGGAGAAGGCTGCCCAACGGGCGGTGCTGATGCTCTCGGCCAAACCCGCTCCTACGGGAAAAATGCCCGTAGTCATGGCCGGACAGGCAGGAGGGACCATGGTACACGAGGCCTGCGGCCACGGTTTGGAAGCTGATCTTGTCCAGAAAAAGCTTTCCGTTTATGCAGGTAAAAAAGGTGAACAGGTAGCTTCACCCCTGGTCACGGTTATCGATGACGGCACCCTGCCCAAGAAGTTTGGTTCCTTGCGTTATGATGACGAAGGACACCCCACGGAGAAAACAGTTCTCATTAACAAGGGTATACTGGAAGAGTATATGTATGATTACCAGACAGCCAGGGAAGAGGGACGGGAATCCACAGGCAACGGCCGCCGGGAATCTTACAAGGACAGGCCTATTCCCCGGATGCGCAATACCTATATCGCACCTGGTAAAGAAGACCCGGAGCAAATGATCAAGGAGTTAAAGTATGGACTCCTGGTCACTGCCATGGGCGGCGGACAGGTGAATACAACCAACGGGGATTATGTCTTTGACGTAGCCGAAGGATACCTGGTCAAAGACGGAGAAATCCTTCATCCCGTAAGGGGGGCAACCCTTACCGGCAACGGCCCCGAAACTCTGCAGCTGGTGGAAAGGGTGGGTAAAGACCTGGGCTTTACCATTGGCGTGTGCGGCAAAGAAGGGCAAGGGGCACCCGTCTCCGATGCTCAGCCTACGATGAGCATTAAAGAATTGATCATTGGCGGAACCGGCGGCCCCGGGAATGGACAGGTAAAGATCAGAAGAGTATAGGGGAGCCTTTAGCCTTTATTATGAAACTGAGCGGGAGGTTCATGGGGTTATGACTGAGACAAAATATCTTTCTTTAGCCCAGCAGGTTTTGGAAAAGAGTAAAGACAAGGGTATTTCTCTAGCAGAAGTATTTCTGGTGGATTCGGAGGAACTTACCATCCAGGTGGCCCGGCAGAAGGTGGAAAATCTCAAACTGGCCCAGGAGTCGGGCCTGGGATTGCGGGTAATTGTGGACAACCGTTTGGGCTATGCTTTTACCTCCGATTTGTCGGAAGAGGCCTTGAACAAAGTGGTGGAAATGGCTCTCCATAACTCCCGGGAATCTGTCAGCGATGCTAACTGGGAACTGCCGGCGCCGCCTCCGGCCTATCATGAAATGGCTTTATACGATGAGCGTATTTTCGAGACTCCTTTAGAAGAAAAAATACTTTTTGCTCAAGAAATAGAAGAGGCGGCACACAGTTTCGACCCCCGGGTCAAAATAACGGAAAGGACAGCATATCAGGACTCCCGCTATCAGATCTGTATCTTTAATTCCCTTGGCCTACAGGCCGCATACCGTGGGTCCTACTGCGGCGGTTATGCTGTGGTGGTGGGAAAGGAGAATGACGATAACCAAACGGGATTTGCCATGCAGTATGCGCTGAGTTATCAGGAGTTAGACCCTGTAAAAATAGGCAGGGAAGCAGGGCAAAAAGCCATTCGCATGCTGGGAGCGAAAACCATTCCCTCAGCCCGTATGCCCGTGGTTATGGATCCCTATATCGTAACGAATTTTTTGGGTATTTTACAAAATGTTTTTAGCGGCGAAGCCGTCTTAAAAGGCAAATCTTTTCTTAAAGGAAAAGAAGGACAGCAAGTAGCCAATCCTCTTGTGACCATTATAGATGACGGCACTATGCCGGGGAGGCTGGGGTCATCGCCTTTTGACGGAGAAGGTATACCCACTTCTGCCACGCCTTTGATCGAAGAAGGGAAACTCAAGGGTTTTCTGCATAATAGTTACACGGCCAAAAAGTTTGGCCTTACCTCTACGGGTAACGCCGTGCGTGGGTCGTACAAAGGGACACCCGAAGTAGGTATTACCAATTTATATTTAAAACCGGGTCCTGTCTCCCCAGAGGACATTATCAAGGAGATCAAGAAGGGGTTATATATTACCGATGTCATGGGAATGCATACGGCCAATCCTATTTCGGGAGATTTTTCCCTGGGGGCCTCGGGCTTACTTATAGAAAATGGCGAAATGACCCGGCCCGTCCGGGGGGTAGCCATGGCCGGCAATTTAAAAGATTTGCTTCTGGATATCGACATGGTAGGCAATGACCTGACCTTCTACGTGGCCAAGGGCGCTCCTACCATCAGGATAAAATCCATGAGCATCAGCGGTACTTAAAGAAAAGACTAGGAAAATCAATAGCTTTATGGTAAAATGCTTGAGGAAAATTACGGAATTAGTGGGTGGACAAGATGGCCAAGATTTGTGTAATTCAAGGACCCAATATGAATCTCTTAGGACAGAGAGAACAATCTTTTTATGGTCAGGAAACCCTGGAACAGCTCCACGAAAGGCTCATCCAAAAAGGCCGGACTTTAAACCTGGAGATTACCTGTTTTCAGTCTAACCATGAAGGAGAGATTGTAGAGTTTATTCATAAAGCCCGAGGAATCTATAATTATATTATTATTAACGCCGCTGCCTATACCCATACCAGTGTGGCCATTCGTGATGCCCTTTTGGGCGTTAAAATTCCTGTTATTGAGGTACATATCAGCAATATTTATGCCAGGGAGTCCTTCCGGCATAAATCCTTGCTGGCTGACATTGTCCAGGGACAGATCTGTGGTTTGGGCACCCTGGGTTATGAGCTGGCTTTGGAGGCGGCAGCTTATTATTTGAAACAAGGGGGAACAATGCTTGAATAAACTCTCCCAATTAAAAAATACACTTCAGGCAGAAGGTTTGGATGCTCTTTTAATCGCAAAACCTACCAACAGGAGATATTTAAGCGGTTTTACGGGGACCAGCGGCATGCTCCTCATTACTCCGGAGGCCAATCTTCTGCTTACAGACTTCCGCTATAAAGATCAGGCGGTCCAGCAGGCTCCTGAGTTTCAAATAGTGATACATAGCTTTCCCCTGGTTAAAACTCTCCAGGAGTTAGTGACTAAATATGAAGTTAAAAAGTTAGGCCTGGAGAAAGATTTTATTACCATTGCTGTCTACCAGGAGCTCCACGAGAATCTTCCCGGAGTTGATCTGGTGCCGGTTAAGGATTTCTGTGCAGAGCTGCGGTATATTAAAACACCGGAAGAAATCACGTATATGAAGAAAGCCGTGGAAATTGCCGACAAGGCCTTTTTACATATTATGGATTTTATTCGGGTAGGTTTGTCGGAAAAAGAAATCGCCCTGGAACTGGAGTTTTTTATGCGCCGTTTGGGCTCGGAAAAGAATGCCTTCGATATTATTGCGGCCTCGGGTGTTCGTTCGGCCTTACCCCACGGAATAGCCACCAATAAGACCATTGCCCCGGGGGAACTGGTTACCCTTGATTTTGGCGCAGTATACAACGGCTATCATTCCGATATGACCAGGACCGTGGTGATGGGTGAACCCGATGCACGGCAAAGAGAGATCTATGACCTGGTTTTAAGAGCCCAGGAGGAAGTATATAAAGTCATCAGGCCTGGTATGAAAGCCAGGGAAGCCGATGCGGTGGCCCGAGACATCATCAGCAAAGCGGGATATGGAGAGAATTTCGGTCATGGACTGGGGCACGGTGTAGGCCTGGAGATTCATGAAGGACCCAGATTAGCTCCCAGTGATGAGACTATCCTGGAGCCGGGAATGGTTGTCTCTGTTGAACCCGGTATTTACCTGTCCGGGTGGGGCGGTGTAAGAATTGAAGATTTGGTGGTCATAACCCCTGACGGTTGTGATATCTTAACTAAATCCCCTAAAAATATTTTTCTGATGAAAAAGTAATGTATATGTAGGAGGGAAAATATGATTTCAACATCAGACTTTCGCACTGGCTTAACTTTTGAACTGGAAGGAGATGTAGTGCAGCTCCTGGAGTTCCAGCATGTAAAACCCGGGAAAGGTGCAGCTTTTGTACGCTGCAAATTGAAAAACGTTAAGACCGGCGCAGTGGTAGAGAAAACTTTCCGCCCAGGCGAAAAATTTGAAAAAGCCCACATTGAACGTAAAGAAATGCAGTACCTCTACAAAGAAGGAGACAACTGGGTATTTATGGACACAGAGACATACGAACAGATCTCCTTGCCGGAAAGTGTTCTGGAAGATGCACCCAAGTACTTAAAAGAAAATATGAATACAGGAATCCTTTTCTATCAGGGCCAGGTCATTGGCATGGACCTGCCCAAGCAGGTTGAATTAAAGGTGGTAGCCACGGAACCCGGCATCAAGGGAGATACGGCCTCCGGCGGCGGTAAGCCAGCCACCGTGGAAACGGGTCTGGTTGTACAGGTTCCTTTCTTTGTCAATGAAGGTGATACCCTCATTATTGATACCCGTACAGGGCAATATGTAAGCCGTGCTTAGTTTTAAAGCGGATTTAATGTTTAATTATAGATAAATAAGGTATAATATAGCAGTAATACTCATTAAGGAGGATAAAACTGTGAGTGATTTAAAGGCAAAAATAGCCTATCTCCAGGGCCTGGCGGAAGGTTTAGACCTGGATAAAGGTACTAAAGAAGGGAAAATTATTTCCGCCATTATCGATGTCCTGGCAGAAATGAGTATAGCTGTGGATGAAATGGCTCAATACCAGGAAGAATTGGAAAAATATATTGAGGCAGTTGATGAGGATTTAGGCGATCTGGAAGACGAAGTTTACGGTTACGAAGAAGGCTGCAGCTGCCATGACCACGACGAGGACTACGAAGACGACGAGGAGGGCAGCTTTGTAGAAATTGAGTGCCCCAAATGCCACGACATCGTCCGCTTTGAAGCCAGTATCCTTGCTGACGATGACGTGATTGAGGTCACCTGCCCCAACTGTGATGAAGTCGTCTATGTCAATGACGGAGAGGAACAAGAAGATGAGGAATAGACAGCAAAAGGCTGTCTATTTTTTTTGCATAAAATCAGGCAGAGGACAATATATTTTATTGTCCAGCAAAGTTAGTTGGTAGTTGTTAGTGGGGGTGGCAGCAGTGTGACGACCATTACTATCAGTAAAGAAAACAAGGTAACGAAAATGATAAGCAGTGAGGTTTTTGAATCCAATACCTGGTTACAAGCATTGCCAAATAATATTCGTCATTTAATGGAGCACAATTTAAAGTTTTACCTCCAAAATATTGAAGAAATACGGATGCGCATTCAGCGTCCCCTGCTTATCCGCATGGGGTTAAAGGAAGTAACCGTTGACCCTGACCGCAAACTTACCAACGATTATGGCCGTGGTTATCTTGTCAGGCGTGAGGATATTGAGCAGGGTATGGAAATCTTAAGCCAGAGTTCTCTATATGCCTGGGAAGACGAGTTAAAGAACGGCTATCTGACCATACCGGGGGGGCACCGGGTGGGGATCGTAGGTAAAGGTGTTTTGGACAAGGGAAGAATCAAAACCTTAAAAGAAATTTCCGGCTTAAATTATCGTATTGGGCGTGAGGTTCCAGGCTGTGCTGACAAGCTTCTGCCCTCTTTAATCAACGAGGGCCACATTTACAACACCCTGATTATATCGCCGCCCCAGTGCGGCAAGACTACCTTGCTGAGAGATGTGGTGCGCCAGTTAAGTGACGGTATTCCCCGTTTGCATTTTTCAGGGGTCAATGTAGGCCTGGTGGATGAACGCTCAGAAATTGCCGGTATGTACCAGGGACAACCTCAATTTTTCATTGGTTTACGCACTGACGTTTTGGATGCCTGTCCCAAAGCCCAAGGAATGATGATGTTGATCCGCTCTATGTCGCCGCGGGTGGTGGCCACCGATGAAATTGGCAGGGAAGAGGATATAGAAGCCCTTTACCAGGCCCTGCAGGCGGGCGTAAATGTGATTACCACCGTCCATGGCCATAGTCTCAAGGAACTCCAGGAAAGGCCTGTGTTAAAAGAACTTTTACGGTGGGGATATTTTGAGCGTTTGGTTTTCCTGAGCCGCCGCCGGGGAGTGGGAACCATTGAAGCGGTGTGGGATGGAAAAACACTGGAAAGGATGAGCAGCTAATGGTGAAATTCATTGGTGCACTGTGTATCATTAGCGGCTGCGGCTACCTGGGGCTGAATATTGCCCAGATGTATAAAAAAAGAGTGGAACTGTTACGGATGTTACAGAGTGGATTGAATTTACTGGAAACGGAAATCAACTATACTTCTACACCACTGCCCCTGGCTTTAAAGAGAGTAGCCGATAAATTACACAGCGAAAGCAGGATACTGTTTGAACATGCGGGAAGGCTCTTATCGAATAAAAAAGGTGTTACCGCAGGTGAGGCCTGGCGGGAGGGAGTCAAGGTCCTGGTCAAGGAGATACCCCTGACCAACGAAGAGATCAATATCTTAACATTGTTTGGCTATGGCCTGGGGATTTCCGCGAAAGAAGACCAGCTAAAAAACCTGGCCCTGGTGAAAGAACAGCTCCACATGGCAGAGATGAGAGCAGTGCAGAGGATGGAAAAACACCAGAGAATGTGGCAGTATTTAGGATTCTGTTTGGGAGCCGTAGTTGTTCTTATCTTGATTTAAAGGGGAGTAGCTATGAATATTGAGTTAATTTTTCAGATAGCCGGGATAGGCATTCTTACCTCAATTTTTCATACTGTACTGAAACAGGCGGGCAAAGAGGAATACTCCTTTATTGCTACCCTTGCCGGTGTATCCATCGCCCTGATAATGGTCATTCAGCTCATCGCTGATCTCCTGACCAGGGTAAAAAGTATCTTCTTTTTGTCGTAGGGGTGTCTTATGGAGATCCTGCAGATAGTGGGCATCGGCTTAATTGGGGCCATATTAGCCGTTTTTGTCAAGGAGCGGAATAAAGAAATAGCCCTCCTTATCAGTATGGCTACGGGGCTCTTAATTTTCCTTTTTGCCGTCAGCAAGGTAAGTGCTGTGGTAAAGGTGTTGGAGGAACTGGCATCCCGGGCTAACATTAATATGTTCTACCTGACGACAGTCCTCAAGATCATTGGCATTGCCTATATTGCAGAGTTTGGGGCTCAGGTTTGTAAAGATGCGGGGGAAGGGTCAATTGCCACCAAAATAGAGCTGGCAGCAAAGATCTTAGTGATGGTTTTGGCCCTGCCCATTATCGTGGCGATTTTGGAATCTGTTCTCCGGCTCATTCCTTAAGGTGATCAATTATGAGAAGAGTATTAATATATCTTATTATTTCCTTGTGTTTGCTGTTTCCTTGCCACCTCAGCGCTGCTTCAGAAAAAAATGAAGTGTTGACACCCCAGTCAGCTATGGAAAAACAGCTGGATACCCTGGACCTCCATGACCTGGAAGAGTTTATTATCCAGGTTGACCAGGAAGTAGGACGTTATATTAAAGACATTTCCCTGGAGCGGATGATTGAAAACTTTAAGAAGGGTCAGTTGGATTTATCTCCCCAGGAAGTATTAAAAAGTATTTTCCAGTACCTTTTCCAGGAGATATTAGGCAACTTAACTCTCCTGGGTAAGCTTTTAATTGTAGCTGTCGTCTGTGTGGTTTTGCAGAATCTCCAGTCGGCTTTTGCTAACGGGACAGTAGCCAAACTGGCCTACTTCGTGTGTTACCTGGTAGTGATTACCCTGGCCATCGGTTCCTTTAAAGTGGCGGTCACTACAGGTCTTTCCACCATTGATAAAATGGTTGATTTTATGCAGGTGTTGTTACCTGTTTTACTGGCCCTGCTCACGGCTATGGGAGGGTTAACCAGTGTGGCCCTCCTCCAGCCTTTTCTGATGGTCTCCCTCAGTGTCATGGCCACTTTTATTCAAACAATCATCTTTCCTATGATTTTTCTCTGTGCTGTTATTTCCATTGCTAACAATATTTCCGACCGTTTTAAAGTTTCCCGCCTGGCCGGATTGCTAAAGCAATTTACGAAGGTGGGTATTGGCCTCGTTCTTACTATCTTTATCGGCATCGTTACCGTAGAAGGGGTAGCGGGTGCCGTGGTTGACGGGGTCTCTTTGCGGACCGCCAAATTTGTCACGGGCGCTTTTGTTCCGGTGGCGGGAAGCATGTTTGCCGATGCTTTGGATGCGGTCATTGGAGGTTCCTTATTATTAAAAAATGCCATAGGGTTAACAGGGGTTCTGGTACTAAGTGTGATTGTCCTGTTTCCTGTTTTGAAAATACTGGCAGTGGCGGTAATCTACAGGTTGGCTGCCGCCCTCTTACAGCCCCTGGGTGACTCCTTAATGGCTGATGCCCTGGAAGATATGGCCGGAAGCTTATTTATGGTGTTTGCCGCCGTAACCAGTGTGGCCATTATGTTTTTCCTCACTATAACCATCATCGTTGGGGCGGCCAACTTCACAGTGATGTTAAGGTAGGTGAGTTCTCTGGAGATATTGAAGGAACTTGTGCGTAACGTGGTGATTATCGTTCTTTTGACAACCTTTATCGACCTGATTATGCCCTCCAGCAGCATGCAGCGTTTTGTGAAAGTGGTGATGGGGCTTTTCATCCTGGTGACCCTCTTGAATCCCATCTTAAATCTTTTTACCAAAGGGCAGGACTTTGAAGTCATGACCTGGCAGTTAAAAACCAGCACCTCCACAGCCAATACGGTTTTGGCCCAAAGTGATAAATTGACTGCCACCAATCAATCCCTCTTTTTAGAAAATTACAGCAGGCGTATCGAGGGACAAATGAAGGCTTTGGTAAAACTGGTCAAAGGTGTTAAAGAAGTAGAGGTACAGGTAGAACTCAAAGGAGGTAAGCAGTTGGGCACCCTGGAAGGAATCGCAAGTATTTTAGTCATGGTCGATACCCAAGAAACTGAAGACAAGAGTAGTTCAATAAAGCCTGTTGAACCCGTACGCATTCACAGTAAAGAAAGAACAGCGGGAAATGAAGGAGCCAAAGACACGCAGGCGGTTCTTGACGAGGAACATAAGCGCATGGAAAGGGAAATAAAGAACACTTTGAGCAATTATTTCGGCATCAATCCTAAAATTATAAAAGTTGTTTTTTCATAAGAGCGGAGGTGAAAAAATGAGTGAGTTTTTCAAAACATTGACCAACCCCAGGGGAAAATACGGCTACTGGGGTGTGGGACTGGTCGTCCTCTTTGGTATTGCTTTACTGGTTATGCCAGGTCTCTTCTTAGGGAAGAGCAAACCGCTGTCCCAGGCTCCCAATCTGGTACTGGAGAAGACAGATACTAAACAGGCCCCTTATCCTCTAAGTACGGTAGAAAGCGCTTTGGCCCAGCAGGTAAGCCAGATCTTGAGCCAGGTTGAAGGGGCCGGCAAGGTAACGGTCTCTGTCAGTCTCGCAGCAGGACCCGCCCATGATTATGCCCGTAACACAACGGACAGCAAGTCCACCATTGAAGAAAAAGATACCGGGGGGGGAACCAGAACTACCACGGAAATGAACCAGAAAGCAGAATTAGTTTTCGCCGCGGGGAAAGGAGAACCGGTCATTGTAAAAGAACTGGGACCCCAGATCAAGGGAATTGTGGTAGTAGCTGAAGGTGCCAAAGATGTGGAAATCCGCTCAAAGTTAAGCCGGGCCGTCCAGTCTATGTTAGACCTGCCTGCCCACCGGATCATGGTACTTCCCAAGGAAAGTAGGTGAGAAAGAGATGACGACCATATTTATTAGAATGAAGAACCTCATTTTGTTTGGGTTGGTTTTGTTATGTATATCTTTTGTGTGGTTAGGTTACATAGGATTGGATAAGGCCAAAGAAGCATCACTTCTAAAAGATAAAGCACCGATCTCGGAACCTGTTACCGCACCGGCTAACAATACCGAGCCTTCACCAACTGTAACCATTGTGCCTCAAGAAACGAAAAGTTCCAGTGACAGCTTTTTCGGGGAATACAGGATCGAGCGGGACAGGACCCGGAGCGAACAAGTGGAAATCCTAAGAGAGATCGTGAACAACCCCAATTCCTCAGCGCAAATGCGTCAAGAAGCCCAACAGAAGCTGATCAAGATTGCGGATAACCTGGAAAAAGAGTATAAAGTGGAAAATGCTTTAATCGCCAAAGGGTTTAAAGACGCCGTCGTCGTTATACAGCCGGAATCTGTGATGGTAATCATTGCCTCCAATGGCTTGCGCCAGGATGAAATTGCCCGGATTGCGGATATGGTGGTAAAAGTGGTGGGGTGTAAAATGGAGGACGTAGTGATTGTGCCTAAAACAAAATAGATATGAGAGGTGAGATGTCAGAGGTACATCTCATTTCTTACTTCTTAGATATGGCCATTATTTGTTAAGACACCGGGAATTTGGTATAATATTCAAGGTAGACTGAGGGAGGTGGAGTTGAGATGCAAAAGGACCTGCCGGAAAAAACGACGTTTACTGAGGTCGGTTCGATTAAGATCGCTGATGAAGTAGTGGCTATTATTGCAGGTTTGGCGGCAACGGAAGTTAAAGGTGTGGCAGGTATGAGTGGCGGTATTGTCGGAGGCATTGCAGAACTGGTTGGTAAGAAGAACCCCTCTAAAGGCGTTAAGGTAGAGGTGGGAGAAAAGGAGGCCGCCGTTGATTTATTTGTGATTGTGGAATTTGGGGTGAGAATTCCGGAAGTAGCCCATGAGATACAAAGAAATGTGAAAAAGTCCATAGAAAGCATGACAGGATTAAGCGTGGTTGAGATTAATGTGCATGTTCAGGGGGTAGCCTTTCCCCATGAACTACGCGATGAGGAACCCCGTGTCAAATGATAAGTAGGCCCCTGCCCCGGGCCTACTTCCTTAAAGTGTAAACTGCCTGATACTATATGTACGGTCTTTTGCTAAAAGAGGAGGGTTAGCATGGGTTATAATTGGGATCGCATGTTTATTGGTATTATGTCCCTTGGGTATTTAATGATTTCCGTAGTATTGGTCTTGGCTGCTCTAGGTTGGACAACCCCTGTCACCTACGTAGAGAACTACCTATATCGTACTAATCCCTGGGTGCTTGGGTTAACAGGGGGCTTTGTCTTTATAGCCTCCTTAACCCTGTTTTTAAGCAGTTTTAAAAAGAAACCCGTCATGCAGACGGCCATCCATGAAACTAATCTGGGGCAAATCAGGATTACTTTGCCTGCTCTGGAACATTTAGTTTTAAAAGCGGCTAAGAGTGTACACGGGATCAGGGATATCAAACCGTTTATCAATAACACAGCCACCGGGCTCTCCATACAACTAAAAGTACAGGTGCTGCCTGATGTGAATATACCCAATATTACCGCTGATCTCCAGAAAACCATCAGGGATTATATGCAGAAGACCGCCGGCACTACCGTCCAAGAAGTAAGGGTCCTGGTTAATAAAGTGAGCTGGGAAAATAAGGCCCGGGTAGAATAGGGGGTAGTAAGATGTGGGAAAAAGTATTAACAGAACTGATGCGCTTTCACCGGGGAAAGATTTTTGGTATATTTTTCGGGCTTTTGTTTAGTATACTTGTCATTACTGTAGGCTTTTTACAAACAATTTTTATTGCGTGTTGCATCTATGTAGGGTATATTATCGGTAAACGTGTAGATGACAATGAAAGTCTCAAAGAAGTTATGGAAAGAATTTTCCGGGAGAGATAAAGAAAACTTGGCTTGGGCCAAGCGTAAGCGTAGGCGGAAGCCTTAGTTGCACTTATGCCGTGGTATAAGGGAAACAAAAGGAGGGATAACTTTTTTGAAAAGGCGGCTGGCTAGAGAACTCGCCCTGAAAGCGCTCTTTGCACGGGACATTAGCGGCAACGAGCCTATTACCACTCTGGAACAACTGGTTCTAGAAGAAAATGTTAACGACTCTACCAAGAATTTTGCTTTGTATTTAATCAACGGTGTTGTTGCTCACCTGGCTGAGATTGATAAGATTATCAGGCAGTTTGCCGTGGAGTGGGAATTGGAAAGAATGGCCACTGTGGATAGAAATATTATGCGCTTGGCCCTTTTTGAAATTTTATATTCCGATAATGTTCCGGAAGCTGTAGCCACCAATGAGGCGGTAGAGTTAGCCAAAAGCTATGGCAGTGAAGAATCAGCCCGCTTTACCAACGGGATTTTAGGCAATATAATTAAACATTTACCGGAAATAAAAAAGAAAGTGGCGAAGACAGAAGGATAGGCTATGGATATCTATTTAGGTGTGGATACAAGTTGCTATACCACTTCCCTGGCCATAGTGGATCACGAGGGCAATCTCTTAAGAGACCTGAGAAAATTATTACCCGTACCTAAAGGCCAACAAGGGCTGAGACAATCGGCAGCCCTTTTTCAGCATCTAAAGAACCTGCCTGAATTGACGTACAACTTGTTTGAAAATATTCCTGTCCGGGATATTAAAGCTATCGGTGTAAGCTCCCGACCCAGGCCCCGCGAAGATTCCTATATGCCCGTTTTTACGGCAGGATTGTCTTTTGCGGAAAGCTTTGCCAACCTGCTCAGGATTCCTTTATTTAAAACCAGTCACCAGGAGGGGCATGTGAAGGCCGGTCTCTGGTCTGCGAAAGCAGAGGACTGGGACAGCTTTCTTGTGGTACATCTTTCAGGAGGAACTACGGAATTCCTGGCCGTACAGGCCAAAAGAGAAAATCCCGGGGAATACCTGGTGGAGACTTTGGGTGCATCCTTAGATATTCACGCAGGCCAGCTTATCGACCGGGTAGGTGTGGCTATGGGGCTTCCCTTTCCCGCAGGACCTCATCTGGAAAAATTAGCTGCCCAGTGCGGGGAGAAACATGAGATTATGATACCTTCCTATGTCAAGGGGTATAATGTAAGTTTTTCCGGAGCGGAAACAATGGCCAAAAAAATGCTGCAGAAAAGAGAGACACCAGCCGCTGTAGCCAGGGCAGTGGAACACTGTATTGCCTTATCCTTAGAAAAAATCATACGCCCTGCTCTGAGGGAGTTGAAAACCACCCGCGTCTTACTGGTGGGAGGGGTAGCAGCCAACCAATATATCCGGGAAAGGCTTAAGACACGCTTACAGCACCCGGCTGTTGGCGCAGAACTGTATTTTCCTGAGCCCAAATTCAGCAGTGATAACGCAGTAGGTGTGAGTCTGATTGCCCGGGACAGGAGCAAAAATTAAGGAGGAATGAGGAGTGTACGAAATCTTGAAAAATGAGGTGCTGGGCAGCAATATCTACCTCTTTGAAGTAAAAGCGGCAAGAATTGCGGCCAAAGCCGAAGCAGGACAATTTGTCATCATCCGGCTCCATGAAACAGCCGAACGAATACCTTTAACCATAGCCGATTATTCCAGGGAGAAGGGTACAATCACCATTATCTTCCAGGCTGTTGGTGCCTCTACCAGGGAACTGGCTGAATATAAAGCAGGGCAAAAGATTTTGGATCTGGTCGGTCCTTTAGGCGTACCATCGGAGATTGAAAAATACGGAACAGTGGTATGCATCGGCGGAGGAGTAGGGATAGCTCCCATTTATCCCATTGCCAGGGCCTTGAAAGAAGCCGGCAACAAGGTAATTTCCATCATCGGCGCCCGCTCTAGAGACCTTCTCTTCTGGAAAGAAAAGATGGCCGCAGTCAGTGATGAGCTGCTCATAGCCACCGATGACGGGAGTGAGGGGAGAAAAGGTTTTGTTACCGATGTGTTAAAAGATTTGCTGGAAAAAGAGAAGATAGAGCGGGTATGGGCCATTGGACCCATGGTGATGATGAAAGCGGTGGCCAATACGACCCGGCCCTTTGCCGTAAAGACCATTGTCAGTCTTAATCCCATTATGGTCGACGGCACCGGCATGTGTGGTGCCTGCCGGGTAGCTGTAGGGAAGGAAACAAAATTTGCCTGTGTGGATGGCCCGGAGTTTGACGGGCATGAGGTTGACTTTGATCTTGCCATGAAGCGTCTGGCCATTTTTAAAGATGAGGAACAACGAATTTTGGCCAAGGGCCAATGTGGAGGTGGCTGCGGATGTCATTAAGAAAAAGCAGAATAGAAATGCCGGCCCAGGATCCCAAGGAGAGAGTGAAGAACTTTAAAGAAGTGGCTCTGGGCTATACGTCCGAGATGGCCAGGGAAGAAGCCAGTCGCTGTCTTAATTGTAAAAATCCCTTATGCAAAAAGGGCTGCCCGGTAGAGGTGGATATTCCCGAATTTATCTCGGCTTTAAAAGAAGATGACCCGGCCCGGGCTGCCAAAATTCTTAAGAACAAAAATAATCTTCCGGCGATTTGCGGCCGGGTTTGCCCCCAGGAGAACCAGTGCGAAATGCACTGTATATTAGGGAAAAAAGGAGAACCGGTAGCCATTGGGCGCCTGGAACGTTTTGTCGCTGATTGGGAGCGGGAGCAGGGAATACCTGACCCCGAAAAAGTGGAAACTATTAACAAGAAAGTGGCCATTATCGGGTCAGGACCTGCTGGTTTAACAGCGGCCGCCGATTTAGCCAAATTTGGCTACCAGGTAACGATTTTTGAGGCCCTCCATGTGCCAGGGGGGGTATTGATGTATGGGATTCCTGAATTCCGTTTGCCCAAGGAGGTAGTACAGCAAGAAATCAATTATATTAAAAAACTTGGTGTGGATATCCAGGTTAATTTTGTGGTAGGTAAAACGGCCACCATTGCTGACCTTTTAGAGGAAGGTTATGATGCAGTCTTTATCGGTACCGGTGCGGGCTTGCCCAACTTTATGAACATTCCGGGGGAGAATTTGAGCGGTATTTATTCAGCCAATGAGTTTCTGACCAGGACCAATCTCATGAAAGCATACCTCTTTCCCCAATATGCTACCCCCATCAAAATTGGTAAAAAAGTGGCAGTCATAGGGGCTGGTAACGTAGCTATGGATGCTGCCCGTACTGCCCTCCGTCTCGGGGCTGAGGAAAGCTATATTGTTTACCGCCGTTCTGCAGAAGAGATGCCTGCCCGGCACGAAGAGGTGGAACATGCCAGGGAGGAAGGGGTACAGTTCCTCTTTTTGACCAGTCCTGTTGCTTATAAAGGTGATGAAAAAGGCTATGTTAAGGTGATGACTTGCCAGAAATTTGCTTTGGCTGAACCTGATGAGTCAGGCCGCCGCAAACCGGTAGCTATTCCCGGCTCCGAATTTGATATGGAAGTAGATACAGTGGTGGTTGCCATCGGGCAGGGACCTAACCCCTTGGTGCCCAGGACCACACCGGGTTTAATTCTTACCAAAAAAGGCAATATCCAGGCTGATGAAGAAACAGGAGCTACTTCCTTATCTAATGTCTTTGCCGGCGGTGATATCGTCACAGGCGCAGCTACTGTGATTTTAGCCATGGGCGCAGGCAAAAAAGCAGCCAGAGCCATTCACCGGTATCTGCAGGGAATTGAAAAGTGAGTACAGTTCGCAGTTTGTTAGCAGTGACCGGTGACCTGTGACCAGTTTATGAACCGGACTCCGGACACTGGTCTGTGGTCACTGAATAATCGGAAGTCGGATGTCGGAAAGCGGAAAACGTTTACTACTACTGTTCACCGTTCGCGGTTTACGGTTTGCGTTAAACGAAACAAGTATGAGGGAGGATGCTCATGCCCGGACAAGTGATTGACGGTAAGGCCATTGCTCTTAAGCTTAGAGAAGCCATTATGGAAAGGGTGAAAGCCTTAAAGAGCCAGGGAATATTGCCCGGTTTAGCTGTGGTGCTCGTGGGTGAGGACCCGGCCTCTCAGGTTTATGTGGGGCATAAGGCTAAGGCTTGCCAGGAAGTGGGTATTAAATCTGAAGTCATAAAACTGCCTGCCTCCACTTCGGAGGCGGAACTGCTGGCCCTGGTGGAAGAGCTTAATGCCAGACCTGATATTCATGGGATTTTGGTACAGCTTCCTTTACCCAAACATATTCATGAAGAAAAAATCATCCTGGCTATCAGCCCGGATAAAGATGTGGATGGTTTTCATCCCCTTAATATGGGGCAGCTTTTTATTGGGAGTCCCCGTTTAGTTCCCTGTACGCCTTATGGCTGCCTGAAAATATTACAGGAACTTGGTTTGGACATCGCCGGTAAACAGGCGGTAGTGGTGGGACGCAGTAATATTGTGGGGAAACCCATGGCGGCCTTACTCCTTCAGGAACATGCCACAGTGACCATTTGTCATTCCCGTACTAAGAATCTCTCCGAGATAACGAAGGCTGCCGACATCCTGGTGGTAGCTGTAGGGAAGCCCAATTTTATTACCGGTGAGATGGTGAAACCGGGGGCAGTTGTTCTGGATGTGGGCATCAACCGCTTGCCCACGGGGAAGTTAGTGGGCGATGTGGACTTTTCCTCGGCTGCGGAGGTGGCCGGCTGGATTACGCCGGTACCCGGCGGGGTGGGACCCATGACCATTACCATGCTGCTTTTCAATACACTTGAGGCTATTAATTATGCGCGGAAATAAGATTCTAACCGTTAGTGAAGTTTCCTTTCATATTCAAAAACTGCTGGATGATGATCCCCTCTTATCTAATCTCTGGATAAGAGGGGAAATATCTAATTTTAAGCATCATCCCACAGGCCATTTCTACTTTTCTTTAAAAGACAAGGAATGTACGCTTCGTGCCGTGATGTTTAAAAGCAAGACCTGGCGTTTGAATTTTTTGCCCAAAGATGGTATGGATTGCCTGGTCAGGGGTTATGTGTCATTGTATCCCAAAGATACTGTGGTACAGCTCTATGCAGAAGAGATTATTCCGGCGGGTGTGGGCTTGCAGGCTTTAGCCTTAGCGGAATTAAAAGAAAAATTACAGAAAAAAGGATATTTTGCTCCGGAACGTAAAAAACCCATACCCTATCTGCCCGGGGCCATAGGTGTGGTTACATCACCTGCGGGAGCTGCCATTAGGGACATATATAGAGTTGTACAAAAAAGGTACCCGGGTATGCCGGTTATTTTATTTCCCGCAGGGGTTCAGGGTGAAAAGGCGGCCCAAAGCATAGTAGAGGGAATCAGGGCTTTAAATGGGAGAAAGGAAATAGATGTAATCATCGTGGCCAGAGGAGGCGGCTCCGCCGAAGACCTTAGTGTGTTTAATGTAGAGAGCGTTGCTGATGCTGTTTTTGCCTCTACGAAACCCATCGTTTCGGCTATTGGCCACGAAATAGACTGGACCATTACTGACCTGGTGGCCGATGTAAGGGCGGCTACTCCTTCTATGGCCGGAGAACTTGTAGTACCTGTACGTTGGGAATTGGAAAATTCCCTTTCCAAGTATAAGGAAAGATTATTGCGGGCAGCGAGAGGGCGGATGGAGCGTGAGAACATGCGCTTAGCTTATCTCAAAGAAGCGGGGGTTATGAAAAAACCGGAACGCTGGTTAAACCGCTATCAAGATTATTTAAGCAGATGTGAAAGCTCACTCTATAAAAGCACCAGGGAATTGCATGGCAAAGCAGAATATCATTTGCACGTGATTGCCGGCAGGCTGCATGCCCTGAGTCCCCTGGCTACGCTGGGGAGAGGGTACAGTCTTTGCCAAAACAGTGAAGGGAAAATAGTGACTGAGGCCAGGCATGTTTCGATCAATGAACAGGTAAAGGTCCGGTTATATAAAGGTTCTCTCGGCTGTATCGTGGTGGCAAAGGAGGAAGAGTGTGACTAACCGGAAGGCAACCTACGAAGAAAATATTAAAAGGTTGGAAGAAATCGTACGGCGCCTGGAACAGGGCGATATTAGTTTAGAGGAAGGGCTCACTTATTTTGAAGAGGGAATCGGCCTGGTAAGAATATGCCAGCAGCAGTTGGACCGCGTGGCGCAAAAGATACAGGTATTGACCCAGGACGGACAGCTTAAAGATGTGACGGAAGAGTACAGGGAGGAGTAAGCATGGATTTGCAATGCTACCTAAAAGAAAGAGCCCAAGTAGTCGAGGAAACGTTACAGGCCCTGCTGCCCCAGGAGGCTGTATATCCTAATGTTGTACACGAAGCCATGCGCTACAGCGTGTTTGCCGGCGGTAAAAGGCTCAGGCCCATTCTCTGCCTGGCAGGGGCCGAGGCCGTGGGGGTAGAAAGCCATAAGCTTTTGCCAATAGCTTGTGCTTTAGAAATGATACATACGTACTCCCTTATTCACGATGACCTTCCGGCTATGGACAATGATGACTATCGCCGCGGCAAGCTCACCAATCATAAGGTTTACGGTGAAGGGATAGCTATTTTAGCCGGTGCTGCCCTGCTTACCCTGGCCTTTGAAGTGATGGCCCGCTATGGGTATGCCAACTTTAATGCCCAAAGTGTGCTCCAGGTGATAAGTGAGATTGCAAGAGCCTCGGGAACTTTAGGCATGATTGGTGGACAAGTAGTAGATCTGCAGTCAGAAGGCAAGAATATTGATGAAAAGACCTTAGTTTATATTCACAGCCACAAAACGGGAGCCCTGTTCCGCGCTTCCTTGCGGGCGGGCGCCTTGTTGTCTGAAGCCGAGCCTCTGTATCTTGAGGCCTTAACGAACTATGCCGAGAACTTTGGTTTGGCCTTCCAAATCACAGATGATATTCTGGATGTGGTGGGGGAAGAAAGTAAGTTAGGTAAACCCGTGGGCAGTGATTCCAGAAATCAAAAAGCCACTTATCCTGTGCTTTATGGACTGGAAGAATCACGAAAGCTGGCTAAAGAAGCGGTAGAAAAGGCCATAGCCAGCCTGAAACCACTGCCCGGTGAGACAAAACCGTTGGAATTACTGGCCAGGTATCTCTACGAACGGGAAACGTAAAACGCTAGATATAAGGATTGGATGGAGATAGATGCAAGATTTTTTCCACGGTATTGCTAATAATCATGTTTTTAAGGTAACCTTTTCTGCCTGGATTATTGCCCAAATTCTCAAAGTCATCACCACTGTGTTTGTTCATGGTAAACTGGATTGGACGCGCTTCGTCGGTGCCGGAGGGATGCCCAGTGCCCATTCCGCCCTTGTTACTGCTTTGGCAGTTAGCATCGGACAGGACCTGGGCTGGGATTCTCCCATTTTTGCCATGGCTCTTGCTTTTGCCGCCATAGTGATGTATGACGCCGCCGGTGTACGCAGGGCTGCCGGAAAACAAGCCGAAGTGATCAATCAGATTATTAGTGATATCTACCATGGCACGCAAATATCAGAAGAACGTCTCAAAGAACTTATCGGGCATACCCCCTTCGAAGTGTTGATGGGGGCTTTACTGGGGCTTTTGGTTGGCCTGTTTTTATAGTGTTCCTATTGCGGGTTAAGAGGCAGGTGAATGAGATGGGACTACTTAAAGAGATTAATAAGCCGCAAGACATTAAAAAATATTCTATGCAGCAGTTAAATGAAATCGCCAAAGAAATCCGGCAGCTGATCGTGGAGACTGTCTCGGTTACGGGCGGACATCTTGCGCCCAGCCTGGGTGTGGTGGAATTGACCTTAGCCCTGCATTATGTTTATAATTCCCCCCAGGACAAAATTGTCTGGGATGTGGGGCATCAATCTTATGTCCATAAGATTTTAACCGGGAGGAGAGAAGAATTTTCCACGCTGCGCCAGTATGGAGGAATATCAGGTTTCCCCAAACGGGAGGAAAGTGCACATGATGTTTTTGCTACGGGACATAGCAGCACCTCCATCTCGGCAGCTTTGGGATTTGCCCAGGCCCGTGATAAACTGGGCCTGGATTATGAAGTGGTGGCCGTTATCGGCGATGGAGCCATGACCGGAGGGATGGCTTTTGAAGCCTTAAATCATGCCGGCCATTTAGGGGCAGATTTATTAGTCATTTTAAATGATAATGAAATGTCCATTGCCCAGAATGTGGGGGCCATGTCTTCCTATTTAAGCCGTTTACGGGCAGACCCCATGTATACGAAACGAAAAGAGGATATTGAGTATATTTTGAAAAAAGTGCCGGCCATTGGGGCTACTGTGGTGAAAGCTGTAGAAAGGGTAAAAGACAGCTTGAAATACCTCTTAGTACCGGGAATTTTATTTGAAGAATTGGGCTTTACCTATTTAGGCCCTATTGATGGGCATAATATCCCCGAAATTTCTATGGTGTTACGGAAAGCGAAAAAACTTAAAGGTCCCGTGCTGCTCCATGTCATTACCCAAAAAGGGAGAGGATATGAACCGGCTGTTTCTAATCCTGCTGTCTTTCACGGCGTTGCTCCTTTTGAACTAAAAACAGGCCGTATTATAAAAAATCCGGGGCCGCCATCCTATACCAGCATTTTTAGTGAAACAATCACTGAGCTGGCCGAAAAAGACCAGCGAATTATTGCCATCACAGCAGCGATGCCCGAGGGGACTGGACTAAATTCTTTTGCCAACAAGCATCCTCAGCGTTTTTACGATGTAGGGATTGCCGAACAGCATGCTGTGACCATGGCCTCCGCCATGGCTCTGGAGGGGTTGCGGCCGGTAGTGGCTATCTATTCTACTTTCCTGCAAAGGGCTTATGACCAGATCCTCCATGATGTCTGCCTGCAAAAAGCACCTGTGCTTTTTGCCATTGACCGGGGCGGTCTTGTGGGTGAGGATGGACCCACCCACCATGGCGTCTTTGATTATTCATATCTGAGACATATCCCTGGAATGGCTGTGTTAGCGCCCAAAGATGAAGAAGAACTGCGCCATATGCTTTATACCGCTTTACAGTATGAAGGACCGGTAGCCATCCGTTACCCCCGCGGGGCCGGCATAGGTGTGGAAATCAGCGAGGATTTCAGGCTCCTTCCCTGGGGGAAAGGGGAAATCCTGGCTAAAGGTGACGATTTGGCTATCCTTGCCGTTGGTTCCATGGTTTATCCCGCCTTAACGGTGAAAAAGATCCTGGAATATAAAGGTATCCGTTGTACAGTGGTTAACGGCAGATTTATTAAGCCCTTAGACCAGGAATTAATCGTTGAATTGGCCCAAACCCATGCCTGCCTGGTGACCATGGAAGAGAATGTCATTGCCGGCGGGTTTGGCAGCGGGGTCCTGGAGTTATTGACGCACTCCGGTATCAACGGTGTTAAAGTATTGAATATTGGTGTTCCTGACCAGTTTGTTACCCATGGAAAGGTAGACATCTTAAAGGAGGCCATTGGGCTCACGCCGGAAAAAATAGCTGAACAAATTGTAAGTCACTTTGCTTTGCCGGAACAAAAAGTAAAGCCGCAAAAAGTGCCATTAACCTTCGCCTATAAACAAGGCTGATGACAGGGATGAATGATGAAAAAGGAACGTTTGGACCTGCTGTTAGTTGAAAAAGCCCTGGCTCCCAGCCGGGAGAAAGCCAAAGCTTTAATTATGGCAGGTCTGGTATATGTGAACCAGGTGAAGATTGATAAGCCGGGAACACTGGTGGACAGTACAAGTCTTGTGGAAATCAAAGGGAATATCCTGCCTTATGTTAGCCGTGGGGGCTTGAAACTGGAAAAAGCCTTACGCGTGTTTTCTTTAGACTTGCAAGAAAAAGTAGTCATGGATATCGGTGCCTCCACCGGTGGATTTACCGACTGCGCCTTACAGAATGGCGCCGGGAAAGTTTATGCCATTGATGTGGGCTATGGCCAGCTGGATTGGTCACTCAGGCAGGATCCCCGGGTAATAAATTTAGAAAGAATGAATGCCAGGTACTTAACCCCTGAGATTATTCCGGAACTTGTAGATGTCATCACTATTGATGTCTCCTTTATTTCACTGGAAAAAATTTTACCCGTGCTGACGCCTTTTATAAAGGAAAGGGGCTGGGTCCTGGCTTTAATCAAACCCCAGTTTGAAGCAGGCCGGGAAAAAGTGGGCAAAAAAGGTGTAGTAAGAGATCCGGCTATCCATAAGGAAGTAATTGAAAAGATTATACAGACAGCTTTTGAGTTAGAGTTTATTCCCCGGGGTCTCGATTTTTCACCTATAACGGGGCCAGAGGGTAACATTGAATATCTGTTGTGGTTGGAGAAGGGGGGGCTTCCCCCGGCTATTCACTGGCCGCAAAAAATAGAAGAAGTCGTCAATGAAGCCCATCGCAACTTAAAATAAGCATATTTTCATGGTTAAGGAGGAAATAAAGGTGTCCCCTTTGGAAAAGGTCAGGGAGTATATGAAGACACTGCCTTTCTCCCTGGAAATCATCTTGTTTAATGAAAGCACCCATACCTCCCAACTGGCCGCCCAGGCTTTAGGGGTTGAGGTGGGGCAGATTGCCAAAACCCTGGTGTTTGTGGGTAAAGATAGTCAGGCCGTGCTGGTAGTAACCAGTGGCGATATGAAGGTGGATCAAAAGAAACTTAAGGAAGTTGCGGGTTTTAAGCCACGCTTCGCCTCGGCAGAAGAGGCATTGGCCTTAACAGGTTTTCCACCGGGCGGTGTTTGCCCTTTTGCTGTTCCTGCAAGGATTCCCGTCTTCATTGATGTGAGCCTTGAAAGGTTTTCTGTAGTCTACGCTGCTGCCGGTACTGCCAATTCAGCGGTACCCATTACTGTGCCTCAATTAGTGACAGCTACCAGGGGCAATATGTGTGATGTATGCTACTGTTAACAAAAAAGCGTGCCAGGCACGCTTTTTTCTTTCATAGTGAAAAGAGGGAAGTTTTGACCTATTGTCGAATAGGAGAAAAGAGGGTGTAGAAAACATGAACCAATCCGATATTTTTATTTTAGGAATACTCCTGGGTGGTTTTGCTATATTTTATTTTAACAAGTTGTATAAAAGGTTCATTCTTAAGCTAAGATTAAAGAAAGCAAGGAAGGGAGAACTGGCCGCTGCCAAATATTTAGAGGAGCGGGGTTATGCAATCACCGGCATTCAGGAGAAAAAAATCATCACCACGTGGGTTGACGGCACACCCTATACCAATACGCTTAAAGTAGATTTTCTGGTAAAGAAAAATGGTAAAAGTTATGTAGCTGAAGTAAAAACCGGCAAGTATGCCATAAAACCAACCCTGGCGGAGACCAGACGGCAGCTTTTGGAATATTACCTGGCTTACCGGACTTCCGGTATACTGCTTTTGGATATGGAACACAAAAAGCTTCATGAAATATCATTTGCTACCGGTGGGGCTTTTGAGCGATACGGATATATCCCGCACCTTTTGCTTACTGCTTTATTTGGTTTTGCCTGTGGTTTTGTCCTGTATAAATATATCATTGGAGGATAATCTTATGCTCTCAGCCGTCGGCTTTGTTTTAAATACGCGCAAAAAACAGCCTGTCTCCCTGGCCAAACAGCTCTTACAATGGTTTAAAGAAAGAGGGATTGCTGTCTATGCCCCGGAGGAAGACAGCAGGATGTTAGGCCTTAATGGGCACGGCAATGCGTCTCACTGGGGGAAGCTAGTTCAGTGTGTCATTGTCATTGGTGGAGACGGTACCTTTTTAAGAGCTGCACGGATGATAGCTCCTTATGGTGTTCCTATCCTGGGCATCAATATGGGGACTCTAGGGTTTCTCACGGAAATTGAACTGAGTGAAGTTGAAACAGCTTTGACCCGGTTATTACAAGGCGATTTTTACATAGAGGACCGCATGATGCTTGAGGCTAAGGTAACGCGTGGACAGCAGCCTGTAGCTGCCTATATTGGGCTTAATGATGTAGTGATCAATAAAGGCCCCATGGCGCGTTTGATTACCCTGGATATTTTTGTAGACCAGGAGTTTGTTACTACCTATACGGCCGACGGGGTTATACTGGCTTCCCCTACGGGGTCCACTGCCTATTCCCTTTCGGCGGGAGGACCTATTGTTTACCCGGAAATAGAGGTTACGCTCTTAACACCCATTTGTCCCCACACCTTACACGCCAGGCCCCTGGTGATTCCCGCCCAAAAAACCACCAGGGTTGTGGTCATGAACCAGCAGCCCGACTCTATGCTCACCATCGACGGGCAAAGCAGTTTTGAACTTTTTAGCGGTGATGAAATCTTTGTCAGTAAGGCTCCTTTTATCACACGCTTAATCAGGATTAAGGGGCAAAGCTTTTTCTCCATCTTACGGGAAAAACTAAAAGCCGAAGGACGAAGTTTTTATGAGTAAATTACTACGTGCCACAGTCGTGGCCCATATGCTTTTAAGCGAGATGATCAGGGAAGGCGATGTTGTCGTGGATGCCACTGCCGGCAACGGTCATGATACCCTGTTTCTAGCCAAGCTGGTAGGAATACGGGGAAAGGTATATGCTTTTGATATACAGGAGGAGGCCCTGAGGAAAACGGGGAGCCTCCTGGAAGAGAACGGTTGTTTGGCACAGGTAGAATTAATACATGATGGACATGAAAACATAGGTAAATATGTTAAAGAGCAGGTACGTTGTGTCATGTATAATTTAGGTTACCTGCCAGGCGGGGATAAAAGTATCATTACCCAAGGGACAACCACTATAAGTTCCCTGGAACAGGCTACTCATTTGTTGAGTAAAGAAGGCGTCATTTCCCTTATGGTCTATAGTGGTCATCCCGGTGGTTTGTCTGAAGCAGAGGAAGTCGAGAATTTCGTAAAAAGCCTTACTTCTCCGCCCTGGCACGTGCTAAAATGGCAGAAAATAAATGGAACACAGAGGGGACCTTATTTGATAGTGCTCTATAAAAGGGATAAGTAGAGGAGGAATCCTTTTGAAGACACGCAGGCAGAAAAAAATTATCGAGATCATTCAAAACAACATTATCTCTACCCAGGAGGAGTTGGCCGAAGCTCTACGCAATAAAGGTTTTGAAGTTACCCAGGCCACCGTTTCCCGGGATATTAAAGAACTTCGGCTGGTCAAAATTCCCATAGGCCAGAACAGCTATAAATATGGGGTTCCTAACGAGCAAGGAATTGTGCAAAACGAAGACCGCTTAAGGCGGATGATGCAGGAACTGGTTACTGGCATGGATTATAGTGAAAATATCGTGGTATTACGAACATATCCCGGTAATGCCCATGGTGTAGCCTCCCTCATAGATGCTGCCAACTGGAAGGAAGTCATTGGTACTGTGGCGGGTGATGATACCATTCTTCTTGTGGTTAAGCCCGCCGCTGCAGTCCCGGCTCTTATGCAAAAAATAAGAGAATTAATGGAGTAGGTGTTTGTGTATGCTGCAGAGTATACTGATAAAGAACTTTGCCCTTATTGAAGAGGTGCAAATTGATTATGCCCCTGATTTTAATGTTCTTACGGGAGAAACGGGGGCAGGTAAATCTATTATCATCGATGCCGTAACTATCCTTTTGGGAGGACGGGCTCAAACAGAGATGGTCCGAACAGGTGCAGAGAAGTGCCTTATCGAGGGTATTTTTTCTTTACCTCCTCATCATCCGGCATACGGGATACTTAGTGAGTTAGGGATTGAGGCAGAGGAGGATTACCTGGTTTTATCACGAGAAATCTCCCTCAACGGTAAAAACACCTGTCGTGTAAACGGAAGAATCGTAACATTGGGAAACTATCGGCTGATTGGCACCGGTCTTATCGATATTCATGGCCAGCACGACCATCAATCCCTGCTGCAGCCGGAAAAACATCTTTTTATCCTGGACAATCTCGGGGGGGCCGAGCACCTGCAACTGGTGAAAGATGTCCGGGAAAAATATGAAACATGGCTGTCGCTAAAGAAAGAATTATTCTATTTACGGGAAAAAGAACATGAGCGCCTGCAGAAAATAGATTTTCTCACCTATCAGATTAATGAAATAAAAGAGGCCAGGCTAAAACCCGGTGAAGACACGGAACTGGCACGCGAAGCCAATCTTTTAGCTAATGCGGAGAAAATCGCCAACTACGTTAATTTAGCATATAACCAGCTTTTTAGCGGTGAAAGAGGACAATCAGCCTATGATCTTTTAAGTAAAGCTTTAAATAATTTACAAGAGATCAACCGGCTGGACCCTGTTTTAGAAAATTTGCTCAATCAATTGGAGCCATGCTTGTATGTTATTGAGGAAGTTGCCGGTGAACTGCGCAATTACCGGGAAAACATTGAATTTTCACCTGCCAGATTAGAACAGGTGGAAAAGCGCCTCCAATACCTCAAAGATCTTACGAAAAAATACGGTCCTTCTCTGGAAGATGTGATTGCCTATGCAGAAAAAGCTGAACGAGAATTGAAGACCTGGATGGAGAGCGAAGAGAGGGCTCTGGAACTGGAAGGCTCGGTTACCTCCGCCTGGAAGACTTATGAGTGTGCGGCGCTGGAACTGTCTACGGCCAGAAAAAAATTAGCTTTAGAGTTGGAAGAGAAAGTCATCAGGGAACTAAAAGAATTAGCCATGCCCCATGCAAATTTTTCAGTGACTTTCTTACCCGGCGAACCTGCACCCCTGGGTATGGAAAAGATCGAGTTCTATATCTCACCCAACCCGGGAGAACCGCTCTTACCCGTTGCCAAAATCGCCTCTGGAGGGGAACTTTCCCGCATCATGCTGGCCCTGAAGACCATTACGGCCGATTTGGATGACGTGGGGACACTCATTTTTGATGAAATAGATTCAGGGATAGGCGGGAAGGCTGCCCAGAAAGTTGCCGAAAAGTTGGAAAAAATCAGCAAAAGCCAGCAGGTTATCTGTGTAACCCATTCGCCTCTTATTGCTGCTTTAGCCGATCACCACCTCTTTTTAGAAAAGAAGGTGGAAGGAGGCAGGACGAGAACGACGGTTAAAATATTAGGTGAATTGGAAAGAGTTGATGAGATTTCCCGTATGTTAGGTGGGGATAAGCAGACAGCCGATTTACGGAAGCATGCTTCACAAATCTTGAAAAAAAGATAGAATTGGTATTTTTTACAAGCTCCTTTTCCGGGAGCTTTATTTATTTTGCGTTTTTTCCCTTATACCTAACATCTTTTATGCGTAATGGTGGATTTAAACACAAACACCACCTTTTTTGCTAAGCTGCCAAACATAAAAGAATTCATCTCAGGACACTTTAAAATCATCAAAAACTTAAGATGAGAGAGGAAGGATTTGCCGGCATAAGGAGGATAAAGTATGCTGCAAAAAAAGAGGCAAATCCTGGGAGTTTTCTTGTCAATATTAGTAGTGGCAAGTTCTTTTACACCACAAGCTCAAAGCTTTTTTTCACTGCAAGATAAACAACTGATAGCTGTGGGAGAAACCCTGGAGCTGCCACTGAAATTTCCCCTAACCATTCTCAATACCATAGATGTTAGGGTGAAAGATGAAGAGAAACTTCTTAAACTCAAAGGTGGGGAATTATTAGAAAAAAGCAGTTACATTTTAGGTTCCGACAAACCAGTTGTCACTAAACCCGGAAAAGTCAGTCTGGAATTAAGGCTTTTTGGTTTTATCCCTTTAAAGAAAATTAATGTTGATGTGTTACCCAATCTTACTTTAGTGCCTGGCGGACATTCCATTGGTGTACTGCTTAGAACCGAAGGGGTAATGGTTGTAGGGCATTCTCCCGTACTAAATGAGAGCTCTGAACCCCGGCTTCCCGCCAAAGAGGCCGATATCGAAGTGGGAGATATTATCTTGGAAATCGAAGGTATAAAGGTAATGACGGATGATCAGGTAGGTACACTCATTAATAAAATCGGACAGCAGAAACAGGCGGCTACCATTGTAATTAAAAGAAACGGTAAACTATATAAGCGGGTCGTTTATCCTCAGTATTGTACGGATACAAAATCTTATCGTATTGGCTTATTTGTCAGGGACAATGCCGGTGGTGTAGGAACTCTAACTTTCTTCGATCCGGTAACGAAAAAATACGGTGCCCTGGGGCATGTCATTACGGATGGGGAAACAAGCCAAAAATTAAATATTCGTCAGGGAAAAATTTTAAGTGCCTCCATTGAAGATATCCAAATGGGCAAACGTGGTGTACCGGGAGAAAAAGTTGGTGTCTTTCTTGAAAATACCGAATTTGGAAACATCGAAAAAAACGAAAACTGCGGAATATACGGTATTATGAGTAAAGACATATTCAATCCTTTATACAAAGACCCGTTACCCACAGCTTATTCCAACCAGATTCACACCGGAAACGCCCAGATTCTGACGGTAGTGAAGGGTCAAGAGATAGAACAGTTCAATATTTTGATTGAGAAAATTATGCCAGGACGAGCTGATGGAAAGAATATGATTATTCGTATTGTTGACGAAAAATTGCTAAATCATACAGGCGGTATCGTCCAGGGAATGAGCGGCAGCCCTATTCTTCAAGACGGTAAAATAGTTGGTGCCGTTACCCATGTTTTTGTCAATGATCCTACGAGAGGTTACGGTGTGTTTATCGAAAATATGCTTTTTGAAGCCGGTATTTTACAAGAGCAGCAAAAAACCTTGGGGCATAGGCCTCAAGGTTTTTTACGAAATATCTTTCTTTTTTACCAATTTATATAGTTGAGAATTTAGAGTATAATACTAACAGAGGTTGCAAATTACATATTATTTTGTAAAAAAATAGTGGATTGTGTCTTAATTATTAGGCATTCTTAGATTTTAACCCGACATTTAGGGAAAAATAATTTGCTAACATTTGCAGTTAATTGGAAGTATATTGCAGGATATATTATCCAATTTGTCGAATGCATATTACAATAAGAACTTTAGATTTTCAGGAGGGGAAAAAATGCATAAAATGACTAAGCTCTTAATTGCAGACGATAATAAGGATTTCGTAGACATTTTAAGCGATTATTTTCAAAAACAAGACGATATGGTTGTTGTAGGCGTGGCCTACAATGGGCTGGAAGCCCTGGATTTAATGAACAGCAAGAATCCGGACGTAATGGTTCTGGATATAATAATGCCCCATTTAGATGGCATAGGGGTTCTGGAGAAAATGAATCAATCTGATTTCGGTCATAAACCGAAAGTAATTATGCTGACGGCTTTCGGTCAGGAGTCTATGACCCAAAGAGCGGTAGAATTGGGAGCCGATTACTTTATACTGAAACCCTTTGATTTGGATACCTTAGCCAACAGGGTACGCCAGTTAGGCACCGGTTATACGGCTACCAATAAGCCCAGTACACCTGCACCTTACCAGCCACCGGTGAGAACAAGAAGCATGGATGTGGAAGTTACGAATATTATCCACCAGATGGGTGTCCCCGCCCATATTAAAGGTTATCAATACCTTAGGGATGCCATCTTACTGGTGATCAATGAGGTTAATCTCCTTGGGGCTGTTACTAAGGAATTGTATCCCATGATTGCGGAAAAATACCAAACCACACCAAGCCGTGTGGAAAGAGCCATCAGGCACGCCATTGAACTTGCCTGGGATCGTGGCAACGTAGAAATGATGAATAAATTTTTCGGCTATACCATTAACCTCCAGCGCGGGAAGCCCACTAATTCAGAATTTATCGCCATGGTTGCTGACAAACTGCGCATAGGCACCAAAGTCAGTTAAAAAATTTTACTACAAGCCACCTTTTATTTAGGTGGCTTTTTTTCTTTTGTCTACTATTACCAGGGTTGACAGGGGAAATTTTAAGTCAAGGGGGCACATAATAAAAACAAAGAGTGATATAGGGAAATAACCAGTAAAATGACACTTAAAGGAAAAATAAAAGTAGACCGGAAAACCAAAAACCTTGTTAAAAGAATACAACCTTATGAAATTGCCATCATCGATCATGCCGACTTAGATGAGGTGGCTGCCCTTTCGCTTATCAAGGCCAGGGTTAAAGCAGTCATTAATGCCAAACCTTCCATTACCGGCAAGTATCCTAACCTGGGGCCTTTGGCCCTCCTTAACCATAACATCCCTCTTATTGATAACGTGGGTTCGCATATTCTTTCTTTACAAGATGATGAGATTGTGGAAATAGAGCAGAACAGGATATTTGTGAATGGGGAATTGTACGCCATCGGTGTCAGGCAGACAAAAGAAACTATTACGAGAATGATGGAATTAAGCAGGACCAATATTGACCATGTTCTAGAAAAGTTTGTGGATAATACTTTGGAATATGCCCGGATGGAGCAGGACCTGATCTTAAAAAATCTTATTGTTCCCTGTTCCCTTAAAACAAAATTTAAGAACAGGCATACACTCATTGTCATCAGGGGGAAAACCTATCGTGAAGATTTGTTGGCCATTAAGTCTTATATTGATGAAGTGAGACCTGTCCTAGTAGGTGTGGATGGGGGTGCTGATGCGTTAATCGAATGCGGTTATAAACCAGATTTAATCATCGGTGATATGGACAGTATCAGTGATGCCACCCTCAACTGTGGTGCGGAGATTATTGTCCATGCCTACCCCAATGGCCGGGCTCCGGGATATGAGCGTATCAAAAAGATGAATTTACCGGCAACCATTCTTCCTGCACCGGGAACCAGTGAGGATGCAGCCATGCTTCTGGCCTATGAAGCGGGGACAGAACTTATTGTGGCGGTAGGTACCCACTCCAATATGATTGACTTCCTGGAAAAGGGAAGAAGAGGGATGGCCAGTACACTTTTAACCCGTATGAAAGTAGGCAGCGTCCTGGTGGATGCTAAAGGAGTCAGTAAGCTTTATGGTAAGAGTGTTGGTTTTAGACATGTTTTACAGGTAGTAGCAGCAAGTTTTATTCCTTTTCTCATTATAGCCTCAGTATCAACGGCCCTCTCGCAATATGGACGGCTCCTTTTGCTTAAGTTCAGATTTTTATTAGGAATCTAGGGAGGAATTAATGTGATTATTGACATCAGATATCATGTAGCCTCTCTGGTTGCCGTTTTTCTTGCGCTTGGTTTGGGCATCTTTATCGGTAGTACTATTGTGGGCGAAAGCCTGGTAGCGGAGATAGTTGAGCAGCAGGAAAGCATGGTGAGTAAGCTTGAGGGTGATTATGAAGCCTTAAAAAATGAGGCTAAAAAATACCAGGAACAGTTGACAGCCATACAGGAAACAGCCCAGCTTTATAAACGTTATGCGGAGGAATCCATTCCCTACGTGCTTAAAGATAAGCTGCCGGCTAAGCGGATCGCCATTATCCAAAATGGTGACCTGGAAATACCCCAACAGTTTTTCTATAATCTTAAAATTGCCGGTGCGGAGATTATTTCTTATACCAAATTTTCCCCAGACCTTTATGCAGATAGTGAAAGAATCGATGATTTAGTCTGCGCTCTGGGAGGGACGGGAGATAGAGTGGATTGTGTTCTTATCACTCACGGTTATTTGAATCCAGCCGGTATTAATCTTACATTAGCGCAGAGAATTGAAGAAATTTTACTCCAGAAGTTACAGGGACAGGGTATACCCGTGTATGTGGTAAAAGGTAGTACGGGTTATCCTGTAAATGATCGTTTATACAAGGAGTTTACAGTATCAACAGTTGATGATATCAACACAGTACCGGGACAAATTGCTCTCATCCTGGCCATGGCAGGTTATCACGGGCACTATGAAATTAAAGCCACGGCTGATTTTCTCTTGCCGGCATTTAACCAGTAAAAGGAGGTAGGGTTATTTGTCCGTTTCAGTGCTTATTCCCGCCTATAACGAGGAGGGGAGTCTCTCTCTAACCCTGGAAGCTTTAACGAAAATGCAGGGTCTTGAAGAAATACTGCTGGTAGATGACGGTTCCCGGGATAGAACATCCCTGATTGCCTGCAAATGGGGAGTAAACCTACTGCGCTTACCCAAAAACAGGGGCAAAGGGTATGCGCTCATGTCTGGTTTAGCTTATGTTTCGGGAGACATTATTATGTTCCTAGATGCAGATTTGGGCTTTAGCGTACAGGAAGCCGGACTTTTAATCGAACCCCTTAGGGCTGGTATTGCCGATATGACCATAGCCAAATTTAAACCTGGGAAAAGTGGAAAGGGTTTTGGCCTTGCCAAGAGAACAGCCCAGTGGGGGATAAAACTCTTGACGAGACAGGATGTTTGTGCCCCACTTTCGGGACAGCGTGCCATGTGGAAAGACATGGTGAAGGATTTATTACCTTTTTCCCCACGGTTTGGCCTGGAGGTAGGGATGACCATAGATGCCCTCAGGAAAGGTTACCGGATCTTAGAGGTTGATACGGATATGTCCCATTCACCTCCGGGACGCAACTGGGCCGGATTTAAACACCGGGGAAAACAAATGTATGATATCTGTTCAACTTTAACCTGCCGGGCTTTGAGGTGACCATATTGATTTTATTGGTTGCAGTAACCAGTTTTATGATAACAAGAATGTTTTTCCCCTATTTTCTGGAATTATTGATGCGAGGCGGTGCCACAAAGAGAAACTGGCAAGGGGAAATAATACCGGCCGCTGCTGGTATTATTATTCCTGTAGTCTTGTGCCTCTCTACTCTCCCCTTGGTCTGGATGGGAAAAAATCCTGAAATCAGTGTCTATTTATTCGCTATATTTGGTGTTACCTTGCTGGGCTTGCTCGACGATCTCCTGGGAGATAACCGGCAAAAAGGTTTAAAAGGTCATTTTTTCTTTCTTTGGCGCGAGAAAAAATTGAGTACGGGCGTTGTAAAGGCTTTGGGTACAGGAGTACTCGCTTTCTGGCTAGTCTTAGTACGCGGTGACAGTGGCTTCTACGCGGTATTGAACTGGCTTATAATCGTTTTAAGCGTAAATTTTATAAACCTACTGGATTTAAGGCCGGGGCGAGCCCTCAAAGGAACCCTCTTTTTTTTCTCAGTTGCCGTTTTCTTACGGATTTCGGTACTTTGGTTGGCAGCTGCCGTAACCGGGATTGTTTTTGCCTATGCTCATTACGATTTAAAAGGTAAAGCCATGCTGGGTGATACGGGGGCTAACCCCCTGGGAATGACGGTGGGCATATTATTCTTACATACACCGGCAATAGTCAGGCTTGGCCTGGTGATCTTCTTAATTGTTATCCATATCGTCAGTGAAAAAATTTCGTTAAGCCTGTTGATTGAAAGAAACCATTTTCTAAGGATGATTGATCACTGGGGGCGAAGATAATTGCCTTAAGGCTATACGGCTTACATAAACTTTCCCGAACAGGCGTGATGAAAATGCTAAACAGACAAACAGGGACTGTGAAGTCTCTTAAAAAAATTGCCGAAGGGCTGGAAGAGGCCCTTGTAGAGATACAGGGCACAGAGGCCAAAGCCTACGTTTTTCCTTTGTTAACGGGTCAATTGCAGCCTAATGATGAGGTGTTATTAAATACTACTGCTGTTGACTTAAAGTTAGGCAGCGGGGGGTATCACTTTGTCATGGGCAAACTACAAGATCAGCAGGTGAAGTACACTACTCCCGGTCACATCATGAAGTTGCGTTATACCCCTTTACAATTAAAAGTTTGTGCGGTGGAAGAACCTGCTAGTCCCCACCATGCCTTAATGGTCCGGGTCCAGTCTTTGTCCGGGACGCCTGTGATTTGCGGTTCCCTCCACAGCATGCTTATTCCCTGTGTTTGCGGGCTTGTCTCCGTAAATCCCAGGCTTAAGATAGCCTATGTCATGACAGACGGGGGGGCCCTGCCCCTGGCCCTAAGTCAGGCTGTAGCCAGCTTAAAGAAGAATTCTCTGCTGTGTGGCACTGTTACTATCGGGCATGCTTTTGGTGGTGACTATGAGGCAGTGAACTTATACAGCGGGTTACTGGCAGCCAAGGAGATATTAAAAGCTGATGTCATTATTGTTTTAATGGGTCCCGGCGTGGTAGGAACCAGTACTACCTGGGGCAATACGGCCTTAGAAGTGGGACAGATCATCAATGCGGTAACCACCCTGGACGGGGTGGCTTATTGCATCCCGCGCCTGAGTTTTGCTGAAAAACGCACACGTCATTTAGGCATCAGCCATCATACCTTAACAGCCCTGGGCAAAGTAGCGCTGGGGGCTGCCTCTATTGTTTTACCGGCACTTAATGATGGCCAAAAAGAAATCGTCCTTACTCAGCTCAAAAGAGAAGGCATGGAGAAACACCGGCTGATCTGGGGACGAGGACACGACGGTATAAGATTGGCCTATGAATTAGGACTTAGGATGTCTCATATGGGTAGAAGCTATGAAGAAGATCCACTATTTTTTTTAGCAGGCGCCGCAACCGGAGAAGAAGTCGCCAGGAGGGTAAATTGTAAATTAATGTAGTTTTATTTGCAGCACTTGTTTGAGATAATTGTATTGTTTCTGAAGCAATTGTAATTGCAGCAAGATGTCATGGGATTTGCCCACCATAAAAAGCCCCCGGCTGGTGATGACCATGATGATTTCCCCTTATCCTGTGGTTTTTATAACCAGTATATGTATAAACCATATTTTTATGATAGGAGGAGAGCAGTGTGGAGGAAAAGTTCAGTAAAATTCTTTTACAAAAAGAAGGTTCTTTTATCACTTTTCGGCAGGACGAAGTGATAATGAGTAACGGCAAGAAGGCCATACGGGATACGGTACAGCACCCCGGTGCCGTCGCTGTTTTAGCATGTACTTCCCTGGAAGAAATTCTTCTGGTGAAACAATACCGTTATCCTATTGGGAGGATAACCTGGGAGATTCCCGCCGGAAAACTGGAAAGGGGAGAAGACCCGGTTCGTTGTGCACAGCGTGAACTTGCGGAAGAAACGGGGTTTACGGCGGCAAACTGGCAAAAGTTAATTTCTTTTTATACGGCTCCGGGTTTTAGCAATGAAATTATCCATCTCTACCTGGCTACCGATTTGCAAGAAAAACAAGCTTCTCCTGATCCAGACGAAATTATAGAGTATGTTAAGCTACCCCTGGCCCAAGTGTATCAAAAAGTAAAAAACGGTGAGATCATTGATGCTAAGACGATTATCGGTGTTTTGTGGCTTGTCAAACTGAAAGGACTACAGCTATGAAGAACTTTTATCTCGATTTACACATCCATATTGGCTGTTCCAATGACGGGCGGCCGGTTAAAATTACAGCCAGCCGCGATTTAACCCTCCTCAATATACTCAATGAATGTCTTGCGCGTAAAGGAATCGATATGATAGGTGTAGTAGACTGTGGTTCCCCCGGTGTACTGGCAGATCTATACACACTTCTCCAAGAGGGTAAACTTGTACCCCTTTCCCAGGGTGGTTTTCGCTACGGGGAAAAGATAACCATATTCACGGGAATAGAAATGGAAGCCAAAGAAAACTCCGGCCGCCGGGCTCATTATCTGGCCTTTTTTCCAACCCTGGAACGTCTTCAGGATTTTGCTGCCTTTGTAGCAGTACACGTGAAAAATCCGCAATTAAGTACCCAGGCCACCAACCTGCGGGCTTTAACTCTGCTAAAGGTAGTTAAGAGCATGGGAGGAATTTTTATTCCAGCCCATGTTTTTACTCCCCATAAGGGAGTTTATGGGGCTTGTGCTTCTTCCCTTACCCAGGTCTTTGGTGCTGAAGCAGAGTCAATCAAAGCAGTGGAGTTGGGTTTGTCGGCTGACAGGAATATGGCTATGCTCTTGCCTGAATTAAGGGAGAGAGTGTTTTTCTCGAATTCCGATGCTCACTCCCTAGAAAAGATTGGACGGGAATACAACCTGGTCGTACTGGAAGAGCCCACTTTTAACGAATTTGTCTATCTACTGGAAAAAAAGAAGGGAAGGTATCTTAAAGCCAATTATGGCCTGGATCCACAGTTAGGAAAATATCACCGCAGTTTTTGCAACAAATGCCAGGTTTCACTTCTTCAAGATGAAGCCGTCACTGCGTGCCCCCTCTGTGGCAGCAGGGAACATGTGGTCGTGGGCGTGTTGGACCGGATTATGGCTATAGCGCCTGCCGGTGAGAAGGAGTTTGGTACTGTACCTTATTATTATCAAGTACCTTTACCGTTTTTACCCGGTGTAGGAAAGAAAACCATTGAAAAACTTCTTCTTACTTTTGGCAGTGAGATGAACATCCTGCACCAGGCTGGGCCGGAAGAATTGGCTAAAATAGTAAGTAACGAAGTCGTGGAATTAATCATGAAAGCAAGGGAAGGAAAACTTAAACTTGAGCCTGGCGCGGGGGGAAAGTATGGCAGGATCATGGGAGAGTGAAAGAAGCCGTCTCACTATTGCTTATAATCTTTCAGGGGCCTTGGAGGCAGTCAAAAAGGGTGCTTTGATTGTACTCGTAGATGTCATCAGCATGTCCACCACCTTAGAGGCCGTCACAGAAGCAGGAGCAGCAGGTATCTGGGGCGCTTGCCCCTCCCCCAAGACTTCCGGTAACACGTTAGTTAACCCTTTTCGCATCGGACAATTAGCAGCAAGGGAGGCTAAAAATAAAGGAGCAGAAGTGGTTATCATAACAGAACCACGGGTGGGGAGCTGCGAGGAGAGAAAGGCCAATGCCGCTGATGTCATCAGGGGTGTAGAAAATGAGGGACTCCCGGTAGGTGAGATCTGGCCCAATTTGGGTGCGGAGACTGCTAAATTCACCCATTGGCATAACAAAGTTGCAGTAGCCGTAACCGATGCGGGTGGTGTGATCTATGATGCCGTTTACCAATTGGGAGGGATGATAACCACAGCTACTGTTGCCCGTACCCTGGGGATGAAAGGGGTAGAACCCGCCCTCAAGGGAGTAGAAAGGGCTATAGCCATGGCCAAGAAGTCACCGATTACCCTGGTGGCCGCCAGCAGTAATGCTTTGGAAGATGTGCTGGCCGTACACTATTTAGCCCAACTGTTCATTGCCAGGGGTTATTGTCAATTTGTGGACTAGTAGTTATATTTACCTCCTTTTCCTCATAACATTTAAGGAGAGGAGGAGGTAAGCTGTGGATAAGCTTAAGAGTAAAATGACACAACATTTCCGGTCAAGCTGGTGGGTATATCTTTTTGTACTGCTTTGTTTTACGGCAGGCTTAATTTTTGGTTCATTAGGAGTAAAGGCCCTCGACAGTAAACAGACCTCTTCTCTGCATCAATACTTAGATAATGGTTTAACCCAGATCAGTGAGGAGCTTAACTACGCAATGAATACGAAACAGGCGATGTTAAGAAATCTTTATAATCTGGGTAAAATTTTTGTCTTAGGGCTTACCGTAATCGGTTTACCCCTGGTTCTGGTGATTATTTTCACCAGAGGTTTCGTTTTAGGGTTTACCATCGGCTTTATCCTCCAGGAGAAAGCCTGGCGGGGCGTTGTCCTGGCCTTGTTAGCCATTGTTCCCCCTAATATCTTGTCACTGCCGGCTTATATTCTGGCCGGGGTTACGGCTATAAACTTCTCCCTGTATTTAATCAGAGGACGGGAAGGGCTCAGGGCCCAACCCATCTCACGGGGTGTATTGCATTACTCTATCATTATGCTTGGTCTATCCTTGTTCATGCTGGGGGCGGCCTTCATTGAAGGATATATTTCCCCTGTCTTTATCAGGCTTTTAAGTCTGGCTTAATAATGTACATTATTAAGCTACATCTGTTCACAGATGTCGAACAATTTGCGCATAATATACAAGATTATTTTGACAAAGCTGTTGTGTAACAGAGATTCCTAATGTATAATAGTAATAAATTACTATCCCGTTAGACTAGGAGGTGAAATAAAAGAAATATTTTTTAATTCGGCCTATATTTTTTTTATTGTACTTATCTAAATTTATAAGGAGAGTGAACAGATGGAAGCCATTGAAAAATTTGTAGGTACGGTCAACTCCCTGGTATGGGGTCCGTACATGCTGGTCTTATTGGTTGGTACCGGATTATTTCTCACACTTAGATTAAAATTTGCCTCTTTCCGGTATTTACCTTATGCTTTAAAATTAGCTTTCAGCAAAAATCAAGACCAAACTTCACAGGGGGATATCAGCCATTTCCAGGCTCTCATGACGGCACTGGCTGCTACCATTGGTACCGGTAACATCGCGGGTGTAGCTACAGCCGTAACCTTGGGTGGACCTGGTGCTGTTTTCTGGATGTGGGTAACGGCTCTGGTTGGAATGGCTACCAAATACGCCGAGGCTATCTTAGCGGTGAAATACAGGGTTGTTGATGAGAACGGTGAAATGGCCGGCGGTCCCATGTATTTCCTGGAAAAAGGACTTAACATGAGATGGCTGGGTTTACTCTTTGCCTTCTTTGGTGCAGCAGCCGGTTTTGGTATCGGCAACATGGTTCAATCCAACTCTGTAGCCGCAGCAATTGAAACCACTTTTAAGGTGCCTACTTGGGCCAGCGGTGTTGTCCTCGCCATTTTAACGGCCCTGGTCATCCTGGGCGGTATTAAGAGTATAGGACGGGTCACTGCCTTGTTAGTTCCCTTTATGGCCGTATTTTATATCCTTGGTGGTTTAGTTATCATTATAATGTATATTGGCAATCTGCCTCAGGCCATCGCCACTATTCTCCAGGCCGCCTTTGCCGGGGCCCAACCAATTGCCGGCGGTTTTGCCGGTGCTGCTGTGGCTCAAGCTATTCGTTTCGGGGTGGCCCGTGGTGTTTTCTCCAACGAAGCCGGTTTGGGAAGTGCGCCTATCGCTGCCGCTGCCGCCAAGACTGACCATCCTGCCCGCCAGGCACTGGTATCTATGACCGGTACCTTCCTGGACACCATTGTAGTATGTTCTATTACCGGTCTGGTATTGACCATCACCGGAACCTGGGAAATGGCTAACCCGAAGACTCTGACGGGTGCAGCTTTAACCACTGCCGCTTTCAGTAAAGGTTTGCCCGGTACCTGGGGTGGAATTATCGTCTCCATTGGTATTATCCTTTTTGCGTACTCCACCATTTTAGGCTGGGCTTACTACGGGGAAAAATGTGCTGAGTACCTCCTTGGTACTAAAGCCATCAAACCTTACCGTTATTTGTGGGTCATCGCCGTTCTTGTTGGCGCTGTGGCTAAGCTCTCTTTTGTTTGGGACCTGGCCGATACCTTAAACGGGCTCATGGCTATACCTAACCTCATTGGACTTCTCTTATTAAGCGGAGTAGTAGTATCGGAGACCAAAGACTTCTTTGAGAACGTTTATGCTAAAGAACAGGCTCGAGGATAATAAATGAATTAAGTAAAAAGCACCTGGCCAAAACCGGGTGCTTTTCTCTATTTTTTTATGATTTCCAAAGGCCGGGGAATATTTTCTAAAATGATGAGAAGTTCTTGTAACCGGTCTTTGGGGGTATGTAACCCTACATATCCCTCTTGAGGATCCAGTTGTACCGGAATGGCCAGATGACTGTGGGTTTCCAATATTTTGATGATAAAATTGATGTGTTCCGGCTTTGTTTTAATTTTAACCAGTGCTTCTTCTCTGTTCTCCGGCCGGATGGCGGAAAGGGTATTCTTGCCGTGATAAGCAGACAATCTAATCCTTCCTTTTTTAAGGGATTTGAAATAAAATCATTCTCCTCAGTAAATAATAGCAGTAGAATCCCAGTGGAAAAAGGGGGAATAAATAATTATGGAAAAGTCTAAACAGGATCTCTTGGGCGATGCTCCCGTCGGACATACTTTTGTACCTGCAGCCATGGGATCAGCCGCCTTTGTTGCCTTAGACGGTGAAGGCAGTACTTACAAATATGAAACGGGATCTACTGAACTAAAACACGGGTTTAAAGGCCCGCCCTGGGGCGTGGAACCTGGTATGCATTTTGTATGTGATGAAGTGGGTATCGATGCGGATCAGTTCATCGACGGCTTGGCTCAGAATAAAAGCGATACGGAAATGGCCAGGGAATTTGGCGTTCCGGAAGGCACCATCAGGCACTTAAGAGAACGTTTCTACAAGGTGGAATCAATTACCGGCAATTACGGTCAGGATTAAAAGGGATATTTCAATAGGATGTTCATAGCCAAAAGACCAAGAAGTTAAATGAAAGCTCTTGGTCTTTTACGTGTGTTGACAAAGAAATTTACCTATCTCCACTAACTTTCATTGACCACACGGGCTGCAGGTGCTTTTTCTTTAGCTTTGCGTTCCACTCTGATAGCAGGTTCCGGGCAGACAGTCTCACAAATTCCGCAGACAATACAGCCTTCCATCCGTGTTTTAACGGCGGGTGTCCCCATAAAGCCCAGTTCTTCTGACCAATATATGACTTTCACGGGACATTTTTCAATACAAAGGCCACAGCCTTTACAAAGATCGGGAAATATAGTCCAGGTACCGCGGTTATTTTCCTGAGTCGTTTGTTTCCATTTCCTTTCCACAGCTATTCCTCCCATGTTTTAATCCAACAAAGTTCTTTAGCTATAGAATGACCGAAAACACAAAGGCTTATAAGTAAATAGTCTATCTAAAAATTTTAAAATTTAAGGGACTGGAGAATGTGTACATATTCTAAGAGTTTATCACACCACATATATAACTAAAAAAGGAGGGATGACTATGGTTTTAATTACGATAACCAGGTGGAAAAGAAAACTTTTGGCCTTACTGGTATGTGTGTGTTTGTTAGTAGGCTTGGGACTGGGTTTGAACCGGTATTTGACTCCCAAGGATAATGCCACCGTAGCTCCTTCCGATAACCTGCAGAAGGATGTAACCACACAACCGGTAAAGGTACAAGGCCAACCAGCTAACTCCAACTCCCCGACCAAAAATACTAATCCGGCTACCACAGTCCCCAAGAAGTAAAGAGGAAATTACTCTCTTTTGTGGAAATGGTAATATATATTTTCTACAAAAGGGAGGCATTTCTTGCATGGACAAGCTTTTGGCCGAATTTATGGAGTATCTTCAGGTGGAGAAAGGGCTTTCCCGCAATACACTGGACTCCTATAAAAGAGATGTAACCAAATTTCTCATGTACCTGCAAAATACGAAAAAAGTAAAAATAGAGGAAATCGACAAAGATTTACTGGCTGGTTACGTTTTTTATCTTAAAAAAAGCACGTTCTCGCCGGCTACAGTAGCCAGGGGAATTTCGTCTCTCAAAGGTTTTTTTCGCTTTTTATGCCTTGAGAAATACCTGGAGGCAGACCCCAGCATTCACTTGGATGCCCCCAAACTGGCCGAGAAACTGCCCAAGGTGCTGACGGTGGAAGAGGTTGACAAGCTTTTAGCGGGGCCCCGGGGTTCAGCCCCGGGAAATTTAAGAGACAAGACCATGTTAGAAGTGATGTATGCCACGGGCATGAGGGTTTCGGAGTTGATCGGTTTAGACCTCAATCATGTAGACGTTGATTTGGCCTTTGTACGCTGTGTCGGAAAAGGAAACAAAGAGAGGATTATTCCTGTAGGTTCTTTGGCTGCCCACAGTCTTCAACAGTATCTAGAAAGAGCACGGCCCCTCCTGGTAAAAAAAACGGGAGAAAAAGCCCTGTTTCTCAATTATCACGGAAAGCGTATGACGAGGCAGAGCTTTTGGAAAATTATAAAGAAGTATGCTGTGGCAGTTGGCATCAATAAAGAAATTACGCCCCATACCTTGCGGCATTCCTTTGCTACCCATCTCTTAATCAATGGGGCTGACCTAAGATCTGTCCAGGAATTACTGGGGCATGCCGATATCTCTACTACACAGATTTACACCCACCTAACGAAAAGTAAGCTTAAAGAAGTATACAACAAAACTCATCCCCGGGCATAATTAGGAGGATAAGCATATGACAAAAACAATGTTGATCGTTATGGATAGTGTAGGTATCGGTGCTTTACCCGATGCCCATTTGTATGGCGATGTGGGTAGTAATACCCTGGTACATATAGCGGAAGCCGTTAAAGGTTTAAAACTGCCGAATTTGGCCCGTTTAGGTTTAGGCAAAATCACGGACATACCGGGGGTACCGGGAGATGTTATGGCGTTAGGCGGGTATGGACGTATGGCCGAACTATCCAAAGGGAAAGACACCACCACAGGTCACTGGGAATTATGCGGCATCTTGACCCGCGACCCGATGCCAACCTTTCCCCAGGGATTTCCCCCCGAAATTATCACAGCCTTTGAAAAACTTATCAAGCGTAAAGTGTTGGGCAATAAAGTGGCTTCCGGTACCGAAATCATTAAAGAACTGGGCGAAGAGCACATGAGGACAGGATTTCCCATCGTTTATACCTCCGCGGACAGTGTGTTTCAAATCGCAGCCCATGAAGAAATCATTCCTCTTCCTGAACTTTACGAGATGTGTAAAAAAGCAAGAAGCTTATTAACCGGTCCCTGGGCAGTAGGGCGAGTGATTGCCCGTCCCTTTGCAGGAAGACCGGGGGATTTTACCAGAACGGCGAACAGGCACGACTATTCCCTGTTGCCCCCTGAACCTACTGTTTTGGATGCCCTGAAAAGTAAAGGGGAAGAAGTTATCGCCGTAGGTAAAATATATGATATTTTTGCCGGGCAGGGCCTTACCCGGAGTTTCCCCACCAGGAGTAATAATGAGGGGATGGAAAAAACCCTCGAACTGTGGGGAGAGCTCAAAAGTGGTTTGATTTTCACCAATTTGGTTGAATTTGATTCTACCTACGGGCACCGTAATAACCCTGTGGGATATGCTAAAGCCCTGGAAGAGATGGATGCCCAGTTAAAGGATGTCATAGAGGCTGTAGCAGAGGACGGCTGGTTATTCATCACTGCGGACCACGGCAATGATCCTACCACTGCCAGTACAGACCACAGCCGGGAATATGTTCCCCTGCTGGTTTATGGTAAAGGGGTAAAAAGAGATGTAAATTTAGGGACGCGCAGAACATTTGCGGATGTAGCCGCCACCCTGTCAGAACTCTATCACCTGGATTATACCTGTGTGGGAGAGAGTTTTCTCCCTGAGCTTCTTCATGACAATGAACAAAAATAAGGATTATGAGGAGAGGAGACCCCTATGAGAACAACAGACTTGATTATTAAGAAGCGTAACGGTTATAGCCTCACCAAAGAAGAAATAGAATTTTTAGTGCATAATTTTACTCAAGGCAACATTCCAGATTATCAAATGGCGGCATTTTGTATGGCCGTCTATTTTCGTGGCATGGATATGGAAGAAACAACCAATCTTACTTTAGCTATGGTAAATTCAGGTGAAACCATTGACCTTACGGCCATAAAGGGAACTATTGTGGACAAACACAGTACCGGAGGAGTGGCCGACACAACAACACTGGTGCTGGCGCCTCTGGTAGCGGCTGCCGGTGTACCCGTAGCTAAAATGTCGGGGCGTGGTTTGGGTCATACAGGTGGTACCATCGATAAGTTGGAGAGCATCCCCGGTTTTCATACTATACTCAGTAAAGAGGCCTTTATCGAGCAGGTCAATAAAATCGGCGTAGCTGTGGTCGGTCAGAGCGGCGCCTTAGTTCCGGCTGATAAAAAGATATATGCTTTACGTGATGTTACAGGCACTGTAGATTCCATACCACTAATTGCCAGCAGCATTATGAGTAAAAAAATCGCTGCCGGTGCACAGGCCATCGTGCTGGATGTGAAAACCGGCAGCGGAGCTTTTATGAAAGACACGGAAGAAGCTTTTAGGTTAGCAGAGACAATGGTAGGAATTGGTACCAGAGCGGGTAGGGAAACAGTAGCCATTATTTCAGATATGAATGAACCATTAGGCTCGGCCATAGGCAATGCCCTGGAGGTCCAAGAGGCCATTGAAGTATTACAGGGAAAAGTGAGCGGCCCTTTACGGGAGTTATCCCTGGGGCTCGGTTCCTATATGATCTTAGCTGCAGGAAAAGCAAAAGATTTTGCTGAAGCAAAAGGCATACTTAACGGGTTGCTTGAGGAGAGAAGGGCTCTTGCTAAAATGAAAGAACTTATAGAAGCCCAGCACGGCAATCCGGAAGTATTGGAAAACTTAACTTTATTACCCCAAGCACGGGGCAAATTGATTGTAAAAGCTTGGGCTGAAGGATATCTGGCCGAAATTGACGCACAGGCCCTTGGTTTAGCGGCCATGGTTTTAGGGGCAGGAAGGGAAACGAAAGATGCTGCCATTGATCTGGCTGTTGGTTTAAAAGTTCATGGTCGAAGAGGGGATTATTTTAAACTGGACCAGCCTTTGCTAACTCTTTACTATAATGAAGAGAAAAGAATGGCAGAAGCCATGAAATATGTACGGGAAGCCTTTACATTTTCTCCTTCCAAAGTTGAGAAAAACCCCCTCATCTATGGTGTGGTGACGAAGAAGGGACGTGAATCATACAATGGGCTACTTTAGTTGCTGTTGTTGTCTAACTAACTTTATTATTGCCAGGAGTATGTGGGTTACGAAGAGATAAACCAGGCTGGCACTTATTATCAATAATAAAAAAAATGCAATAGCCTTTTCCATATTGTCACCTCCTGCTCATAGTTTTACCTCGTTGCTCCGTACTATGTAATGTATTTTTACATACTTCTTTAGCATCGGGGGGAAAACTAGAATTAGTTTGCTAGGAGGTGCAGAAACATGTCAAAAAAATTGAAAAATATTTATGCCACCCTTTTGGTAATCTTATTAATTATGTTCCTTGCTCCCCAACAAGTATTGGGTGTAGAATTACCTGTTAAAGCGGAATCAGCCATTCTCATAGACGCCCATTCCGGAAAAATTCTCTACGAGAAAGATCCTCATAAAACCTTACCTCCCGCCAGTGTCACCAAGCTCATGACCCTTGTCCTGGCCATGGAGGCCATTAAAGAAGGGAAGGCCAGCATGAATGATGAGGTTATCGCCAGTCCCAATGCGTCCTCCTATGGAGGATCCCAGATTTACCTGGCACCGGGAGAAAAACTTACCCTCAAAGAACTACTGTTAGGGATTGCCCTGGCTTCGGGGAATGATGCCAGTGTAGCAGTTGCCGAACATATTGCCGGTACTCATGAAGCTTTTGTGGATATGATGAATAAAAAAGCCGCGGAACTAGGTTTAAAAAATACCCATTTTGTCAACTGCAATGGTCTGCACGATCCCAACCATTATACTTCCGCCTACGACCTGGCCCAAATTGCTTTATATGCCTTAAGGTATCCGGAATTAAGAGAACTTTGTTCAGTAAAACATTACCGTATTCGTGAGGGTACGGACCGGCCTTTTCAGTATGATAACAAAAACAAACTCCTCTGGCAGTATCCGGGCACTGATGGCTTTAAAACCGGCTGGACCAATGATGCTAAGTATTGCTTGGCGGCTACCGTGGAGAGGAATGGTTTAAGGTTTGTCTCTGTCGTAATGGGATCACCGGAAAAAAGCGGGCATTTTGCCGATACTAAAATCTTGTGGAACTGGGGGTACTCCCAATATACCTTTAAACAGTTTCATAAAGAGAACGAAATTATCACCCAGGTAAAGGTCGGTAAAGGCCAGGTGGACTCGGTAGCAGCTATCCCCGAGAAAAAAGTGGGGATAACCTTGCCTAAAGGTCAGGACAAAAATTTGACCACGCAAGTAACGGCTGTTCCCATCCTTAATGCCCCCGTTAAAGCCGGTCAAGTTGTGGGACATATTTCCATCCTTAAAGATGGTGAGATCATAGAGCGAGTGAATTTAGTAGCGAAAGATAGTGTGGACAAAGGCTCCTGGTGGCGAGAATTCAGCAAAGTGGTACGGGGAGTAGTTACCGGTTAAATGGTTAAATAAGCTTAATGTTGAATAAAGGCGAACCCAAATTTGCTTGGGAGCGCCTTTTTATATGTTTATAAAAACAATTTCCAGATATTAGCAGGAATTTGCCTGTTTTTGGAGAATACCTATCCATAAAGTGGACAAGGAGGTAAAGACATGTCATTCATTTTTAACAGCAAAAACAGAACATTGCTTGTCAAAATTACCGGGGAATTGGATCTGGTAACAGCAAAGGAATTCCGGGAAAGGTTGGATAAAGCCATAGATGAAATGTTTACGAAAAATCTTTTCCTGGATTTGACACGGGTAAGCTTTATAGATAGTTCGGGTTTGGGTGTGATTTTGGGAAGGTACCGTAAAATACAGGAAAAGCGGGGAATCATGATTATTTACGGTATGAACACTAACATTAAAAGAATATTGGAACTATCAGGAATCCTCTCGATTATTCCCGCTTTTAACAGCGAAAATGAAGCATGGACTTATTTGGAGAGAAAGTCACTTAAGGAGGCATAAAAATGGATAAAATAGTAAGAAACCAAATAAAATTAGAATTTATCAGTATACCGGAAAATGTGGGGCTGGCCAGGATTACCATAGCTGCTTTAGCCTCGCAGCTTGATTTAACCTTAAATGACCTGGAAGAAATTAAGGTAGCCACTTCGGAGGCTGTCTCCAATGCCATTATCCACGGTTACCGGAATAAGCCTGCGGGTATTGTTAAACTGATTGGTTCTCTTTATGAAGACTCCATCGTGATAGAGGTAATTGACGAGGGAGTAGGTATAGCTGATATTCCACAAGCAATGCAGCCAGCTTTTACCACTGATCCCGAGCGTATGGGCCTTGGCTTTGTGTTTATGCAGTCATTTATGGATGAAGTTAAAGTAGAGTCGGAAATCAATAACGGTACCAGAGTAATACTTACCAAAAAGCTAGAAGGTGCCGGAATTCAAAAGGCCGTCTCATAAGAGAGGGTAAAATTTATGAGTGTTAGATTATCAGAGATGAATTTGCCCCGTTTTCCCCTGTTAAACGATGATGAGATGACGGATCTTTTAGTCCGAGCCCAGGCGGGAGATCACCCCGCCAGGGAGAAGCTCATCAACTGTAATTTACGACTAGTCTTCAATCTCGTCCAGAGGTTTACCAACAGGGGTTACGAATTAGAGGATTTATTTCAGATTGGTACAATAGGTTTAATCAAAGCCATTGACAAGTTTAATCTTTCTTATAACGTAAAATTTTCCACCTATGCCGTTCCCATGATCATAGGTGAAATTCGTCGTTTTTTACGCGATGATAATCCCGTAAAGGTCAGCCGGTCCTTAAAGGAAAATGCCTATAAAATTAATAAAGCCAGGGATTCCCTGACTAAGGAATTAGGGCGGGAACCCAACTTACAAGAAATTTCGGAAGCGATAGACTTACCCGTAGAAGAAATTATTGCCAGTTTGGAAGCTGTTCAGCTGCCCACCTCCATACACGAAACCCTTTACCAGGATGATGGGGACCCCATTTATGTACTGGACCAGCTGAGTAATGAAAAGGACGACGGGAACTGGTTTGACAGGATTGCCCTTAAAGAAATTCTGGAAAAGCTGCCTGACAAGGAGAAGGAAATCATCCTTTTAAGGTTTTATCAAGATAAAACTCAAACAGAAGTGGCAGCTTTGGTAGGATTATCCCAGGTACAAGTATCCCGTATCGAAAGACAAGCCTTAAAAAAAATACGGCACTTGCTGCAAAGTGACGCCTTTCAAACAGGGTCTTAAAGTAAGACTCTGTTTTTTTACTAACGTATAACATCACAGATTTGGATAAATAATAAAGGTTGTCACTTATTGATTAATTTTAACGAAGGTAGGTTGATACATTGACGGGAAAAGGTTTTGATCTAGAAGGAATCAGGGAACGGCTGGTCAAGCGCCAAGAACTTATTGACCACTATAAGGAGCAGGGTAAAAATCTGGATAAAAATCTGGAACAGCAGCTTAAGCAGGAATTACAGCAGGAACACCAAGGAGTACTACTGCTAGAAGCCCAGAAAGAAAAGGACGACCGGCAGGAAATTGTAAAACTAAGGAGTGAGCTTGAACAGCAGCAGCAAGACCTCTTGAAAATAAAACAACTGAATTATCAGAGGATGGCTGTAAAGATGGCGCCTCCTATGACTGTATTGCGAAATGCCATCCTGGCCTTTGTCGTCGGTGGTTTAATTTGTGTGATTGGTCAGGTCATGTTTGCTTTGTTTCAACAGGGAGGGCTGGTGGAAAAAGAAGCCAGTACAGCTACGTCGGCCACTTTAGTCTTTTTCGGTGCTCTTTTTACTGGTTTAGGTCTTTATGATGAACTGGGGAAGTTTGCCGGCGCCGGTTCCATTATTCCTATTACCGGTTTTGCTAATTCTATGGTGGCACCCGCCCTGGAATTTAAAAGAGAAGGATTTGTCTACGGTGTAGGAGCACGACTCTTTACCATTGCCGGGCCGGTGATTACTTATGGTACAGTGGTGTCTATCTTTATTGGTCTTATATATTACTTTACAAAGTAGGGATTAGACATGGTACTAAAAAAGCTGGGAAAACAAACTTTACAATTCAACAGCATGCCGTCTATCAAGTCCTGGGCTTCCGTGGTGGGGCCCATGGAGGGGCAGGGCCCCTTGGCCGAATATTTCGACGTGATCTGGGATAATACTTTAGGTTCGGAAAAAACCTGGGAAAAAGCTGAACAAAAGTTAATGCAGTACAGCATGGAGCTGGCTTTAGAAAAAGCGGCACTCTTACCCACTGACCTGGATTTTTACCTGGCAGGTGATTTACTGAATCAAATCATTACTGCCAATTTTACAGCCGGCTCCCTAGGGATTCCCTTTTTCGGGCTGTTCGGTGCGTGCTCCACCTTAGCGGAGGGATTGGCCTTAGCGGGAATTCTTATCGACGGCGGTTATGCCGCCAAAGTGGGGGTTTCGGCCAGCAGTCACCATGACACTGCGGAGAGACAGTTTAGATTCCCTACGGAATTTGGTGTACAGCGCCCCATGACGGCCCAGTGGACCGTAACGGGCTGCGGCTCTTTTGTTGTAGAGAATAAATCCAATGGGTTTAAAATAACCCAGGCCACTATTGGCAAAGTGGTAGACATGGGGACGATGAATGCCAATGATATGGGAACAGCCATGGCCCCGGCTGCCTTCGATACTATCCAAACCCATCTCCAGGATACGGGAAGAAAAATAGATGACTATGATCTGATTATTACGGGGGATTTAGGCCTCTTGGGCAACAATATTTTAAAAGAACTACTTAAAAAACAGGGTATGGATACGGGAAATGTATCTGATTGTGGAATTCTTATTTACAGTCCTGAACAGGACACCCATTCAGGGGGCAGTGGGTGTGGTTGTTCTGCCGTGGTGCTTGCAGGGTATCTTTTAGAGCAAATGCGAAAAGGCCTATATAAAAGAATTTTTCTGGTGGGTACGGGGGCACTTTTAAGTCCTACCAGTACCTTTCAAGGTAACTCCATACCCTGTATAGCCCATGGGGTTGTTTTGGAATACAGCTGAGGGGTGAAAAGAGATGGAAGATTTAATCAAAGCATTTCTGGTAGGCGGAGCTTTATGTTTAATTGGTCAGCTTTTGATGGACTTAACTCCTTTTAACATCACTCCTGGTCATATTTTAGTAGGCTATGTTACTGGTGGTGCTATCTTAAGTGCCCTGGGGCTCTATCAACCCCTGGTTGAATGGGGGGGAGCCGGTGCTACCGTACCGCTCTCAGGTTTTGGACATTCTTTGGCCCAGGGAGCCATTGAGTCTGTAAAAAGTAAAGGACTATTAGGAGCCTTAGGGGGAGGACTGGAAGCCACTTCTGTGGGTATTGCCGCTGCTGTAGTTTTCGGCTTAGTGGTGGCCACCTTCTTTAATCCCAAGGGATAGGAGGATGGAGATGGCTAAACCATCCGCAGGCAAACGCAGAATCATCTTTGTCACTGATGGTGACGATATAGCCCGGAAGGCAGTAGAAAAGGCGGTCAGCAATATTGGGGGAAGGTGTATTTCGGCCTCGGCTGGAAATCCTACACCGATCAGTGGACAACAGTTAATAGATCTTGTCAAAAAGGCGAACCATGATCCTGTCGTGGTCATGGTTGACGACAGGGGTTCGTGCAGGAAGGGGAAAGGGGAAGAGGTACTGGAATACGTGGCTCAACACCCTGATATTGAGGTCATCGGTGTCCTGGCCGTAGCTTCTAATACCGAAAGTATCGAAGGCATACATGTTGATTATGCGGTGACTAAAAACAAAGAGGTAGTGGATGTTCCAGTAGATAAATGCGGGAACCCCGCTTACAACAGCGATGCGCTTATGGGGGATACTGTCGATGTATTAAATGAACTGGAAGATGTCATCCCCGTTGTGGTCGGTATCGGAGATATCGGGAAAATGGAGGGTAAGGACAGTGCTTATAAAGGAGCGGAAATAACCACGAAAGCTTTAGAATTAGTCATCAAAAACTGGGAGGCTCGGCAGTGTGACCACAACAACACAACAGTATGAGCTGGGTAAAGACTTAAAGCGTAATATGGAGTTTTTTGACAGGGAATTAGGTGTGAAAGAGAGTTTTGATATCATTAAAAGACCCATCTCTGTAGGTGGTAGGGATGGGGTATTTTATATGGTCGATGGTTTTGTCAAGGACGATATTATGCTCCATATCATGAGGGGATTAATGAATATCCAACGGGAAGAGATATTAGATGACAATCTTGAAATTCTATTTAAAAAATATATTCCCTATGTAGAAGTGGAGAAACAAAAGGATGTTTCCACCATCATCACCTTTGTCCTGGCCGGGGCTGTCTGTTTTATGCTGGATGGCTATGGTTTTGCCTTTGTGATTGATGCCCGCACCTATCCGGCCCGGGGACCGGAGGAACCCGACATTGAAAGGGTTAGCCGCGGTGCACGGGACGGTTTTGTGGAAACAGTCGTCTTTAACACAGCCCTTATCCGGCGGAGGCTTCGTGACCCCCGCCTTCGTATGGAACTGATGCAGGTTGGTAAAAGATCCCGAACCGACATTGTTGTCTGTTATATCAACGATATTACCAACCCCAGATTAGTCGGGAAAATAAAAAAACGGCTCAGTACCATCAATATTGACGGTCTACCTATGGCCGAAAAGTCATTAGAGGAGCTCTTAGACCCCAAAGGGAACTGGAATCCCTTTCCCAAAGTGCGTTACACAGAGCGGCCTGATGTAGCCGCCGTTCATCTCCTGGAAGGCCATGTGGTTATTATCGTTGATGGATCACCCAGTGTCATCATTGCTCCGACTACATATTTCCACCATCTCCAACATGCTGAAGAATATAGACAGAATCCTCTTGTCGGTGCGTACCTGCGCTGGATCCGGTTTCTGGGGATTTTTGCTTCTACTTTTCTTTTACCACTTTACTACCTGGTATCTGTAGAACCCGGTCTTTTACCTGATTATTTACAATTTATCGGTCCTGAAAAATTTGGTAAAGTACCTTTATTAGTACAGTTTTTACTGGCCGAGATTGGCGTTGACCTTATCCGCATGGCTGCAATTCATACCCCCTCACCCCTGGCTACAGCCATGGGTTTAATTGCTGCCGTGCTTATAGGTGAGATAGCCATTAATATAGGACTTTTTGTCCCCGAAGTAATTCTTTATGCTGCCCTGGCCGCAGTAGGCACGTTCTCCACACCCAGTTACGAGGTGAGTTTAGCTAACCGCTTTATTCGTTATTTTCTGCTCCTGGCTTCGGCTGTCTTTAAACTACCGGGATATGTGGGAGGAATTATACTCCTCTTTGTCTTCCTGGCCTTATCCCGCTCCTTCGGTATACCTTATTTATGGCCCCTGATACCCTTTAATGCTGCTGCCTTATTTCATATCATCCTCAGGTCTCCGGTACCCATTCAAAAATATCGTCCAGCCGTCTTAGAGCCTCTCGATAAAAAGCGTCAAGGAAGAAGATTTATCCCCTTACCGCTAAGGAGAATCGGCCAGTACAAGATGAAAAGAAGGTACGATTCCGATGAAGATAAGAAATAAGGTTTAGAACCGAGACTAGATGTCAAAACTATTATTAGACAAAATAATTAAGGGTGGTGCATATTGACAAAACGCATTGGAATTCCCAGGGGACTGCTTTTTTATAATTTTTTCCTGTTATGGTCTTCTTTTTTTGAATCTTTAGGCATGGAAGTAATATCCACAGCTGAAACCAATAAAGGTATTCTGGATAAAGGGGCCAGTAAGGTTGTGGATGAAGCCTGTCTTCCTGTAAAAGTTTTTTATGGTCACGTGGCAGAATTGGCCGAAAGAGAGCTGGATTATATTTTTGTCCCCCGAATGGTGAGCATTGAAAAAGGTGCCTATATATGTCCTAAAATTATTGGCATTCCTGATATGGTAAAGGCCAATATAACGGCTAAACCCGCTTATCTTGCGCCCAATTTAAACATGAGGGAAAAGGAAAGTCATGATCAATTTTTAAAGGAAATTGCCGCAAATATGGGGAAACCCCTTATTCAGGTTCAGAAAGCCTGGCGGTCTGCCATGAAAGTACAGCAAAAGTATGAACTTGACCTTTTACAGGGTATCTATCCGGAAAAAGTCTTTTTAAAAAGAGAGACCCTGGAGCACAATGGCGATCTTAACATTTTGCTTCTAGGCCACGAGTATAATCTTTACGATGATTATATTAATATGGGGATTAGAAAGAAGCTCAAACAAATGGGTTGTAATCTGATGACGGTCAATCAGGTTCCTAAATATGTACAGCAGCTAGAGTCACGGGTTCTATCCAGAAGAATGTTCTGGACTTACGGGAAATCCCTTTTGGGTACCGCCAGATATTTCCGGGAACTGCCTGGCAGCAAAGGGGTAATCCTCTTAACTTCTTTTGGTTGTGGTATTGATTCCATCGTAGGAAATATGATAATTAGGTATTTAGGGAAAATGAAAATTCCCTATCTGAATATCACTTTAGATGAACATACCGGTGAAGCAGGAATTAATACCAGAATAGAGGCATTTATAGATTTACTCAGGTGGAGGAGGGAGCTAGATGAAGATAACATTTCCACATATGGGAAATACCTGGGTAGCCCTCAAAGGTATGCTGGAATATATGGGTCTTGATGTAGTAGTACCTCCACCCAGCAGTAAACATACCTTAAATTTAGGTGTGCAACATGCACCCGAGTTTGCCTGCCTGCCGCTAAAAATCAACCTGGGTAATTTTATCGAAGCGAAACAACTGGGTGCAGATACAATTCTAATGGCCGGTGGGGTGGGCCCCTGCAGATTCGGGCTTTATGGCCAGTTGGAAAAGGAAATACTGGTAGATATGGGCTATGAATATGAGTCCCTTATGATTGAACCCCCTGATGTTAGTGTGTGGCAGTTTATTAAAAGGGTGAAAAGAATTGTGGGCCCCGTCTCCTGGTGGAGGGTCATACAGGGGATTCGTTTTGGCTACCATAAAGCCTGTCTTGTCGATGAGCTGGAAAAACTGGTACAGGAAATCAGGCCCCGGGAATATGTACAGGGTACTGCCGATAAAATCTTTGCCCATTCCTTGTTAACCATAGACAGGGCGAAAAATATTCCAGATTTATATGATGCTTTTGGCCTCGCCAAACAGAAACTGCTGCATATTCCCCAGGATACTACGAAGCCGGTTTTAAAGATTGGCCTGGTAGGGGAGATTTATACTTTGCTAGAGCCTTTTGCCAGTCTCGATATTGAGAAAAAACTGGGTTATTTAGGTGCCCATGTGACCCGTTCTTTATATTTAAGTGAGTGGATTGAAAGCCATTTATTAATAGGTATTTTCCGTAGAAAAGCTAAGATTTCTTTTTGTGATTTTGCCAACCCCTTCCTGAATCATTTTGTGGGGGGGCACGGACAGGAAACCATAGGGGCAGCAGCATCTTTTGCCTTACAGGGGTATGAAGGTATCGTCCAGGTAGCTCCTTTAACCTGTATGCCCGAAATCGTAGCCCATACGATTTTCCCCAGGGTCAGCGAATATTACGGCATACCGATTCTTACCATCTATGTCGATGAACAATCAGGTGAGGCAGGCATTGGGACGCGTTTGGAAGCCTTTGTGGATTTGCTGCAAAGAAAAGTGGAAAGCAAAACCCAGTGCGGCTGAGTTAGAAATCAGGGGTTACCCTGGTTTCTTTTTTCTTTCTCCGCCTATTTGTGTTATAATAAAGCAAATTATGCAAAGATTTGGGATAGGAAAAGATGCTGGATCAGGACCTTATCTCAACGCTTCGACGGTTCTTGCATTATGGCCCTTTATTTCTCGTGGGAGGGTCAGTGCGTGATCTCCTTTTGGATGGTGTCATACGCGATTACGATTTTCTTCTGGAGGGTGATGTTTTTGCCCTGGGAAGAGAGTTAGGGGCTTTATGGCAAGGTGAGGTTATCACGAATAGTGAATTTTTAACGGTTTCCATTGTGGCTGACCACTTTACTGTTGATATTGCCCGGGCCCGGAAGGAAGTTTATGAAAAACCCGCTACTCTCCCCAAAGTTTCCTTGGCAAGCTGGCAAGAGGATTTGGCCAGGCGTGATTTTACGATTAACGCCATGGCTTTGCCTGTCCGGGAGAGGGGCTGGGGCCCCTTAATTGATCCCTTTGGCGGAGAGCGAGACCTGCGGCAGAAAATAATCCGTTATTTACACAAGGGGAGTTTTCGTGACGATCCCACCCGTATCCTGCGAGCGGTACGTTTTAAAAACCGTCTTGGTTTCACCATAGAAGAGGACACGTTAGCTTCGCTGCAAAAGGATTGGCCCTATCTTACCCAGGTGTCCCCGGCCAGAAGGTTCCATGAGTGGAAATTACTATGTGAAGAAAAGCGGATAAGCGCCTGCCTAAATGATATCTATGAGCTGGGCGGCTGGCCTTTTTTGTTCATCAATGTATCCTTTCAGCGGGAAAACACTGAGGAGATAGGTGTATTTCTAGATTTCCCAAACACGAGGAAGATACGTCTCTGGTTCATCTATTTACTGTTTCTGCTCAAAACACAACCGGATAAACTCCCCGCTTTAAGCAATTACTGGGGGATTAGCAAACGTGATGAGCAAGAATTGGCCCATACCCTGTCCGTGCTTACTTTAGTAAAAACAGGGCCAGGCCTCCCCAAAAGAAAAATTTATCATGCTTTGCGGGATCTTCCCCCGGAGGGGCTTTATTTCTGCTATTACCATCTCCGGGAGCAGGCAGGCAGCTGGCAGGAATTTTACGAAAAAGTGCAGGCTGCGGAGCTGCCTTTAACCGGGAAAGACCTGATCCGGGCAGGATGTAAAGAAGGCCCTGAAATAGGCAGACTGCTCAATTCACTGCAGGATGCTTATTTTCATGGTAAATTTACGACGAGGGAGGAAGGCCTGGCCTACTTACGGCACTATCTCGAAAGGGGGAAATAATGATGCTTTCCATCACCAAATTATTGATCAAAATACCGGTAATACTGATAGCCGTAACCATACATGAATATGCCCATGGGCGAATGGCGGCTCTCCTGGGGGATCCCACCCCGCGCCAACAAGGGCGGTTAACTTTAAACCCCATACCACATCTTGACCCCCTGGGTGCTTTACTGCTTTTGGTAGCAGGCTTTGGCTGGGCAAAACCTGTGGAGGTCAACCCCTATTATTTCCGGGGAAACCGGCAAAGGGGAATGATGCTGGTAGCTTTAGCCGGTCCTTTATCTAATCTGTTGGTTGCTTTGCTGGGTGGCATATTGTACAATCTATTTGACAAATATACGTATCTTGCTGCGTTTTCTCTGGCCTTGACCAGCATTAACGTCTATTTGGCTTTGTTTAACCTCATACCCGTACCTCCCCTGGACGGTTCCAAGATTGTTTTTGGTATCTTACCGCGCCATCTGCATGGATTTTTATATCAATTAGAGGCCTATGGCCCTTTGCTTCTGATGTTATTGATAGTCACAAACATCACAGATTTTCTTATCACTCCCGCACGGGGAATTATCCTTACTATTTTACGCTTTGGCCAATTCATCATAGGAAGTTAGTTTAAAGGAGGATAGAAATGAAGAAAGGCACAATTTTTAGCGGCATGCGGCCAACGGGAAAACTTCATATCGGACACTTAAGCGTCCTGGAAAACTGGGTTAAATTACAGGATGAATATAATTGTTTTTTTGGCATTGTGGATTGGCATGCCCTTACCACGGCCTATGAAGATACATCGGAAATAAAAGATAATATCAGGTTGATGCTTTTAGACTGGTTGAGTGTGGGTTTAGACCCGGAAAAAAGTACCATTATTGTCCAATCCCATGTGAAAGAACACGCTGAGCTTCATCTTTTATTTTCTATGATTACTCCCCTATCCTGGCTGGAAAGAGTACCTACTTATAAAGACCAGATTCAGCAGTTGGGTAAAGAAGGGAAGGATATCTCGACCTATGGCTTCCTGGGCTACCCCCTTTTACAGGCGGCAGATATTTTAATCTATCGTGCCAATGCCGTTCCCGTAGGGGAAGACCAGCTGCCCCATTTGGAGTTGTGCCGGGAAATAGCCAGGCGCTTTAACCACCTCTACCAGACGGATATTTTACCTGAACCGCAGGCTATTTTAGCCAAGGTGTCTTTGCTTCCGGGTGTAGATGGCAGAAAAATGAGCAAGAGTTATAACAACTTTATTCCCCTGGGTGCGGCGGTGGAAGAGATCCTGGAGAAAGTACAGATGATGGTCACAGACCCCGCAAGAATCAGGAAAACTGACCCCGGAAATCCCGAAGTTTGTTTAGTGCACACCTATCAGAATATCTATAATCCCGCGGAAATTGAGGAGATACGCTTATCCTGCCGGAGGGGCAGCATAGGCTGTGTGGTCTGTAAAAAGCGGTTGGCCGGCAGGCTGGAGGAATTTCTGGCGCCTATCCGGGAAAGAAGAGTTTATTATGAAAACAAGCCTGAACTTTTACGGGAGATACTCGAGAACGGTGCGGAGAAAGCCCGGGAGGAAGCAGGAAAAACCCTGGAATTGGTACGTTCTGTTATGAAAGTATAAAGTGGTGAAAGTATGTCCTACAAGGTACAATTGCCTGTATTTGAAGGGCCCCTGGATCTCCTGCTTCATCTCATCGATAAGAACGAAGTTGATATCTACGATATTCCCATTGCCCTCATTACACAGCAGTATTTAGAATATTTATCGGCGGCAGAGGAGCTGGACCTGGAGCTTACCAGTGAATTTCTCATTATGGCCAGTACCCTTCTCTCTATCAAAGCCAGGATGCTGCTCCCCAAATCCACTATGCAAAATGAGGAAGAATTTGGCGGTGACCCCAGGGAGGAACTGGTGGAAAAACTTCTGGAATATAAAATTTTTAAAGAGACAGCGTCGGTTTTTAAAGAAATGGAGTGTAGTCAAGCTAAAATTTTTATGCGGCATATCGATGAGGCTAAATTATTAAAGGATTATCCACCGCCCAACCCTGTAGGTGATGTAACTTTACAGCATTTAATCTTTGCCTTTCATAAAGTACTTGCGAGAATCGAGAAGAAAAGAGAAGTTCTTACACTGCCACGTGAGCAAATTACCATTCGCAGCAAGATTTCTTATATTTTATTACAGGTAAAAAATAAACCCCTGGGACTGCCTTTTCGAGCACTCTTTACAGAAACGGCCAGTAAAGAGGAGGTTGTCGTCACCTTCCTTGCTTTATTGGAACTGATTCGTTTAGGGCGTATCCACATCAAGCAACCACAATTATTTGAGGAAATTTTCATATTCTCAAGCCAGATTGAAGGGGGACACACCAGTGCCCACGCTATTTCCTGAAGAGGTTAGGAGCATTATCGAAGCTTTGTTGTTTGTTTCCAGTGATCCTTTATCGGCCAAAACTATCGCTGAAATCGTGGGAATTGATGAAAAAGACGTGGTAGCCGTTGTCAGTGAGATCAAGGCCCAGTTAGAAAGAGAAACCAGAGGATTTAGACTATTAGAGGTGGCCGGGGGTTATTCTTTTGCCACAAGACCGGAACATTCCGTGTACTTGGAAAAATTGTTAAAGCCCCAGCTTAGCGCCCTTTCCCAGGCGGCTCTGGAGACTCTGGCCATTGTTGCTTATAAACAGCCGATTACCCACAGTGAAATTGATGAAATACGGGGTGTAAAGAGTGATAGTTCCGTAAGCACCTTACTGGAGCGGGGCCTGATCGAGGAGGTAGGCAGAAAGGACGGACCGGGTCGTCCTATTCTTTATGGAACAACACAGGAATTCTTAAAATATTTCGGTCTTAAATCTTTAGCGGACCTCCCCCCGACTACCGACATCCGACGTAGCGAGACTTGCGCCTGTGATGCATCCGATTTTCAAATAAATGGTTAAGAACTATGGCTTTCAGCTATAGTTTTATTTTTTATTACGAGTAGGAAAGCATATTCTTCCTTAGTGTTTTACTTCCCGTTACGAGTAACAAAAAAGCTTCCTTACTAAGCATTGTTAAATGCTTTTTTATATTCGGAAGTCGGAGATCGGAAAGCGGACATTCCACCGCGTATAGC
>JAIHAN010000040.1 GCA_020054815.1 Peptococcaceae bacterium | reverse complement strand
TACGGTATTCCAGGTAGGAGTATACCAGAGGGATCAATGCCATTAAAATAAAGGAAGCAAAAAGGGTGATACTGGCCCAGGCAGCGGAGATGAAACTGAGGACGACATCGATACTGCCTATGACCACCCAAAGAGGACCAGCGAAACGGTGGGTTTTACGCCAGACTTCTTCGTTGGCTAAAGTCCAGGGTGTTTTAAAACCGACAAAGTAGTTTTGCCGGACCTTACCCATGTAGTTACCCAGGATAACAAAGAGGAGAGATACTGAAACTTTAACCAGCAGGTCTACTTTTAGGGGAATACCTAAAGCTACGGCTATGGTTACCAGATATAAAAGAGTTATAAAGAGGACCAGGACCAGGCGGATAATCCTGTAGGTGCCGGAAAACTTGGCATAGTTCTGTTTACGGGGGTCGATACTGGGAAGAAGGAGTAGTAGGGCATAAATACCCAGGTTAAAAAGGGGAAATATCCATACCCAGAGGGATTTCACCGTCCAGCCGTCAATTTCTCCCCGGATATTCCAGTGAGTGGGTACTTTACCCGGTAATTCAGGATACATGTAAAGACCAAAAGCCAGAGAAAATAGGATTAGGGCCGGTATATACCATTCATTTTTTAAGATAGCAGTAAAGGAAATGCTGCTGTTTCTTTCATTAAAATTATTCATATTCGTTCCTCCTTCGAGCGGTCAGTTAAATTGAGAAACCAGCCAATTAGCTCGTCAAAAACACTGGTATTTAAGGAATAAATAATATTTTGCCCCTGGCGTGTATCTAACACCAGGTCAGCCTGTTTCAGTATACTGAGATGGTGGCTAATGCTGGGCTTAGAGATATTAAACTGCTCTGCGATCTCACCGGCGGTCATATCTTTTTCTCTCAGCATCTGCAGGATTTTTCGCCGGGTTGGATCGGAAAGGGCTTTGAAACTATCGTTTAGAGGGGACATACATACCATCACCTCACTAGCCTTATTTTAGATATTTAGATAACAGTCTAACTACCTTTAGTGTAGCCGAGTTATATTAGATAGTCAAGGTGAAATGGAATAAGAAAAATCTTCCCAGTAAGCCGTAATAAGGATAAAATAAAAAAAAAGACCATGGATGTTTTATCATTGTTACCGGTCATCAGGGAGACATTTGGGTAACCAAGGGAGCTTTGGGAGGCGCCCGGTTCACCGTAAGACTGCCGCTATAACCTGCGGTTAGGCGATAGGGGTTTTTCTTTTTCCGGTTCCATGGGGGAAGGCAAGGTTGCTGGTGGGCCGGCCAGGGGATGACGGGGAGCCAGGACGACAGTAATGCTGTTTAAAATAATCTCCGTATCACACACTGGCGGTGTTCCCTCAGTACAGTCGTGACGCAGCTCCGTACGGGGGATCACAACGGTCAGCTCAGTAGGGACGTCCAGGCTCGTCTCCCGGCTTACACATAAATGGAGGCCCCATAAATCCAGGTCCACTTGGTCCCGGGTAAAATTTTTAAAAGGGAAGAACCTGCGGATACGCGGGAATATTCTTTTGAGTTTGTTTTTTACCCCTTGCCTAAGTGTTTTGTTCATATTACTATACACCTCATCATAGTATATGAGAGGTAGTCCCTTACGGTGCATGGGGTAGGAAAGGAGAATTGTTTATGGCACAGCTCAGGGTAACGGAGAAAATATACGAAAAGACCAGATCTCCTCAGGAGATTAAGGAAGGGATTTTTATAGTTACCAAACAGGCTTTATCTTTTTTCCCACCTGTCGGGACAACGTTTAGCCTGGAAGTGGGTGAGAAGAAAGTGGAGACAAGTATCTATTCCCAGGATTGTACGTGTCGAGGGCCCCATAAGCCCCATTACCACTACTTTTTAGATATTGCTCAGATCAGGGAATTGCTTCCCGTGGACAGTAAAGCAATTCTTACGATCAGCAAAATCGCCGAGGGCCAGTATCATCTTTCTGTAGATTAGTTTTGTGGCAAATTGACAGTACTTTACAGGAGGTAAAAGATATAAAGATAGAATATAATGAAGGCAGAAAGGGGAGATAAACGTTGTTCAAAGAGCTGCAACAAAGTCAGGAGATTCCCATTCAAATAGGCAGTCACTCTCTACATGTGGCTTCCGGTACATTGTTACTGGACCTGGCCCGGCAGTATGGCAGTGGATTTGCCTCTCCCATTGTAGGCGCCAAGTATAATAACGAAGTTGTGGATTTGTACACGGAAATTAAAGAGCCGGGCACCATAGAGTATCTTGATCTTACCTCCGAGGATGGCATACGGATCTACAGGCAGAGCCTGGTGTTCCTTTTGGTAAAAGCTGCCTGGGAGCTATTTCCCAATAGAACCATATTAGTAGAGCATTCCCTGGGTAAGAGCTATTACTGTGAATTCAAAGGTTATAAAACCATATCACCCTTAGACATAATTGCCCTGGAGGCGAGAATGCGAGAAATTGTAGCTCAAGACCTGCCGGTTATACCTGAGATGATGCCGAAAGAAAAGGCTATACAAATTCTCTGCGCAAAGGGCCATGAAGAAAAGAGCGCCATTGTGGAGAATATGGACTGGAAACAAGTAAGAATTCTTACTTGCGGTAATTATGCCAGTTATTCTCACAGCGTACTGGCGCCCAGGACGGGAGGCTTAAATGTTTTCCAGCTTCAGCCTTATGCCCAAGGTTTTCTTTTAAGGTTTCCAGCCCCCCATAATCCCCGTGAAGTTGCCCCGATAACGGATCTACCCAAACTGGCTCAGGTTTTCCGGGAGTCAGAAGAATGGGCAGGTATCCTGGGAATTAATAATTTAGCCGGGCTTAACCGTCTTTTGGCTCAGAATCCCAATGAAGGGAATTGCTTAATTCATATTGCCGAGGCCCTCCATGAAAAAAAGATTGCAAGAATCGCTGATGAGATTTATGCTAACCGGGATAAACTCCGGGTCGTACTCATCGCCGGCCCGTCCTCTTCCGGCAAGACCACTTTTGCTCAGCGTTTATTAATTCAACTCCGGGTCCATGGTCTTCAACCGGTTTCCTTATCCCTGGATGACTATTTTGTGGATCGTGAGCATACACCCCGTGACGAAAACGGTGAATACGATTTCGAAGCTCTGGAAGCCTTGGATCTGGAGCTTTTTAACCAGCAGTTGCAGCAGCTCATCGCCGGACAGGAAGTGGAGATACCCACTTTCAACTTCCTTTTGGGCAAACGGGAATGGCGCGGTAAGAAACTGCAGGTTAAACCGGATCATCCCCTTATCATTGAAGGTATTCACGGCCTCAATGAGAAATTAACGGCCTCCATTAAGCGGGAGAATAAATACAAAATTTACATCAGTGCCCTTACCCAGATCAGTATTGACAACCACAACAGGATACCTACCACGGATACCAGGCTCATTCGCCGGATTGTGCGGGATAACCAGTTCCGTTCCCACGATGCCCTGGCCACCTTGAAACGCTGGCCTTCAGTGCGCCGCGGTGAAGAAAAAAACATCTTTCCTTATCAGGAAGAAGCTGACATGATGTTTAATTCCGCGTTGATTTACGAACTGGGTGTCTTTAAGAAATATGCCTATCCCCTTTTGGCTAAAGTTACCCGCGAGGAGAAGGAATATGCCGATGCGCAGCGCCTTCTCACCTTGTTAAAACACTTCCCGGAAATACCCGATCAGCATGTTCCCCTGAACTCTATCTTACGGGAGTTTATTGGGGGAAGTTCTTTCCATGAATAGAAAGGAGGCAGTTGATTCTGCCTCCTTTCGTATATGTTTAATGTTTTCTAATCAGCCTGTTGCTGCGGGTTTAGGCCAGAAAAAGAAGATGGCCAAACCGATGAGCGCTGTCACAGACGAAATCAGATACATATAAGAGTATCCCAGAGCGTTAGCAATCAGACCCAGGGAAAGGGAGCCTACACCTATACCCAGGTCAAAGGCGGACATCACTGTGCCATTGACCGCACCCCGGCGCTGGGGTTCAATTCCCTGGATGGCCAGGGCCAGGAGGGTAGGCTGGATGGAACCGAAGCCCAGGCCGTAAAGAATGCCGCTTATCAAGAAAAGAGGTAGGGCCGAGGCTTGGGACAAAAGGACAGTGGAAAAGAAGATGGATAGAAGACCAAAAAGAATAACGTGGTTAGGACCTTTACGGTCGTAATACTTACCGGCTACAGGACGGGTAACCATAAGAGATAGAGCATAAATAGTAAAGAAGGGACCGATATTGGCAATGCCCCGTTCTTCCGCATAAAGGGGCAAAAAAGTAACCACGCCGCCGTAGCTAAGGGTCATAAAAAGCATCACAAGGGATACTTTGAGAGCCCGTTTATCAAAGACGGACGGCTTGCCGCCCGGTGGACGACTGTCCAGTCCTTGATTTTTTCTGGTTTCCAGCTGGATAGCATAACCAGCCAGAAAGGCTCCGGCTGTCAGTATGAGAGAAAGTGTTGCGATAAAAGAGAAACCATAATTAGGGATGAGCGTCAAACCCAGGGCCGGGGCAATGGCCATGGCTAAGGTAGAAAAGAGGCCGTAATAGCCCATTCCTTCACCCCGGCGGGAGGGGGGAATAATATCGGCCACGATGGTGCCCGCCGCTGTAGAGGAGGCTGCCCAGCCTAGACCATGAACTAAACGTAAGGCAAGAAGTAAGAAGAGTGTGGGTACCCAGATATATCCTAATACGGCCAGGAAGAAAAGGGCCAACCCCCCCAGATAAATGCCCTTGCGTCCCCTGAGATCCAGTTCCCGACCGATGAAAGGACGGAAAGATACGGCAGCAATAGTAAAAATACCATTAATAAGACCAATCATTTTTTTATCTGCACCCAGGGTGGCAGCATATTTGGGTAGCGTGGGCATCAAAATCTGAAAACCGCAAAAGATAAGAAAAGTCGCCGCACAGATCAGGATAAAGTCCCTGGTCCATAGCTTTTGTTTCTTAGTCATGTCTGGTGGTTGGTTCATCTGCATACCTCCATATTATGCTGTACGAGACTGTTAAATTTGCATCTAATTACCATTATATTTATAATTTATATTATTTTACAAGGGAATTGCACAAAATTATTTTTATAATACAGAAAATGTAAAGTGGACAATAATTAAAGGCCCCAATAGGGGCCCTTAAATTAATTTTTATGCTTTGAGGTTGGGATCGCCGGTGTTTTTGTCTGCCAGGACCTTCCAGGCCTGAATGAGGAGGATTACGGCCAGGATAAAGAGGGCAATACCGAAACCAACCAGGATAAAATTGCTGGCTGCCATATTGGCTTTAACCAGGAAATACAGGGCTGTTAGTGTGACGGCAAACATGAAGGCTGTGGGAATAGTAAACATCTTGTTGTTCTTGCCAATTTTTTTCAGGTAAACAGCTACGGCGATAAGAGCCAGAGCAGCTAAGAGCTGGTTGGCGGAGCCGAAGAGAGGCCATACTTTCGCATAACCATTGAAGGCCAGGAAACCACCGGCTGCTACTGTGATAGTGGTAGAAACAAAGCGGTTGGTCAGGATGGAGTCTTGTTGACCGGCTTCAGAGAAGAATTCCTGGAAGATAAAGCGGCCCAGACGGGTAGCGGTATCCAGGCTGGTTAAAGCAAAGGCGGAAAGGGCCAGGGCAGCAAATTGTTTGCCCACTGCAAAATCCATACCGATTACTGTCAGGAAGGTACCAACCCCGTCGGAGAAAACGTTGATGGGACCCCCGGCTTTTAGAAGTTCAGCCAGTTTGGGACCGGCTACATAAGCTGCAGTAGTGAGGGCGATTAAGGCCAGAACACCCTCAATGAGCATGGAACCGTAACCAACAATCTTCGCGTCTTTCTCGTTATCCAACTGCTTAGAGGTTGTACCGGAACCAACGAGGGAGTGGAAACCGGAGATAGCACCGCAGGCTACAGTTACGAAAAGCATGGGGAAGAGATACTGCTTACTGACATAGAAACCGGTGAAGGGGGCTAACTGGATGGTGGGGTTCATGGCGAAGATACCGATAACAGCGCCGGCAATCATGGCGTAAAGCAGGTAGGAGTTCAGGTAGTCACGGGGCTGGAGCAGCATCCACACGGGCAGAACGGAAGCAGCAAAGATGTAGACAATTAACAGATAAATCCAGGCAGCTAAAGACATCTTTAAGGGGAATACTTGCCCCAGCCAGACACAGATTAAAAGGAGAGCAACCCCTGCTACAGTAGAAACAGAAAGGGGAGCATTTTTTCTATACACAACGAAACCGAAAATAACAGCCAGGACGATAAACAGTAAGGAAGAAGTACCTGCTGCAGGTACGCTGACGAAGGTGCTGGCAGTGATACTCAGGAAGGCTGCTACTACCAGAACAAGGGTTAACCAGGCGAAAACAGCAAAGAGTTTCTTGCCGGACTTACCAATATTTGCTTCGATGATTTCTCCAATGGATTTACCATCGTGGCGAATGGAGGCAAAAAGAGCACCAAAATCATGAACACCGCCTACGAAAATACTACCAACAATTATCCAGAGGGCTACAGGGATCCAGCCGAAAACACTGGCCAGAATAGGACCGGTAATGGGGCCGGCTCCGGCGATAGAAGCAAAGTGGTGGCCTAAAAGTACCGGAGCTTTGGCCGGGCAGTAGTCGATATCATCCCGCCGGGTATGGGCAGGGGTCTTCCGATTGGGGTCAATTCCCCATTGTTTGGCCAGCCAGGCGCCGTACATGGTATAGGCAATAAGAAAAATAACAATGCCGCCGAGGATTAACCAGATAGCACTCATGATGAGTTTCCTCCTTTAATTTAGTTCAGTTTTTTATCCATATCCCCCAACAGGCTTTCGTAGAATTTCCTCACCTCCCGTCCTGCTCTGTTACAGATTACCTGCCGGGAAGATAAATCCAGAACAATCAACCTCAGGTCACACCAGCCGTAGAGATAAAATTTGAAGGCTTTGCTGTATGCAAATTTCTCCACCAAACTGCTCATTTCAGGTGAGACTTTTTCCCGGGTAATAAAAACCCCTGTGAGAAAAGTCTTCATATGGTTGGGATGAGGGTTAACCAGGTGTCCTATCCCCTCTTTTAAAGTGTTAATCATTTCCCCCAGGTCGGCTTTAGTCAGGGAGTCATAATATTTAACCAGGCAGTGTTCCTCGTGGTCCAAAGACCAGAGGTTAATCTTCTTGCTGGCAAAATATTTTTCATTACGCTGGTAAAAATGGGCATAAAGCTCCACGGGAAAGGGGACAAAGGAGGGTTTTTCCTTAATATCATAGAAACGAGAGTATTTCTTTTCCAGGTCTTGTCTCAATGTATTCGGCATTCTTACCCACCCTTTCTTTTACTACTTTTATAATATTATGAAATTTATACTGGATACACGGTTTTTGCATGAGAGGTAGAAAACGGCTACTGAGAGGTATTGTTGCGGTATAAAAATAACCTGTCATCAGACAGGTTATAGGCCTAACCTTTGTTTCAAATCCCTGGCATAGTGGCGGCTTACTGGAATTTCAGAGGTTTGGCGGTCCTCCATGATTAGTTTGAAGCTCCCGTTAAACCAGGGAATTACCTCCTTAATATGACGAAGATTGACGATATAGGCACGGTGGACCCGTAAAAAATCTTTTTGGTCCAGTTTTTCACTAAGCTCCTGTAAAGTAAAGGAACTGGGAAGATAATCATCCTTTAGTTTAAGCAGGGTTTTCCTTTCTTCTGTCATGACATAAACGATGTCTTTACAGTTGATTACCATATACCTGCCGTTACCGACAGCACAGATTCTTTCCAGGGGAGACTCTAAAGGGCACGAGGTTTCTTCAAGGGGAGCAGGTGTTCCTTGCACGGTCAGGTTACTGCGAATACGGTCCAGGGTTTTAAAGATTCGTATTTCGTCAAAAGGTTTCACAACGTAATCCAGGGCATTTAATTCATAGGCCTTGACGGCAAAGTTGTCATGGGCTGTGGCAAAGATAATGAGTATATTCTTGTCAATATGAGTAATTTTTTCTGCCAGGTCCATGCCATTGATATCATATAGCTGGATATCGAGAAAAGCTACCTGGGGTTTTAAGCGGCTCAGGAGTTCCAGGGCTTCCCTGCCTGAGCCGGCTGTTCCGGCCACTTCAAAGTCCGGGTGCTGATTTATGATATAGGCAAGTTCTTTTTGGGAGGGAATCTCATCATCCACAACTAATACCCTAATCAACTGACCATTTGCCCTCCTTCCTTCCATTTTAGGGGAAGTTTCATATGGAAAACTGTGCCTTTACCGGGGGTGCTTTTTACAGAAAGGGTAGTTTCCGGTCCATACATGTTTTTCAAACGTTCATTGACATTAAGGAGGCCGATGCCGCCTTCTTTTTTATTACACCCTTTTAAGCAGGTGGCCAGTAATTCCACAGGCATCCCAATCCCATTATCTTCAATGGTGACATAGACATCATTGCCGTCGCTGCGGGCTTTAATGTAGACAGCCCCACCTTCGGGCTTGGGTAGAATACCGTGCTTTACGCAATTTTCTACCAGGGGCTGGAGGATTAGGGGGGGCAGCGGGTAGTTGAGGGTGGAGGCATCAATATCCTTAAAAACCTGGAGGCGTGGTCCGAAACGGGCCTGTTCAATGCTTAAGTAGGCATCGATTCTTTCAAGTTCTTCCGCCAGGGTAATGACTTTTTTATCCTTCAGTAATGATTTACGGAAAAAATCTCCCAGATGGCGCAAAAGGTTACGGGACATTTCCGGGTCGGAGCGGGAAAAGGAGATAATAGTGTTTAAGGCATTAAAAAGAAAATGAGGATTAATTTGGGCCTGTAAAGCCTGGAGTTCTGCTTCTTTTAATAGCTTACTCTGATTCTCCAGGGCGGCAATTTCCAATTGAGTAGAGAAAAGGTGGGCTAAACCTTTGGCAAACTCCAGGTCCAGGGGGGAAATGGCTTTTTCTTTATTATGATAAAGCTTGAGTGTACCGGTTATCTGGTCGCGGGAAAAGAGGGGGACAATGACTGCCGAATTTAGAGGGCAGGTGGGATAAGGGCAGCCGATTTCTTCTCTGCTTTCGGCAATTTTGCTGGCGCCATTGGCCAGAACCCAGTGGGTTGCCTCCGTCATGATGGGCTGATCCGGTAAATGGTGGTCAGTACCATCGCCTTCATGAGCCAGAATTGTTTTGGTATCCGTAAGGGCCACGGCGGCCACCGAGGTGTGCTGCTTTATCACTTTGGCTACGATACGGGCAGTTTCCAGGTTCAAACCGTTGCGCAGGTATTTTAGGGTATTATCGGCGATGGCCAAAGCCTTTTGGGCCTGGGTGGCACCGATACGTTCCTCTTCTTCCTGAGCATTTCTAATAATCATCATAAAAAGAGCGATACCGATGGAGTTCCAGATGATCATGGGCATACCAATAACCTGAACCAGTTCCCAGGCTGCGGTAAAGGGTTTCGCCACTAGAAGGATAATGATCATTTGCAGACTTTCTGCAACAACGCCGGTAAAAAGGCCTATCTCCCACCGGGCGCGTCTATCATTAAGCCGGTTCCTGATTAGACCGGCGATTAAGCCTTCTGTAAAAGTGGAAAGAGCACAGGCAAAGGCCGTAAACCCGCCTAAGAACCAGCGGTGCAGTCCGCTGATAAGACCGGCTCCCGCGCCCATGGCGGGGCCACCCAGAAGCCCTGCGACCACGGCTCCGATGACTCGGGAATTTGCCAGGGCTCCCTGGATTTCAATGGCCGAATAGGTGCCAAAAATAGCGATGGCACCAAAGATTATGGTTAAAAGTAAACGTTCTTTTAATGCGATGTTGTGGTGTAGGAGCCTTCTTAAGGGTTTAAAACGGGTGAGAAGAAAAGCGATGGTAATGATCAAGGCCATTCTTTCCGCCATTTGAAAGAATAAGGTATTCTCCATGCTTACACCACCATAAACCTTTTTTTCAATATTATCATTATTTTGCATAAATGAAAAGCTAGACAGTAGGCAGTTACTATTAGTTGGTAGTAATGAATTTGGAAAAATAAGAACCGGTGATATTATAAGCATAACCTTGCGTAGTGGCAAGGTTATGCTTGTTTTTTAACGGGGAGAAGTAAGTGGCTAAACGAAATAGAGACATGATCAAAGAAAAGTATAGGAAGACTTAATAATAAAGATCAGCAACACAAAAATTTATTTTTAAAAAATATCTAAACATTAGGAGGAATTTCGGCATTAAGATCGAAATAATATATTGTATTTAGGTATACTAAAATATTATTAGTCATGCCTTATATTTTACTTGTGCTAAAATTTAAAGATATCATTATTAGTCTTACTTTAATATTTGGAGGAGATCATGGTAGATATTGGGAAGAGAATCAAGCAATTACGAGAGGAACGAGGTCTAACATTAAAAAACATTGCAGATAATACTGGTCTATCAGTAGGTTTTTTAAGTCAGGTAGAAAGAAATATTACCGATCCTTCAATAGCTTCATTAAAAAAGATTGCTGAGGTATTAGGAATTAAACTGAAAGAGTTTTTTGAAAAAGTTCCCGAGAAAAAAGTTGTTGTAAGAAAAGACGAAAGAAATAAACTCCTTATCGGTAGTTCAAAAATTGTTTACGAACTTTTGGCACCCGCCATGAATCGTAAGATGGAACCTATCTTAAAGATGGTTGAACCTAATGCTTCATCCGGAGAAGTAGATGGTCATGAAGGAGAAGAGTTCGCAATTATTCTGCAAGGAGTTCTAGAAGTTTGCATTGGTAATGAGGTTTATGTGTTACAAGAAGGGGACAGTATTTACTTTGATGCTAACCAACCACATTTGTATAGAAACCCCGGTACCGAAAAGTGTATCTGTATATGGGTAGTTACTCCACCAACCTTTAGTTAAAGAAAAAAGATTAATATCAGGAGGTGATATTTACTTAATTTCGCTAAATAAGAATATTGTTAGGGGGAGGAAAAATGGACTTACGAAAAGGTTTAGTCGCCAAATTAGAAGAGAAAATAATAGGTATACTTATGGCGATAGCACTAGTTGTAGGATTTATGCAAGTCGCTGCCAGGTTCGTTTTTAAGTCATCGTTACCCTGGTCGGAAGAACTACTTCGTTTTGTGTTTGAGTGGGTTACATTTCTTGCCGCAAGTATAGCAGTAAGGGAAAAAGCTCATGTAAGCGTTTCGGTAGTAGTAGAAAAGTTACCAAAGGCTATTCGCCGTGGAGTTGGTGTTATGGGTATTTTATTAAGTATAGGGTTCTGTCTGGCCATAACATATTATGGATTACAACTGGTTAAAGTCCAATTTGAAACCAATCAGATTTCGACTGCCATGGAATTACCTATGTGGATTCCTTACCTAGGATTGGTGGTGGGAAGTTTAATGATGGCAATTCGTTTCATACAAAATCTTTTTAGTGTTATTATTCGAAATAGACAAAATTCCGCAATGGAGATAAAAAATTGTTAGGAGGTTCAATTCATGGGGATTCTTCTATTTTCTCTATTTGCGCTTTTTTTAATTGCAGATATCCCGATTGCCATCAGTATTGGCCTGTCATCGCTTTTAGCACTAGCTATTGCAACTAACGTCCCGTTGGCTGTCGTTGCTCAGAGAATGTATGCTGCTGTTGACTCTTTCCCGATGATGGCTATTCCATACTTCATTGTGGCAGGAGCATTGATGGAGCGTGGTGGGATTTCCCGTCGGTTAATAAACTTAGCAAGTTCATTGGTCGGTTCGCTGCCTGGCGGTTTAGGACAAGTCACAGTATTAACAAGTATGTTTTTCGCCGCGATATCAGGCTCAGGTCCTGCTACTACCGCAGCTATAGGAGGTATTATGATTCCTGCTATGGAGAGGAGCAATTACAACCGTAGTTTTGCAACTGCTCTGCAAGCGACGGCAGGAGCATTAGGACCACTTATTCCTCCTAGTATTTTATTTATCACTTTTGGTGTGGCTACAGGTGAATCAATTGGTGACCTATTTTTGTCAGGGGCCTTACCTGGTGTCTTAGTGGGTTTATCTTTAATGATAATGGTATATTTTATTTCCAAGAAAAACGGATATGTTGGGACTGGAAATAAAGCAAGTATAAAAGATGTATTAAACAATGCAAAACAAGCCTCATGGGCTCTAATGATGCCTGTTATTATACTGGGCGGGATCTACGGTGGAGTATTTACACCGACTGAAGCTGCGGTAGTATCAGCAATTTATGGACTAATTGTCGGTTTCTTTGTTTATCGCGAATTAAAATTGTCTGACTTACCTAAAATTTTTGTACAATCTGCGGTGACATCGGCCATGGTAATGTATGTAATAGCCACGGCATCAGCTTTTAGCTGGATTATGTCTAATGCTCAAATTCCAACACAAATAGCCAACTTTATAATTCAGCTGGCACCAAATAAGTATATATTACTTTTATTTTTGAATATTTTGTTGCTAATTACCGGTTGTTTTATAGAATTAAACGCTGCTATAGTCATCCTTGCTCCCCTTTTGATGCCCATAATGGTAAAGATGGGGGTAGATCCCATTCATTTTGGTGCTATTATGGTAACTAATCTTTGTCTAGGCCTTGTAACTCCGCCGCTAGGAGTCAATTTATATGTTGCTTCTGGCATTTCAAAGTTACGAATTGAGGAAGTTGCCAAATCCTTAATTCCGTTTTTAGCTGCTGCGATTGTTGCTCTGTTGCTTATTACCTATATTCCGGAAATTTCTCTTTATTTACCGAAGGTTATGGGGAAATAATCAAAGGTAAGAAATGTGATTTTAATGTAAGGAGGATGATATTATATGGAACCTACCTTAAGAGTAAAAAGTTTGCGAAAAAGGTTGCGTTCCTTTCCTCAAGCTATTTGTGTAGAACGGGCTGTACTTATTACTGAAAGTTATCGCGAGACTGAGGGAGAGCCTATGGTAATACGCCGGGCCAAGGCCCTTAGTCGAATTTTGGAAAAAATGTCTATCTATATCGGGGACGGAGAACTAATCGTAGGCAATCAAGCAAGTGCACCTAATAAGGCCCCGGTTTTTCCTGAGACCGGTGCGCGTTGGGTAGCGGAGCAATTGGACAGTTTTGCTACAAGGACAGTAAACAGGTTTTTAGTAACAGAGGAAGAAAAAAAGGTTCTACGAGATATATTAACTTATTGGAAAGAAAAAACTGTTTTGGAAGTTGCACCGAAGCTTCTTCCTGATGAAACAAGGGAGATTTTCGAACTAACATATCCGGTTATTTCTCCTACGTTGTTTTTACGCAATTGTGTCGGTCATTTGGTTCCTAATTATGCAGCTATTTTGAAAAGAGGCTTTGGGGGTATTCGAACTGAGGTTCAAGAAAAGATGGAGTCATTAGATCCTTCGATGCCTGAAAATATCAGTAAATTGCAGTTTTATCGAGCAGTTCTGATTATATGTGATGCTGTATCACATTTTGCCCAACGTTATGCAGATTTAGCAGAACAGTTGGCGTCTACGGAGGATGATGAAAGCAGAAAGAAGGAGCTAAAGGATATTGCCGAAATATGCAGATGGGTGCCGGAAAACCCGGCCCGTACCTTCCGTGAGGCTTTACAGGCCTTTTGGTTCCTACAACTGATAATTCATATTGAGACAGACGGATTGGCCGAATCTCCAGGTCGCTTTGATCAGTACCTCTATCCCTATTTTTCAAAAGACTTAGCGGAAGGAAAGTTAACGCTAGAAGAAGCTCAAGAGTTACTAGACTGTGTATGGATCAAGATGAATGAGGTTATTAAACTCAGTGATATTCCGCCTGCTGCTAAATATTTTGGCGGAGTAACCATGTCCGAAAATCTCATTTTGGGTGGGATAAATGAAGATGGGGAAGATGTTACTAATGAACTTTCCTACCTGTGTCTTGAAGCAGACCGTCATATCATGTTGCCTCAACCTGCCCTCTCCATTAGACTCCACAGTAGAACACCTGAACGTTTTCTTTTAAAAGTAGTTGAATTGATTAAAACGGGTGGCGGTAAACCAGCTATTTTTAACGATGAAATAATTATTCCCTCTTTAATGAGTGATGGTATACCTTTAAAGGATGCTAGAAACTATGCGATTGTTGGTTGCGTGGAACCTACTCCGTCCGATAACACAAATGGTTGGACAAATGCTGCGATGTTTAATTTAGGTAAATGTCTCGAATTAGCTCTACATAATGGAGTTTGCCAGCTTAGTGGAAAGCGTATTGGGTTAGAAACAGGTGATGCAAAAACCTTTACAAGTTTTGATCAGGTGATGTCGGCGTTTAAAAAGCAGGTTTCTTATTTTATTAAACACATGGTTACGATGCTTAATACATGGGACAAAGTGCATGCGGAATTGATACCCACTCCCTTCGTTTCATCATTTATGGATGATTGTATTGCTAAAGGCCAGGATTTAGCCGAAGGTGGAGCCAGGTTTAATTTTACCGGACCTCAGGGTATTGGGCTGGCAGATGTGGCTGATTCACTGACTGCAATTAAAACACTCGTGTTTGAAAAGAAACTGTTATCAATGGATCAACTAATTGATGCCCTTAGTAATGATTTCGAGGGTCAGGAGGATGTGCGTTTATTACTGCGTAATAAAGCACCTAAATATGGTAATGCGGAAACTACACCAGACCTGCTGGCTCGGGAGGTAGGACTCTTTTATTGTCGGGAAGTAGCCCAGTATAATAATCCGCGCGGTGGTAAATATCGCCCCGGCCTTTATCCAGTAGCATCAAATGTACCATTAGGTGGCGTTGTGGGGGCCCTTCCCAATGGCAGGAAGAAGGGTATTCCCTTAGCTGACGGGATTTCACCGGTACACGGTTGTGATGTTAAAGGACCAACTGCTGTTTTACGTTCTGTAAGTCGAGTGGAACATGCTGCCGCAACAAATGGAACATTATTAAACATAAAATTTCATCCTTCTGCTCTCAAGAGTGAAAACGACATGAAAAAACTAATTTCTCTATTGCGTAGTTTTTGTTCTTTAAAATTAATGCATATCCAGTTTAATGTTGTGTCGGCAGATACTCTCAGGATGGCGCAATTAGATCCTGAAAATAACCGCGATTTGATGGTGAGGGTGGCTGGCTACAGTGCTATGTTTGTAGATTTGGATAAGAAGCTGCAAGATGATATTATCGAAAGGACTGAGCACATGCTTTAACGAGGGGAGATTTATAACTAATGGATATAGAGAGAACAACCGGCCTCATTTTTAATATCCAAAGGTACTCTATCCATGATGGTCCAGGAATCCGTACATTAGTCTTTTTAAAAGGATGTCCTCTTAGGTGTGAATGGTGTGCGAACCCCGAGTCCCAGCTGGGTCACCCCGAAATTATAGTAGTCCCAAATAGATGTATCGGATGTGGCAAATGTATAGCTATTTGCCCGGAAAAAGCCATTACGAGTACGCCGATCGGTAATGTTATTAACCGTAGCAGATGTACAGTATGCGGTATTTGTGTGGAACATTGCTTTGCCGAAGCTCTGCAGATAATGGGGACAACAAAGACTGCATACGATGTGCTTCAAGATATAGAAGGAGATGACATTTTTTATCAGCATTCAGGCGGTGGTGTAACCATTTCCGGAGGAGAACCCTTTACACAAGCGAAATTTACCTTTTCTTTATTGAAACTTTGTAAGGAGAGGGGGTTAAATACAGCAGTAGAAACATCTGGGTTTACTTCTTATGAGATAATAGAGGCTTGTTTACCTTATACGGATTTGTTTTTATACGATATAAAGCATCTTGATTGCGATATTCATAAACAGCATACAGGAGTAGAAAATTCACTTATAATTGACAATGCCCGTCGTTTAGCTGCCAAAGGGGCTAATTTAACAGTGAGGCTCCCGGTTATCCCTGGTTTTAATGACAGTGAAGAAAACTTAGTAAACACTGTGGAATTTGTAAAAGAGATAGGTGTCACTGAAATGCACTTGCTTCCCTACCATAGATTTGGTGAGCAAAAGTACCGGCAACTAGGAAGGGAATATAAACTCACAATAATGCCGCCGGAACAAGAGAGGATGGAGAGCATACTGAAAATGGTGGAGAGAAGGGGTGTTAACGTAAAGGTAGGTGGTAACTAGTAGTAACAAGAACGATATTTGAGGGAGGACAGTGTTATGAAAACCAGAATGTTAAAAATCGAAGGACCTGGTAAACTTGCTTTAGTCGAGAAAGATTTAATTTTAGAGGATGACGAGGTTCTTGTTCGTACATTCCAGTCCTCAATCTGTGGTACAGATAAAATGTATTATCGTGGCGAAATGCCGCCAAATGAAAAATACCCCTTATTTATTGGTCATGAAGGGGGAGGGGTAGTCGAAGCAGTAGGATCTAAAGTACATGAATACCAGGTTGGGGATCTGGTGATGTCTTTTAGCCGTTCATGCACCTTTGCAGATTATTTCAAAACTAAACCCATCAATCTCCAGCCGGTACCTGAAGGGTTGGATATGAGAATCGCTTCGCTGGGAGAACCCCTGGCCTGTGCTATGCATTCTGTTTTGGAATCTGGGGTGCAAATAGGAGATACGGTAGCTGTTATGGGAATGGGTTTTGCCGGGCAGATCATGTTACAAGGTGCACGGAGGAAGGGAGCTACTAAAGTAATTGCTATCGACATTTTGGATGGTAAGTTAAAACTTGCCGAAAAAATGGGGGCAGATGTTACCATTAATCCTTCAAAAGAAGATTTGTACCAGGCTATTATGGGATTAACCGATGGAAAAGGTGTTGATGTAGTCTTTGAGGCAGCTGGTACCCAGGAATCCCTCAACGCTTGCAGTACGATTCTTAAGCATAACGGTCATTTAGTTCTCTACAGTTGGATTACACAACCTGTAACCTTGAATTTGCATCGCTGGCACCAAAATAGTTTTAAAGTGATTACTACTACTTTGGTTCATCATACCAAGTACGAACGAATGGTCTGGACCGAAAAGGCTATGCGTCCGTTCCAGCAAGGACTTATTGATGTGGAACCTTTAATCAGTGCTGAATTTAAATTGTCTGATATAACGGAAGCTTTTGAAGAAGCTGTTAATAACGATGAAATTATTAAGATTATCATAAAGCCTTAAACAATTATTTTGCTTAAATAATTACAAACAAAGTATAGGGGGGTGAAAATGCTTCTAAAAAATAAGGAATCGCCAACGTTAATAAAAATTATTCAATGGGAGGTAATGGTAATGAAGGGCAAAAAAGGGTTAACATGGATGATGATCTTACTACTAAGCATTTCTCTTTTAATTGTTGGTTGTGGCGGTAATAAGCCGGCAGAAGCACCAAAGAACAATCAACAAGGTCCAATAGTTTTAAAACTAGGCCACGTTTTAAATGAAAGTAGTCCTTTCCATAAGGGGGCTGTAGAGTTTGCTAAAAAGGTTGAGACAAAGAGTAACGGAAAGCTAAAAATTGAAGTATATCCTAGTGCACAATTGGGTAACGATAGAACATTAGCTGAGGGGTTACAATTAGGCACTGTAGACATGTCTGTTAGCGGAACAGCTACGGTTACTGGGTTTGTACCCAGGCTTCAGGTGTTTGACCTGCCTTTTATATTTAGGGATGCAGAGCATGCTTATAAAGTTTTAGATGGGCCTATTGGTAGTGAGGTATTGAAAGATTTTGAAGCAAAAGGCATTGTTGGATTAGCCTTCTGGGAGAATGGATTTAGACATGTAACTAACTCGAAGAAAATAATTAAGAAACCCGAAGATGTTAAGGGTATGAAAATTCGTGTACAGGAAATTCCTCTGCACGTATCCTTCTGGAAACAGTTAGGTGCGGACCCGACTCCCATGGCTTGGACTGAGGTGTATACGGCCCTTCAACAGGGAACTGTTGATGGACAGGAGAATCCAGTGCAGACTATTTATACCCAGAAAATATATGAGGTTCAGAAATATATCTCTATGACGGGGCATGTTTATGCACCAGCAGTAATTATGATGAGTAAGAAAACTTATGATAAACTCCCTGCAGATTTACAGAAAATTGTAGTAGAAGCAGCACGCGAAACTGCCACCTATGAAAGGAATTATATCAAAGAATTGGAAGATAAGGCTATAAAGGAACTACCTGGATTAGGAATGCAAGTAGAAATGAATCCGGACAAGGAAGCATTTAAGGCCGCTGTACAGCCCGTATACAAGGAGTATGGGGAAAAGCTTAAAGTTACAGATTTGATTCAAAGGATTCTTGATACTAAATAATCGCCTATTATTGGCTTCACATAGGTTTTTCCTATGTGAAGCCATCTTTGTAAAATTTTTAAGTATTTTTTACAAAAGGTAGAAGGAAATTATAATTTTAAATAGAATTAATTTAGTAATACTTAAATAAATTATAGTATAGATTAAAATAATGCCGGATAGGGGAGGTGAGGGAGGTCGAAGTTTTAATTGAGTTTTTTCCGCCTTACCGTGAAAGCTCTGGGCTTAATGTGAAAAGAGTAATGATAGATGGTAATGCAACAACGATCGAGGATTTACTTCAAGTATTACTGACTGATGTACAGAGTCTACATAAGCACATACTGCTACAGTATCCATGGCAGCAGCAAATATTAATAATCAAGAATAATAATCCAGTGAAAGAGGGAGAAATAATTAAAGACAAAGATCATCTGTATTTTCTCCCTCCTCTAATCGGTGGCTAATCTAAAAGAGGAGGTGAAGCAATGCTTTACGGGTATCAGGGAAAAATACTTTGGATCGACTTATCAGAGAAGACTGTTAACAAAGTGGATTTATCCGCCGACGATGCTTATAAATACATTGGAGGCAGCGGACTTGGGGCAAAAATATTGTTTAGTACAACTGGGGCGGAAACGGACCCATTGGGGCCTGAGAATACCCTTATTTTTATG
>JAIHAN010000039.1 GCA_020054815.1 Peptococcaceae bacterium | reverse complement strand
AAAGACAATTCAGTTATTACCTACCAGCTTCCGCGGAAGAGAAAAGCTGCCTTGTTATTTGACAATTCTGATTCCCAGCAAGCTGTGTTCCAGTTAGTACAGAAATTACAGGAAGACAAGGTACTATAATTTTCAAATTCGAGAAGGTGTGTTAGAACATGATAAAAAAGATCCTGGTTATCGCGGAACAGGCAAATGGTCAGCTAAAAAGTGTAGTGGAAGAGATGCTAAGTTTTTCCAGTAACCAGGCCAGAGCAAAAGGATTTTCTGTAAAAGCTGTATTGTATGGGGAAAAAATTTCGGAAGGTATGTACCAACAGATAGGTCACTGGGGTGTGTATGACATAATTACAGTGAACAATGAGAAACTCAAAGTACACAATCCCCAGCTTGCCTGCCACATATTGGCTAATATTATCAGGGAAGAGGCACCCCAGCTTGTTTTGTTCGGAAATACAGCTATAGGAAAAGACCTGGCCCCCCGGCTGGCCCAGGATTTTACTGCACCTATGGTTAGCGATGTTATTAGCATTAATTTTACTTCTAATGGTATAAGTTTTGTCAGGCCTATTTATGGCGGTAAGGTTTTCGAAAATATCGAGTCTAATAACAAACTCACCTTCGTAACCGTTCGACCTAACACTCTGGGAAAACACTCTATGAGTTATCAAAAGCCCCGTATAACAGACCTAAATTTTGATTTACCCGACAATCTGCTTTATGTAGTTAAAAAGATTCTAGAGAAAAGCAAAGTGGAAAAAAACTTAAGCGAAGCTGAAATTATTGTTTCCGGGGGAAGAGGTTTAAAGAAAGTTGAAGATTTCCTAATCCTGGAAGAATTGGCCCAGGTTTTAGATGGAGCAGTTGGTGCCTCAAGAGGGGCAGTTGATGCCGGGCTGCGCCACCATTCCGCTCAGGTTGGGCAAACAGGGAAAACGGTATCCCCTAAACTTTATATTGCTTGTGGGATTTCGGGAGCTATTCAACACTTAGCAGGGATGTCCACATCCCAGGTCATTGTGGCAATCAATAAAGACCCGGATGCTCCCATATTTAAGATAGCCGATTATGGTATTGTGGGCGATCTTTTTGAAATAGTACCTCTACTGACAAGAGAACTGAAGAAGGCACTAAAAAAAGACGTGTAAAAAGAGTGTGAAATACGGTTCAACCAGGGCCATGGCCAGGGTATTAGGGGTAAATCAGTCAACGATTGTCAGGAAGATGCAACAGTATAAGCTGGATAAGAATGATGCTTTGGAACATCTTGATGGTGCTTAACTGCATCTACAATTGACACCAGGAATCCTGGATTATCAACACTTTTGTTCTCGGAATGATGTCCATGTGCATCGAGATAAATATTATGTTTAGATAAACAAAAACGAAAGGATAAAGACTTAGTTCGTAGAAAGCGGTTTCAGGGCTTCGCATAGTCTTTCATGATTCTTTCTTAGTGTGGCATAAAATTTGCATCTTTAATATAAAAGCAAGTTTCATTATGCAGAATAGAAGAAACATTCAGAAAGGAGAATTATTATGAGTAAATGGCAGGAAATGTACAAGAAAAAATTAACTTCTCCAGAAGAAATCGTAGGACAAATTAAATCGGGAGATGTTTGCTGCTGTCCATCTGCTCTGGGTGAGCCTGCTGCCCTTGTAGAGGCCCTTGCCGAAAGAGCCCTCCGTGAAGACATAACCGGAATTACCCATCATATGCTCCTTGCTTGCCGGAAATGGAAGTACCTATCCCCTGAACTGGCAGGAAGGATTATTCATGTGGCCTGGTTTACCAGTGGAGCGGCCAGACCCGCAGTTCAGGAAGGAAGAGCTGACTATATGCCCAACTTTTACCATGAGGTACCCCGGTATTGGCGGGAATACAGGGAACCTGATGTATTTTATGCCATGGTTTCTCCTATGGATAAACACGGGTATTTCAGTTTTGGCGTAGCGGCCAGCGAACCTAGAGCCCAGATGTCCCGGGCCAAGAAGATTTTCCTGGAAGTGAACCAGTATATGCCCAGGGTTCATGGTTCGGCTTTTGTTCATATCTCAGAAGTTGACGCCCTTTGCGAAGCCCATATTCCCCTCCCTGAACTGCCCAGCGAACCCCTATCGGAGATAGATATTATTATGGGGAACAGCATCGCCGAGATGATTCCCGACGGCGCCACTATCCAGTTGGGCATTGGGGGAATCCCCAATGCTGTAGGAAAAGCCCTGATGACCAAGAAGGATCTTGGGATTCACAGTGAAATGTTCACTGACAGCATGGTGGATTTAATTGAAGCCGGTGTTGTCACCAACAAAAAGAAAAATATCAATACAGGCAAGTCCATAGCCTCTTTCGCTTTCGGTTCCCGCAGGATGTATGATTATCTGGATGATAACCCGGGTGTAGAATTTCATCCTGTTGATTATGTCAACGAACCTACTATTATCGGTTTGAACGACAATTTTATTTCCATAAATGCCTGTTTGGAAGTTGATTTGCTGGGACAGGTTTGCTCTGAATCCATAGGGCCTAAGAACTTTAGCGGAACTGGCGGGCAGGTGGATTTTGTACGGGGCGCCAACAGGTCAAAAGGCGGGAAAGCTTTTATTGCCATGTATTCCACGGCCAAAAACAATACCATCAGTAAAATCAAGCCTATGCTTACAGAAGGCGCTGTAGTGACAACTTCCAAAAATGATGTTGACTATATCGTAACGGAATATGGTATTGCCAAACTGAAAGGCAAAACAGCAAGTGAAAGAGCAAAGGCGCTGATTGCTATTGCTCATCCAAATTTCAGAGAAGAATTGACTTTTGCTGCCAGGAAAATGAACCTAATTATCTAGTGTATTTGTTTATAAAGAAGGAGGTGGTACTTTAGTATTTAATTAGTTTGTGCAGCACAAAAGAGAAAGAGAAAGGGACTTTGTTTAAGAGTCTCTAAATAATGAAGGATATTTTGGGGATAGGTTAGGTCGGCGTATAATTTACAAGATGACAAAGAGGAGGATAAATTATGGCAATTTACCGTGAACATGGGAAGGAACAACCTTATATACCAATGGGGTTGTTCAAAGTTCGCCTTCCCTTCATCCATTACAGATGGGAATGGCCGGAGGCTTTACAAGGACTTATATTAGTTGCTGTTGCCCTGGGCTCAATTCCTATTCACCAGGAATTGCTTGGTGTTCCCTTTGAAGTAGCCCTGGTCATGGTGGCCTTAAACGGCTTACTTTATATCCTGCATCCCACTTTTGGCGACCCGGTATTCCCCGGCTGGATTACTCCCGCTATCCCCCTGGTTTTGGCTTGGGGTAAAGGCTATCCGGCAGGACCGGAGAGAATTCATGCTATCATTGCTTTGCAGTTGTCCATGGCTGTTTTGTTCTTCTTCCTGGGGACGACAGGTCTGGCAAAAAGAATCGTTTCCTTTGTTCCTGTTTCCATGCGGGCAGGTATTATCTTAGGTGCCGGTCTTGCCGCTGTTATTAGTGTTATCCAGCCCAAAGGACGGATGACTGGACAGGAAATCACTATCCTGACTGGTGCTCTTATCTGTTTTATAATTATGTTCTCCTGGCGTTTTGCCGTAGCTAAAAATAAGAATGCCTTTTTGGCTCAGCTTTCTAAATATGGTATGCTGCCCGGCATGATTGTAGCTGCTATTGTCGGCCCCATTATCGGAGAAATACCGGTGCCCAAGCTGCAAATGGGTATAATAGATGTCAGCCTCTTTGGTGAACTGGTATCCAAATACACAATCTTCGGGGTGGGCTTCCCGCCGCTCAAGTATTTTATTGATGCTATACCCTTAGTTATTGCCGCTTATATTATCGCTTTCGGTGACTTTGTGCTGGCTGAGGTTGTTACCAAAGAAGCTGACGCTGTCCGCGATGACGAGATTATTGAGTTTAACCCCAACCGTTCCAACATCATTTCCGGTTTCCGTAACCTGGTTATGGGTCTCTTCGCTCCTTATGGACCTCTCTGCGGTCCCCTCTGGGCGGGTGGTACAATTGCTATAGCTGAACGTTATAAGCATGGACGTAAGGCTATGGACTCTATCTGGGGTGGTGCCGGTTCCTTTACCATTGCCATGTTTATTGCGGGATTCTTCCTGCCCATTATCAGCCTGGTTAAGCCTGTTTTGCCTGCTGCTCTTTCTTTAACGCTCCTGGTGCAAGGCTTTGCCTGTTGTTATATTGCCATGGATATGGTTAAAACCAAGGAAGAGCGCGGCGTGGCCGGAATTATGGCCCTGTTCCTGGCCACTAAGACAGCAGCCTGGGGGCTGGCTGTAGGTATTATTCTTCACCTGGTTATTGGTGTTAACGATGGTAAACCGGCGGCAGCCCCTGCGAAACCGGCGGAGAATGCCCTGGCAGAATAAACTCATACCAATTCGTATTTTGCTGTATTCAGGTTGCCTCCCCCCGGGAGGCAACCTGAATGTGTTTCCTTATAAAGCTTTGGGAGGTACAAAGATATGGCTAAAGAACTGGTATTAACACCGGGCAAATGTACGGGCTGTACGACGTGTGCCTTAACCTGCTCTATCACGTACCACAATGAATTTAATCTGGCCAGGTCTCACGTTAGAATTAAGAAACATGATGTGCAAGGTGTTTTCGAAATAACATTTTTATCCACCTGTCTAAAGTGCCAGCGTTGCGCGGAAGTCTGCCCATCGGGGTGTTTGCGTTCTGTTAAATTATTGGATGATAGCCAGGAGGGAGGAAAATAAATGTACGGGTATGCAGGGAAGCTGCTGGATATTGATTTATCAAGGCAATACGTAAAAGAAATCCCTCTGGAGACGGAATTGGTACAAAAATATATCAGCGGTGCGGGCTTTTCCGCAAAGCTTGTCTATGATCAGGTGCCTCCCGGGGCAGATCCCCTGGGGTCGGAAAACGTCATTTGTTTTGCCGTTGGTGTACTAACCGGCACAAATATTCCTACGGCCTGCCGCACTGAAGTTTCCGCCAAATCCCCAGCTACAGAGCTGTTTGGCACGTCAAATTCCGGGAGCTTTTGGGGAAGTGAACTGAAATATGCCGGTTATGACGGGATTATCATCAGGGGACGGGCTGCCACACCCGTTTATCTCTATATAACGACCGATAAAGTAGAGATTTTGCCCGCTGACCACCTTTGGGGTAAGGATTCCTGGGATACGTTAGGGCTGATCAGGCAAAAGTTTGGTGATGAGGAGATTCAGGTTGCAGCTATAGGGCCTGGTGGAGAAAAGCTATGTCGCTTTGCCAGTATCCAGAACGGTCCCTATGACGCCTGGGGCCGGACCGGACTGGGAGCTGTCATGGGTTCAAAAAATTTAAAAGCTATTGCCGTACGGGGCAAAAAACCTCTGCGCGTTCATGATAAAAAGAAATATCTGAAAGCCGTGGAAAAATGCCGTGAGGCGATTTATAAATCTCCCTTTTACGGTCCTTTCAGTAAGTTTGGCACCATGCTGGCAACCATCCCCTATTATGAATTTGGTGCCCTTCCTGGCCGAAACTTCCAAACGGGAGTTTTAAAGGGCTGGCTGGAGACCCGCAGCCGTAATCTGGTACCCAAATACAGTAAACGGGGTATTGCCTGTATAGCCTGTCCTATAGCCTGCGCTCACTGGGTTGAGGTAAAAGAGGGACCTTATGCGGGCCTGCAGGTAAAAGATATGGAAGTAACGCCGTTAATGGGCTTTGCGGCGGGGTGTGATATTGATAACATTCCTGCGGTGGCTAAAATTACCGAAAGATGCCAGCGCTACGGAATTGATCTGGTTTCTACTGCCGGCACAGTGGCTTTTGCTATGGAGTTATACCAAAGAGGCATATTATCAGAAAAAGAGATTGGTTTTAAGCTGGAGTGGGGCGATGAGACTGCCCTTTTCCGGTTGATCGATTTAATTGTTAGGCGGGAGGGTATAGGCGACATTTTGGCAGAGGGCACGAAAAGAGCCGGAGAGAAAATACCGGGAGCATCCTATTATGCCATGCATATCAAAGGATTAGAAATACCTATGGCCGACCCCCGGGGCCGCTGGTCTACATGGACTTTTGGGAATATTACCAATATTAGGGGCGGGGACCACCTGCGCAACCGGAACCCTGTAGAGAATTTAAGATATAATAAGAATCCTCTTGAATATAGTTGGGAAGTGTTTGGCTTTCCCGATGAGCTCTATGAATACCTGGATATGCCACAGAAAATCAAGGAGGAAATATTCCATCCCGAATCAAAAGATGTGAATATTCCTAAGATGTCAAAGTGGGCGGAGGATTTGATTTCCTTATACAATACCCTTGGCATGTGTATTCGGCCTCCCGTGCTTCAGGCGGTTGGCCCTACTCTGCTTGCTGAGCTTTATTCCTCCCTTACCGGAATAGAGATAACAGGGGAAGTACTAATGAAAACAGGTGAACGGATTTGGAATCTCCAGAAACTTTTTAACCTCCGTGAAGGAGAGAAAAAAGAGGACAGTGTTTATCCCCAGCGGTTTTATCAAGAGATGCTTCCTGACGGCCCGAGCCGGGGAAGAATCCTTAATCCTGCTAAGGTTCAGGAAACACTGGAAGAGTATTGTAAGGCCCGTGGCTGGGAGCGGGACACGGGTATTCCCACCAAAGAAAAATTACGGGAATTGGAGATATCTGTCTAGTCGATTTTGCTGCAAGAGAAGGAATATTTAGATTGTTGTGGAATATTTAATACAACTTGCAACGGGAGGAAATGGGATGAGAATATCAGATTTGAACATACTGAAAGGTCCATTCCTTAGCCTGAATCTTTCTTTTAGGCAAATTATACAGGTGTTTTCCCAGTACTCATTTTCTGCCTTACCTGTTATGGACGGGGAAGGGAAATATGTGGGAATTATAAAGGCTCAGGATATTTTTGCTCACTTAGAGAAGCTTTCGTACGAATCGTCCATCAAGCAACTCTGCCATCCCCATGAGCCTGTGAAAGAAAAGGATAAAGTATTTCAAATACTAGAACAGAACCATTTTGAGATAATACCCGTTGTAAATAGTGAAAATATATTGTCAGGTTTTATCACAAAAACAGATCTGATGGATTCTGCTCTGAAATGGTATAAGAAAAATGCAGACAGATTTAACCAGGTGGTATCTTCTTCCTATAACGGTATCATTGCTATAGATGCTGAAGGGGAGATATTCGTCTTCAATCCTGCGGCGGAAAGAATATTGGAACGTGACAGTAAGGAGTACCTGGGTAAACATATCTTAGAGCTTGACCCGGCCAGCGGCCTCATAGAAACCCTGGAAAAGGGGAGTATTTCTATTGGTGTGAAGACGCTGATAAACGGTAAGACAATTCTTACCAACCGCTCGCCCCTCGTCTATAACGGGCAGGTTGTGGGTGCCATGGGCGTATTTCTTGACATATCCACCCTGGAATCTGTTACTGAAGAGCTAAATAAACATAGGGCTCTTGTCCGCAAATTCAATGCAATTATTGAATCATCTTATGACGGCTTGTATATCTGTGATAGAAACGGGATAGTCACTCATGTGAATACGGCCTGGGAGCGAATCTGCGGTATTCCCCGGGATCAGGTGGTCGGCAAAAGCGCATATAATCTGGTGGCGGAGGGACTCTATAACAAATCGGCCGCAACTAAAGCCTTGGAAACTAAAAAAACGTGTACCGTTATGCTGGAAATGACTTCTGGGCCTAAAGCCAGCCAGAAGATTATGGCTACGGGTACTCCCGTATTTGATGAGAATGGTGATATCGAACAGGTTGTTGTTAACGTCCGTGATATTACTGAACTGGAGAATCTGAAAAAACAACTCGACGATATCAGGCATTATGCCTCAGAACTTCAGGAGATGCATATACAACAATTTAAAATAGATGACATTGTTGCTCAAAGTCCTGCCATGCAAAGAATACTGGAATTGGTTACCAGGGTATCAAGAGTTGAATCTACCGTTCTCATTACCGGAGAATCGGGAGTGGGTAAAGAGGTCATTGCTAAAAAAATCCACCTGCTTAGCAAACGTCAAAACAAACCTCTTATAAAAATTAACTGCGGGGCGATTCCGGAAAACCTCCTGGAATCGGAATTGTTTGGCTATGAAGGCGGTGCCTTTACCGGTGCCAGAAAAGAAGGCAAGCCAGGTATGTTTGAATTAGCCTCAGAAGGAACTCTCTTTTTGGACGAGATTGGCGAACTTCCTTTAAACCTGCAGGTAAAGTTGTTAAGGGCTATTCAGGAGAAGGAAATTATCCGGGTAGGTGGTTTAAAGGCTATACCCGTGGATGTTCGCATAATTGCAGCTACCAATAAAGATTTAGCGTCTATGGTGAGGAAAGGGACTTTTCGCGAGGATTTGTTCTATCGCTTAAATGTAGTCAATATTAATATTCCCCCTTTGCGTCAACGCCGGGAGGATATTATTCCTCTTTTGTTTGAGGTATTAAAAAAATTTAATGCAAAATATGGTTTGGATAAAAAGCTCACCGGACCTGTTGTGGAAAGACTCCTGCAGTACGATTGGCCCGGGAACGTACGGGAACTTGAGAATCTCGTAGAACGCTTAGTGGTCCTGGTCAATGAACCCCATGTTCAAGTAATGCACCTGCCTGAGTTTTTACAGGAAAACAGAGCTAAGTCTAAAGCCATAACAGTAAATGGGATAGTACCTTTAAAAACAGCAATTGAGGATGTGGAAGCCCAGTTAATTGAACACGCCCTTAAAGAACACAGGACGACCCGCAAGGTTGCCCAGCTTCTGGAGGTAAACCAATCAACCATCGTTAGAAAAATAAAATATTATAATATCTGTCGAGAAGATGCACAGGAGAATCAAAATGAAGTCTGGGTGCATCAGATAAGAATATAATAAAATTAGTAAAAAGAATACAAACATAGCCAAACTGATGCAAACACGCATCAGTTTTTATTTTGTTCTCACAAAAAACCCAGTGGAAATGAGACATTGAGGTTTGTCTGGAGTTGGCATATAAATTGCATTGATAATCAGTAGAGTAAATACAATTATATTTTAATTATTTAGTAAGGAGGATATTTGGTATGGCCTTGAAAACCGGTGAACAGTACAAGGAAAGCCTAAGAAAGATGAGACCGAACATCTACAAGTTCGGTGAGCTCATCGAGGATGTAACGACCCATCCTGCAACCAGACTGCACGTTGAATCTGTTGCCCATTCCTATGATATGGCCTTTGACGAGAAGAAAGCCCCCATTTACACCACCACTTCTTTCTTGACGGGCAAGAAAGCCCACCGCTGGAACACACTGATGACCAGTGTAGAAGACCTTGTCGGTAACTCTGATATGAAGCGAGACCAGTACCGCTGGTCAGGTACTTGTCAGGGGGCTACATGTGCCGGCTGGACCATCCTCACTGCCCTCTGGGATGCCACCTATAAATGTGACAAGGAAAATGGCACTAATTATCATGAAAGACTCAAAAATTATATGCTCTATGTGGAAGAAAACGCCCTGGCCCTGTCGGGTGCCATTACCGATGCCAAAGGGAACCGTTCCCTGAAGCCTTCCCAACAGCCCAATCCCGACCACTACCTGCGTATCAAGGAAAGACGTCCTGACGGTATTGTTGTTAGCGGTTACAAAATCCAAATCTGCGGTGTGGCAGCATGTAACGAAATCGTCTTTATTCCCACCAGCGGTTACGGCGCTGATGATGCCGATTACTGTGTGGCCGGTGCCATCCCCCGTGACACGAAAGGCGTAACCATTGTTGAAACCCGCCGGCCCAGTGACGAACGGGATCTGGAAGAAGGCTGGGATGCTCCTAAAGTTGGCAACATCACCCAGGCTTTTATCATCTTCGAAGACGTATTTGTACCCAATGAGCGCATCTTCCTGGCCGGTGAATTCAAGTATACCGGCAAGATTATCGGTGACTTTGCCGCCATTTACCGCGCCGCTATCGGTGCCTGTGTAGCCGGACAGGGCGATATCATGATTGGTGCTGCCATCAATATGGCCCGTGCCAACGGTTTGTCGCAAAAAGCCTTCCAGGATAAGCTCAACGAAATGGCTATCAACAATGAAATTACCTACGGTTTGGGACTGGGCGCTATGCTGAAAGGCAAGAAGACTGAATCCGGTACTTTTATCCCCAACCCGCTCCTGGCCCATACCAATAAGACCCAGGTAGCCAGACTGCCCTATCAAACCAAAGTAATGACCCAGGATATCAGCGGTGGTATTGCTGAAACTGGTTGCATGCCTCCATATGTGGACTTCCAGCATCCTGAATACGGCAAAAAGCTTCTTGAATCCCTGGCCGCCGGTACCGATGGTGAAACCCGCGCCCGTGCCGCTCGTTTAGTGGAGTGGCTTACTGTAGGCGGCGGTATCCCCGGCTGTATGCATGGTGGCGGTTCTCCCGACGGCGCTAAACTGGTTGTCAGGGCTATGACGCCATGGGAGGAATTTGCCAAAGAAGCCAAGCGGATTGCCGGTATTACTGCTGAATTAGCTGACCCTGCCGCTAAGAAATAACCTAAATCACATAGATAAATCCTGCGGGCCTCTCACCCTGTACAGGGGAGGGGACCCTTTTTTTTGCGCTATAAACATTGTTTTCTTTTTGTAGCTTAAACCGGCAGGATTCTCTTAAGGAGAAAAAGAATCCTAATTATGGATTGAAAAAGAAGCTATAAAAGGGGTTTTTTTTATGCGCATCTTACATACATCAGACTGGCACCTGGGACGGACCCTGGAGGGTCACAGTCGTCTCCCTGAGCAGGTGGAATTCCTGGATGAGCTCTGTGACATCCTTGACGAGGAGAAGATTGACCTGGTTTTAATTGCCGGTGACGTTTACGATACTTATAACCCCCCGGCTGGGGCGGAACAGTTATTCTTTAACGCTTTAGAAAGATTAAGTGCCAATGGCAGGCGAGCCGTAGTGGTTATAGCGGGAAATCATGACAGTCCCGACAGGCTTAAAGCCGCCCAGCCCCTGGCTTCTAAACAGGGGATTTTCCTCCTGGGGTTTCCGGGGGAGGAACTGGCTCGAAAGACCAATCCCGGCCTCGCTTTAGATGAGGTGGCAGCAGCGGGTCAAGTTTCCTTTCCAGGAGAGCAGGCATATATAGTACAGGGAGGGCCTGGCTGGCTGGAAATTGCCGTTCCCGGCTGCCGGGAACATGCCGTTCTCGTTCCCCTTCCCTATCCTTCCGAGCAGCGGCTTAATCAGGTATTAAGTGATTCTTTAGAAGAACAGGCCATGCAGAAAGCCTATTCAGAACGTGTGGCCCTGGCCCTGGCTCAGGGGGCAGCTTTTTTCCGGGAGGATACCGTTAACCTTGTGGTGAGCCATTTATACGTAATGGGTGGACATACCTCGGAATCGGAACGGGATATCCAGCTGGGTGGGGCCTATGTGGTAGAACCTGTCGCCCTGCCGGCCAACGCCCATTATGTTGCTTTAGGGCACCTGCATCGGCCCCAGAGGGTGGGAGGCAGTCCCGTGCCCTGTCGTTACTCAGGTTCACCCCTATGTTACAGTTTTTCGGAAACTGACCAGCAGAAAGAGGTGGTGGTTGTAGAGGTTACCCCGGGGCAAGACGTTAAGATACGGTCGCGGAAACTCGCCAGCGGAAAGCCCATGTTGTTAAAAAGATTTAAATCCTACCAGGAGGCTTATGAATGGTGTGCGGCTCCAGAGAACAAAGAGGCTTGGGTTTACCTGGAGATAGAGTCTCCAGAGCCCCTCTCGGGGGCGGAGCTCGACCAGTTGAACAAAGCTCATCCCGGCATTATTTTTCGCAGGGTCATTTTGCCGGGGAGCTCAGCTTATGAAGAAGGAGAGCGGCTTTCCCAATTGTCCCTGGAGGAGAAGTTCCGTATGTTTGTAGCCAGGGAAACGGGTAACGCCCCTGACGATGAACTGGTGACTCTTTTTTTAGAACTGGCCGGTGGAGGTGAAGGTGATGAAACCAATCCGTCTTAAGTTCTCAGGGCTCCAAAGCTACCGGGAAGAACAGGAGATCAATTTTGCCGAACTGGGTTCCCTGGGGCTTTTTGGTATCTTTGGTCCCACGGGCAGTGGCAAATCGACGATTCTGGATGCCGTCACCTTAGCGCTCTTTGGCAATGTGGAAAGGGCGGCAGGCGGCACCAAAGGGATTATGAACCACTTTACCGAGAGACTTTTTGTCTCCTTTGAATTTTTGCTGGGACAGGAGACGTATCTGGTGGAGCGTTCTTATGTAAGAAATAAACATGATGATGAGTCGGTGCTCAATAAAGGAGCCCGCCTGGTGAAAACGGGCAGGACTGTGGAAGTCCTGGCCGACAAAGCCACGGATGTTACGGAAACCATAGAAAGACTCCTGGGTATGACCTTCAAGGATTTTACCAGGGCTGTCATTCTCCCCCAAAATAAGTTTGACCAGTTCCTCAAGCTTACGGAAGGGGAACGGGCCAAGATGCTGGAAAAAATCTTTTGTCTGGAGGAATTTGGAGAAGGACTTCTCCTACGGGCCAAAAACCTGGAAGCCCAGCTCCAGCAGGAAATCCATACGAACGTAAAACTGATGACCCAGTTAGGGGATGTTTCCGATGAGGCTATTCAGAAAATCCGGGAAGAGCTTCAGGCTAAAAAAGAGGAAATAAAGAAGAAAGAGGCCCTTAAAAAAGAGCTCGAGAATAAATTGAAAGAACTTGAACAGTTAGCCAGGATCTACGAGGAAATCGCCGTGCTGGCTAAAGAAAGAGAAAGATTGGAGGGGATGAAGCCCCAAATTGCCGGAGATAAGGTTACCCTGGAAAGGGCGCAAAAAGCCGAACCCCTGCGTAGTCTTTTCAACCAGTTGGAAGAACTATTCATGCGGGAGCAGGCAGAAGCAAAAATTCAGGCTGAAAGGACTGGTAAAGACCGGGCTGCGGAAGATAGATTCATAGAGGCTCAGGAAAGACTGAACAAAGCCCGGGAGGGCCAAGCCGAACTTAATCGCCTCAAAGAAGAAGAGCTTCCTAAAATCAATGTTGCCGGGGAATATGAAAAACAGGTCTTTACATTGCAGGCGGAACTTGATAAAAACAGGAATGCTCTTAAAGTTACACAAATTGAGATTGACAAAACTACAGCTTCAGGTTTGCAAAAAAAAGCCACGGTGGAACAGTTGGAAAGCAAACTCAAGGGATATGAGCAGGGGCTGAAAGATCTTTTTCAAGTCCTGGCCTGCCGGGAAGAGATAGACAGAGTCTTAAGCCTTTTATCTGAACTGGAAAATGCTGAAAAACTGGAAAAAGAGGCTTCTTCTTTTCTGGAGGAAAGAGAAAAAGTCCTTAAAAAAGAGGAAGAGGAGCTTAGATTAATACTGGCTGAAAAAAGAGAATATTTTAATGCAGACCCCTTGCAAGGCTCCATTAGCCAGTTTATGGAGATGCTGCCGGCGCTTCTCGGGAAGGTCAGTACCGAGCAGCAAAAAGCAGAAAAACTGTACAACCATTTGGTTTATGAGAATATGGCCCAGGTGCTGGCAGAAAAACTTACAGAAAATGAACCCTGTCCTGTTTGTGGTTCAGTTCACCATCCTCAGCCTGCCCGAAAAGGGGTAAGCAGTGAGGAGTTAGGAAGGGCTAAACAAGAGACACAAAAATTAAAAGAGGAGTTAGAAAAACTCCGGCCCTGGACTGAAAAAGTAAACATAAAGTTTAATAAATACCAGCATCTGCAAGATGATGTGCAATCCCTGCACCGGCCCAATTATGAGGCCAGGGTGAAAGCTGCCAACTTGCTCCGCCAGAGATTTATAGAAGAAACGGTAAATCTTAAGAATACAGTTAGAGACATCTTGCCCTCTGCTCTCCACAAACCGGAACGGGACATGGTGAGAATGCTTAAAGAGCATCTGGTGAAGGCGGACGGCAAGTTAAAGGTCCTTACTGAGCAAAAAGGAAATTTAGAACAGCAGAAAATAACTGTAGAAAAGGATATGGACGAATTAAGAGCAAAACTAATCACGCTAAAAGCAGATAAGGTTAACCTGGAAAAAAATGTGCAGGCACTGGAAAATTCGTTAACGGAACTGGAGCATAGACTCCGGGAGTTACTGGGCGGACTAGACCTGGCAGAATTTGCAGGGAAAGTTAGAAAAAGAATAGGTCAGCTAGAACAGGAATTAAGCGAAGCTGAAAAAGAGTGGCAGGAAGCGGCTAAAAGAAAGCAGGAAACTGCTGAAGCTTTAGCGGAAAGTAAAGTTTCCCTCTTAAAGACTCGGGAGCACCTGGCGAAAATTCGCGCTGACTTGAGCGATACTGCCGCGAGGGAAGGATTTAAGAGTTTGGAGGAAATTAAGGAGGCTTTACTGGATTCCAGCGCTAGAGCCCAAATAAGCCAGCGAATCCAGGAGTACGAGAAGAACCTCAACCATGTGGAACAGACACTCCTGGGATTAGAGGCCAAAATAATCCACCAGCCCTTTAATTTACAGGAGATGGCGGAGCAAAGGGAATTATTACATAAAGTGAACCGGGAATATAACGAGGATATCAGGCTGGAAGGCGCTCTCCAGAAAGAACTGGAGGATTTGCAGGCGAAACAAATCACTTTGCAAGGACTTGAGACACTAAACCAAAAGTTGACAGGACGCAAAGAACTGGTAGGAAGGCTTTTAAACCTCCTCAAAGGACGGCGCTTTGTGCAGTTCCTGGCTGCAGAGCATCTCAGGGACATGGCCGGCGAGGCTTCCATAAGATTAGGAACTTTAACCGGGCAGCGCTTTGCCCTGGAATTAGACGAGGGCTGCGGATTTGTCATGCGGGACGATTACAGCGGCGGCCAGCGCCGTCCGGTAAACACCCTGTCCGGGGGAGAAACGTTCTTAACCTCTCTTTCCCTGGCTCTGGCTTTATCGTCTAAAATCCAACTTAAGGGCAAATACCCCCTGGGTTTTTTCTTTCTTGACGAGGGATTTGGTACCTTAGATCCGGAAAAATTGGAGTTGGTAATGGGGGCTTTGGAAAAACTCCACGATGCCCAGCGGATGGTGGGGGTTATTACTCATGTACCGGAGTTGAAAAGCAGGATGCCGCGTTACCTGGAAGTTGTACCGGCTAAGCAGGATGGGACAGGCAGCCGTGTCGTGGTAAAAATAAATTAAACATGCTTGGAGACTATTCTAAAGTTAGTGTTTGGAAGAGGTTGCTGTATGACTGAGCGTAAGCCGAGGATTATTGTAGACGCCGATGCCTCTCCTAAAAAGGTGAGAGAGATTACATGTGAGATTGCACAAAAATACGGTTGGGAGGTTGTTACGGTAGCCTCTTTTCATCATCAGATGGAGGGGGGACACCAGCATATCATTGCAGGTGACGAGGCCCAGGCAGCAGACCTCGTCATTCTCAACTTGCTGAAAAAGGGCAATATCGTCGTTACGCAGGACTGGGGATTGGCTGCCCTGGTTTTGGGGAAGGGAGGAGATGCCCTTTCACCCCATGGGTATATCTTCCGTGAAGAAAGAATGGAGTTTCTCCTGGAGGAACGGCATCTTAAAGCCAAATACCGTAGAATGGGCGGGCGTACCAGGGGACCTGCGGCCCGTACCAAAGCAGATGACGAAAAGTTTAGAAAAGCTTTAGAAAAACTTGTCCAGGAGAGAGAGAACAATCTCAAGGGCAATTAAACCAATAATCATCCACTCTAAGCGGGTTCCTCTCTGGGCATGGGTCAAACCCGTAAATACTTCGGTAATGTCCATCAAGGTTTCTGTTTTATGGCGTAAGGTTTCATACCTTTCCTCCAGCTCGAAAAGACCGCTGAGCTTGTCAAAAAGGTTTCCTGCTTCTTCATTGACCCAGGTAATATCAGGTTTATCCAACAGCATAATGTAGGAGATGGTATTGTACTTAAAGCGCAAGATGGTGGCTGAGGTTTTGGCCAGCCGGTTATCCGATATCTGAAAACGGCCTTTGGCCAGATAATCTACAATTTCTTCAATATCATCAAAAAGAACGTCGATGTCGTGTTCGATTTTTTCCAGAGCAACGGATTTGGCTAACACAGTGGATACGATCTCCAGGTAGTAATCTTTAAAGGCCGGAGCCACCATATCTTCAAAGTTAATGGAAGGTTCGTCATCGGGCCTTATTAAGAGCTTAAAATCATCCTGGAAAGTGAAAGAGGAGATTTGCTGAATGTTCTTATCTATTCTTTTTAGATAGATAACAACGTCCATCATTTCATGGTGAGAGAAATTGATAAAGACAACGGTACCGAAATAAAATACAAAAACATATTTATTGTGGGAATCCCTGAGAATGCCCTGCAAGTTATCTTCTTGGAGGACAAGGGGGTCTTCCCAGCGCAGTTTTTTATGCATGCCAAAATGGACCGCCAGTTTGTTAAGGTTAATCTCGTTGGTTAAGACAACGGCGGTAAAAACGGCCGATTCCATAAAATCATTCCTTCGACATAAAATAGTTCTTCAACTTAAGCAAATCTTATTATCTAAGAGAAGAAGTATCTTCTCTTTTATTTTTTCCCCAATTTAATAGAAAATAAGAATAGGGTAATTTTTATTATTTTGTTATAATAAACGTATTGTTTTAAGAAGCGGGTGATTAATTGTGCAGTGGAGAAGAAATCTCTTGTTTTTATCCATCGCCGTCTTCATAGCCAACCTGTCTTTCACCTTAAATATGCCCTTTTTACCCCGGTTTCTTGAAGAACTGGGGGTTGGGAGGAATTTATCCCTCTGGTCAGGGATTATGATTTCCGTCAACTTTTTAACTTATGCCATTATGGCTCCTATTTGGGGGTCTTTGGCCGATCGCTATGGCAAGAGGGTAATGTTTTGGCGCTCAGGGTTTGGTATTGCTCTAACTTACGTCTTAATGGGAATAGCGGCTAACCACTGGCAGCTTTTCGTTTTTCGTGCCTTGAACGGGCTTCTTTCCGGATTTATTCCTTCTGCCATTATGCTGGTTGCCTCCAATACGCCTGAAGAAGATATGGGCTATGCTTTGGGCATAATTAACACCTTTATTGCCCTGGGTGGCATTATGGGGCCCTTCATCGGAGGGGCTATGGTGCAGTATTTGGGCTTAAGGATGATCTTTCATATTTCAGCAGGCCTGTTATGTATTGCTTCTGCCCTGGCTGTGTTTGGCACGAAAGAACGGATAATTAAGCAGGCCGTAAAAGTGAACCTCTGGCAGGACCTCAAAAGCATCATGGGTAACAAATCTCTTAAAGTATATTTCTTTTGTATGGTCATGCTGCAGGCTGCTACCTTTATGATCCAGCCTATTTTACCCATACGCATAGCTGAACTTACCAGGGGAAATGTGGAATTGATAACAGGAATAATATTTTCTGTAATTGGGATTTCGCTGGCCATAGGTTCACCACTTGTGTGTAAAATTAAAAAAGCCAATTATGTAACAATTCTCCTGGGGGGGTTATTGCTTTGTGCATTGTTGAGTGTGGTTCAAGGTTTAACCTACTCTGTATTACTGTTAGGAGTCCAGCGTTTTCTTTTCGGTTTTGCCAATGCTGCCGTTAACGTCAGCGGCAATGTGCTCATTACCCAGTGTGCGGGAGAGGAGATGCGGGGACGGGTTTTCGGTACATTAAATGGACTGACGGCCTTTGGCGCTGTTTTCGGGCCCTTGATGGGCGGATTCCTTGGTGAACATCTGGGTACGCCCAGCGCTTTTCATGGCAGCGCGGTGCTTTTTGTCCTGGCTGGTTATGCCGTGTGGAAAATCCGCCATAAGGCTGTGGAGGTGTTAAAACCCAGGGTAGAAACATGTTCCTGCTAAAAAATTCAAGACCTCAATAAAGAGGAAAGGACCTGACGTAATCGTCAGGTTCTTTCCTCTTTGTAGCTTATCTCTTCCTTAATAAATAATGATACCAAGGAAACCGAAAGCTAAGAGGATAAAGATAGGGTGCAGTTTTGTATATTCCATTAGTCCCAGAGCAATTAAAGCCAGGATAACACTGGGTATATTAACAATGGTGTCTTTACCTACCAGAATCGCGGCGCCGATGACAAGGGCAACGACCACAGGGCGCAGCCCTTGAAAGGCCCCCTGAAAGCGGGGGTTATCCTTATTCTTAATCACAATACTGGCTAAAGTGGTGATTAAAACAAAGGAAGGTAAAACAACGCCTGTAGTAGCCAGGGCAGAACCTAAAACTCCCGCCATTTTGTATCCCACATAAGTTGCAGTGTTTACAGCTACGGGGCCAGGAGTCATTTCCGCAACGGCCAGGATATCAGTAAACTGCTGGATGGTCAGCCATTGATGATTGTACACCACTTCCTGCTGGATTAATGGGAGCATGCCATAGCCTCCGCCAAAGCTGAAAGCGCCAATAAAGGTGAAAGTAAGAAAAAGTTCCCAAAGCATTATGAGACCTCCTTATTCCGTTCGGAGAGAATAATACTTCGTGCGATTCCGGCTATGGCTCCGGATATGATAAGGACAATGGGATGAATTTTGAATAAGACGAGAGCCGTAATAGCCAGAAGACCTAAAATCACACTAAAAGAGTCCTTAATGCTCTTTTTCCCCATGCCCAGCCCTGCACCAAGAATCAGAGCTACCACAGCAGGGCGAACGCCTTCAAAGAACTTAGTCATGTACTTGGTCCCGCTTTGGGAGGCGATAAATACCGCAAACAGCAGAATGATGATGAAAGAGGGAAGCACTGTACCTAAAAGGGCAATCACTGCTCCAGGAATTCCTGCCAATTTATAACCTATGAAGACAGAAGAATTTACAGCTACAGGCCCCGGAGCAGATTGTGTCACGGCAATCATATCGATAAATTCCTCTTGTTCCATCCAGCATTTGTTATCACAAACTTCTCTTTGGATGACAGGAATCATAGCAAAGCCGCCGCCGAAGGTAAAGCAACCTACCTTAAAGAAAGAGAAAAAGAGGGTAAAAAGAAATTTAGGTGAAAGTGCTGGACGTGACATGGCATCTCCTCCATAATAGTGCGATAATATTAACACTTTTATATCATAACATAAATAAATAGACAAAAACCTTTTATGTGAAAAGAATTTACAGGCCATGCACCGGATATTTCACTTAGACATAATATTTAAACAAATATAGTGTAAGGAAGGTGATAAAAGCCGTGAGTTTAACGCAAATGCTGCAAATTATGTCTGCTTTACCGCAAATTGTAGAGGCTGTCAAGAAAATGGGTTCTGAGGAAAAAGACACTTTTGTACAGTCCCTGGGCCTGGAGGGTGAAGAAAAGGAGGCAGCTTATACCGTTATCACAAGGTTCCAGGAGGGGAAACCATTAAGCCCGGATGAACAGGTAAAAGCCCAGGTTCTTTTGGAAAAAGCATTAAAAATGAATAATATGGATCTATCAACTTTCCTCAATTTGGGGATGAAAAAGTAGTAAACCATGGAGGCCGGTGCCTCCTATTTTCTTATTGTAATATGTTAAACACTTTTTCTTAGGAAATTTCATATTATGCATCAGTGAATAGTGTAAGAGGGTGATGTTGGTGGCAAGTTTGCGGTTTACATTTGATGGGGAGAGGCGCCCGGAAAGACCTAGACCTCTTCCATCTTTTATGGCACG